>DGOK01000102.1:4729-92463 GCA_002389385.1 Rhodospirillaceae bacterium UBA4468 | reverse complement strand
GTATCTGCCTAAAAAGCTTTAGGGCTTGGGATAGGTTTTCCGAGACCAGCGAAAATATACGATCATATAGACGAGCGCGAAGCCAAACCAGACCATGCCCCACCAAAGAACGATCAATGATGTCATCTCGACAACACCCCAGGTCGCCAAAATCGGCAACACTAACCAGCCAATAAAGGCGAGCCAGCGGATCGCGTGCGGTGGACCGACATTTTCTTTGCGCTCAATCTCAATCATTGATTTAAAATCCATTTGTCCGTTGAATTGAACCTTTGGTACAACGCGTGTAGTCTACGTGCTACAAAGTACTTATGTCGATCTGGAGCCTACAACAATGCCGCAAAATGTTATCGGAACTATCTTCAAGATTCTTGCGGCCTCTTTGGTCCTTGGTTTCATTCTCAAGTTCATGGAAATCGATCCTAAAGATCTATTGTTGAACTTTGGTGAAACGGTTCAATCCGCCTTCGCATGGGCCGGTGACTTTGTCGCAGGCAGCATCGAATACGTCCTGATCGGCGCCGTCATTGTTGTGCCGATCTGGTTGATCGTATTCTTTGTCGGCAAACTCAAAGGCAAGTAACGCCCTTAATTATCCAGCTATCTATTTGTTTGTGGTGTCCTGGCCGGTAAACGCTGGGGCCACTGACTTTGCCACGCTTTCGTCCAAGGCTTCGAATTCGTGATAGCCGATGATGTCGTAGCTTTCAGAGCGCTTCAGCATGCGATCTTCGAAGCCTTCTGTGCCATCATGATCTTTGATGTGCTTATAAAGATCACGCATCGCATATCCGGCAACCCGCATTGACGTTGCTGGCCAGATCACAATGCCATATCCCATATCCTGGAATTGCTGCCCGGTATAATGTGGTGTGCGACCGAACTCGGTCATGTTCGCCATGATGATACCCGAGGTCTCATCGGCATACTGTTTGAATTCATCAACAGTGGCGAGGCCGTCCGGGAATAACACATCGGCGCCTGCTTCTTTGTATAAGTTTGAGCGGGCAATCGCCGCATCAATACCTTCAACGCCAGCGGCATCGGTGCGCGCAATAATCACAAGATCACGTGATGCCTTTTTGGCTGCGGCAATTTTTGCGGCGGCTTCTTCAGCCGGGACCAGACGCTTATCGTTCAGGTGGCCGCATTTCTTTGGCAGTAACTGGTCTTCGATATGGACAGCAGCAGCACCGGCCTGTTCCAGTTCGCGGACAGTCCGCATGGCATTCAGTGTGCCGCCGTAACCCACATCACCGTCGACGATCAACGGTAAGTCAGTGGCGCGCGAGACCATCTTTGTGATGAAGCAAAGCTCGTCCAGCATCATCACGCCCAAGTCTGGTAGGCCAAGGCTCGACGTGACGGCACCGCCTGAAATGTACAACGTCTCAAAGCCTTCGCGCATGGCAAGGCGTGCGGCGAGAGGGTTGTGCGTACCTGGAACGCGGAGTATTTCATCACGCTCAAGAAGCTGGCGAAGCCGTGCGCCCGCAGGCTTATCATTCCGAGTTGATCCTTCAAGCCACGTTGTCATTGCATATTCTCCCGTTCAAAAAATGATAAGGGATATATAGCGAACGATTTGGGTGCTGGCAAAAAGTGGTTGTTTTGAGGGTGGAAATTGCTGTGTCGTTCGAGGTGCCCGCATATTTTCTTCCTTGAATGAAACAGCATGAAGCATATCTTCCACATAGACGTTGGCAGCTTGGTTATAAAAATGCCGATGCGAAATCATGATCATATTCTGGATGATCCGGGATGCCGATACAGGGGGAACACCGTGCTTAAACTTGCAATTCTTGATGATTATCAGAACGCTGCTTTAAAAGCTGCAGATTGGACCGTGCTTGGAAACGACATCGATATTACGGTTTTTGATGAGCATTTGGGCTGGGATGAAAGCGATATTGCCAAAGCCCTCGCACCTTTCGATATTCTGGTTTGTATGCGTGAACGGACACGGTTCCCAGCATCACAGATTGATATACTGCCAAACCTCAAGCTGCTGGTGACGACCGGGATGCGTAACCTTGCTATCGATATGGAGCACGCGCGCTCGAAAGGTATTGTTGTCTCAGGTACCGATATGCTGCCGTATCCCGCTGCAGAACATGCGGTCGCCATGATCACCGACCTGTACAAGAAAATCTCTGCTGAAAGCCAGGTCATGCGTAATGGCGGCTGGCAGGGCTACGTTTCAGAAAGCCTGAATGGACGCACGTTGGGTATTCTTGGTCTTGGGAAGCTTGGCGCGCGGGTTGCCAAATTTGGCTTGGCGATGGAGATGGATGTTATCGCCTGGAGCCAAAACCTGACGGACGAGCGGTGCGCCGAAGTGGGTGTGCGCCAGGTAGATAAAGAAACGTTCTTTGAGACATCGGATGTAATCTCAATTCATTTGATCTTGAGCGAACGTTCAGAAGGCCTTGTTGGTGTGACGGAATTCAAACAAATGAAGCCGACGAGTTATCTGGTGAACACGTCACGCGGACCGATTGTTGACGAGGCTGCGCTGGTTGGCGCATTGAGCTCGGGTGAAATTGCAGGTGCAGGCATTGATGTTTATGACGTTGAGCCGTTGCCGGTGGACCATCCTTTGCGGAGCCTGGATAACGCTGTCCTGACTGGACACACAGGCTACGTGGTCAAAGAATTATACGAGCTTGTCTATGCACAAGCGGTTGAAAACATCCAAACATGGAAGGACGACGCGCCATCACGCGTGTTGAATACACAATGAGTACTGATCCTATTATCCTTAAGCGCGACGGCGATATCGCGACTATTACCCTGAACAATCCAGCTAAGCGGAATGCATTATCTTTGGCGGGGTGGCATTGGTTGTCTGAAACCATCGAGTCTCTCGATAAAGATGAAAGCTTGCGCTGCATCATTATTCAGGGTGCCGGCGACAAGGCCTTTGCAGCAGGTGCCGACATATCAGAGTTCCCTGAGAAACGTGCCAATGCCGAGCAGGCATATGTCTACGGGCTGGCGACGGATAAGGCGCTGGAACAGTTGTTGGCATGTCGCCATCCGGTCATTGCCATGATCCGGGGGGCCTGTACGGGCGGTGGACTTGAGATTGCTGCCTGCTGTGACATGCGGATAGCGTCTCAAACGGCGCGTTTTGGTGTGCCTATCAAACGTATTGGCCATGCCTTTGCTCCTTCCGAGATGAAACCGTTGTTGGATCTTGTTGGCAAGGCACTGGTGCTGGAATTCCTGATGGAAGGTCAGGTCATTGATGCCACAGAAGCTTTACGGCATCGCCTGGTAAATCGTGTTGTGGATGATGCGAAATTGGAAACCGAAGTCAAAGAAACGGCGGCGCGGATTGCGTCTGGTGCACCGTTAGCTGCAAGGATGACGAAAAAAGTGCTGAACCGCTTGATGAATGATCCGGCACCGATTTCAGAAGCCGAAACGCGCGAGAGCTACACACCTTGTGACAGTGACGATTACCGCGAAGGTTTCGAAGCTTTTATCGCCAAGCGTCCGCCAAAGTTTAAAGGAAGCTGACTTGACGGGGCGGCGCTGGTCGTCTTTCTTTATCGCCAACTGAACACATACAAAAACTTTTTTGGGAGACTTAATCATGACTGCCGCTGGAAATCTTCAAGCTCTGCTCGACAAGCCTGGTATCGTTACAGCACCGGGCGTCTTCGATGCCATTTCAACAAGACTTACTGAGCAAGCTGGTTTTAGCGCTGCCTTCATGAGTGGTTTCATGGTGTCTGCTGTACGGATCGGCATGCCGGACACAGGTTTGATCAGCTACGCGGAAATGGTCGATCAGGGCCGTAATCTATGTAACGCCGTTGATATCCCCGTGATCGGTGATGGTGATACTGGCTTTGGTAATCCCATTAACGTCAAGCGAACGGTGCAGGGCTATGCGCAGGCTGGCTTTGCGTGTGTGATGATTGAAGATCAAGTCTCTCCTAAGCGTTGCGGCCATACTTTGGGTAAGCGGGTTGTCCCGTTTGCTGAGGCGCAACAGCATCTTCAGGCTGCTGTAGATGCACGTCAGGAAGTTCGCGATAAGGGCGGCGATATTTTGATCATGGCACGTACCGATGCCAATGCGACTGATGGTCTGGACGAGGCATTGCGCCGTTGTGAAATGTTCCGAAAAGTTGGTGTCGATATCACGTTCCTGGAAGCGCCTAAGGACGAAGATGAAATGCGCCGTTATGGTGCTGAAATCGATGGCCCGAAGATGGCCAATATGGTTGAACAAGGCGCGACACCATATCTTTCCCCAAAAGACCTTGAGGAAATCGGCTACAAAGTTGCGATCTATCCAGCTGCATTGTTGATGACGGCGATCAAGGGGATGCAGGAAACACTGCAGATGATCAAGTCGGGCGAACAAGACCTTTCAAACCGGATCACGTTCCAGGAATTGCAGGCGATTGTTGGATTCCCAGAATACTACGCCGACGAAAAGCAATACGCGGCAGAGTAAAGCTACTTCGCACGCACTTTAACAGGTACGAAGCTCGGCAGCATTTTTGCGAATGCTGCCGCAGCGGGTGACGGGCTATGACCCCGAGCCATCAAGATCCCCATTCGGCGTTTTTCGGTCGGCTGCGTGAGCGGCACAATGGCATACGTGCCATCGCGAGTTGGAGGAACAGCTGTTTCTGGTAAGACGGCGATCCCCAATCCCGCATCGGCCATACTGATCAATGTCTGGTGATGCAGCATCTCGAATTTTGGTGCCAGTGTTCGTCCGTTGTTTTCAAAAATTGTTTCTAAAAGACTACGTGTGGCAGACCGGCTGGGCATGGCCAGAACAGGCTCGCCCAGAATATCGGTAAACTTGAGTTTCTTCTTTGAGGCGAGGGGGTGATTGCCCGCCAGCACGGCAACAAACCCGTCTGAGAGAATATGCGTGAAGGTAATATCCTTATCATCGCGTTCCAGGGGGCCGATGCCAAAATCGACAGTGTTATTTCGGATCGCTTCAATAATCTCGCTCCCATACGCTTCGCGAACCTGAATAAATATCTCAGGATACTGGTTTTGAAAGGCCGCCAGGGCAGGGGGGAGTATCGATGATGCAAAGCTGGGCGCACAGGCGAACCGCACGCGCCCTCGGGTCATCGCGACTTCATCCCTGAACGTACGTACCGTGTCATCCAGATCAGTAAGTGTTCTGCGTGCCCGCTCTAGTAAGTCATTCCCAGCCTGGGTCAGCCTGACCGAACGTGTCGTGCGATGGAACAACGACACACCCAATGTGCTCTCAAGCTGCTGGATATGCGCGGTCACAGCGGACTGGGATAGATTTAGACGCTCCGACGCGCGGCGGAAACCACGGGCGTCTGCCACGGCGATAAAAGTCTCAATCTGCTTAATCGTGATTGGAATCATGGCATCCTCTATTGATTTGTTTAACTGATATATAATGCATATCTTTCGAATTGTGCAATCGAATGATGTATGATGAAATTAAATGCAATAAGCTGAAAATAGCGCTGTTTTTGATTTTAGGAGACATTTGATGACTGATATTAGCTGCCGTCTGGCGCAATTCGCCTATGATTTGGGATATGAAACTTTACCTAGAGACGTGGTCGAGCGGACCAAGCTTCTGATTCTGGACACCGCTGGCATCATGGTGCGTGCGCGCAATGATGTTGAATCTACACCTTCCGTGGTTCGTGCGATCATAGCTTTGGGGCTCGACAATGGTGAGTGTGCGGTGCCTGGCGATACGGCAACCTACGCGCCATCAGCTGCGGCACTGCTTAACGGCACGCTCGCGCACTCGCTCGATTTTGATGACACCCACGCCGAAGCTTCTTTGCATTCATCAGCACCGATTGTCCCTGCGGCCTTAGCGGCGGCAGAAATGACAGGCGCATCGGGCAAGGACCTGATTGCCGCGTGTGTTGCTGGATATGAAATTCAAATTCGCCTGTCGTTGGCATTAGGGCCTTCCGATCATTACGACCGTGGCTATCACCCAACGGCAACATGCGGCATTTTTGGCGCCGTTGCGGCTGCGGGTAAATTGTTGGGCATGGACGTCGATCAGATCGAGAGCGCCTTTGGTATCGCGCTCAGCCAGACATCAGGTTCAATGCAGTTCCTGGCTGATGGTTCGTGGACCAAGCGTTCACACGTTGGCCAGGCCGCACAAAACGGTTTGATGTGTGCTGTACTTGCCAAGGAAGGTTTCATTGGACCCAAGCAAGCCTTTGAAGGTAAGTGGGGCTTCCTGCATGCCTTTGCACCGAATGCAGATGGCGAAAAAGCTGTTGCTGCCTTAAACGAAAATTGGGAAACCATGCGTCTGGCTGTGAAGCCTTTCCCGTCATGCCGCTATACCCATGCGGCGATGGATGCGCTGAAAATGATTATGCAGAACGAGGGTGTGACGGCGGATGAAGTTGAAACCGTTGAAATCGGTTTGCCACGCACTGGCATGAAAATTGTGTCCCAGCCTGTTGATGCCAAGCACAATCCAAAAAGCGTTGTGGATGGACAGTTCTCCATGCCGTTCTGCGCTGCGATTGTGCTCCGTGAAGGGACCATGCTTTGGGATCATTATGCGACACACCTCACCGACCCAGAAACACTGGCACTTACCAAGAAAGTCACGTGCGTCAATGACCCAGAGGTCGAGGCATTGTTCCCAGCAAACATGGCGGGCAAGGCGACGGTGAAAACGGCGCGCGGCACGTTCAGTGTGCTTGTCGATATGCCAAAGGGCGAGCCGGGCAACTTCATGACCTCCGAAGAATTCCGAGGCAAGTTTGATGGCCTTGCGGAACCTTATCTTGGCGTTGATGGTTGCAACCGGTTTGCCGATGCGATCCTCGGTCTTGAATCACAAAATTCAGTTAGCGCGGTGCTGGCTGCAGGTAAACCACAAATGCAGGCGGCAGAATAATGGTAGCAGAAGCAAAAGAAGTTGGACCGAACCGGTACCGAGAATCCTACGGACGGTACCTTGAGGACTTTAAGGTCGGCGATATTTACGAGCATCGCCCCGGTCGCACGATCACCGAGAACGACAATATCTGGTTCACGTTGTTGACGATGAACCAGCATCCGCTGCACTTCGATCAAGAATATGCCAAGCATAGTGAGTTCGGCCAGCCGTTGGTGAACTCGTGCCTCACGCTTGCCATTGTTGCGGGAATGAGTGTCTCGGACGTGAGCCAAAAGACCATTGCCAATCTGGGCTGGGACAAAGTTAAAATGCCAGCACCCGTGTTTAACGGTGATACGCTTTATGCTGAAAGCGAAGTCCTTGGCGTTCGCGAAAGTAAATCTCGCCCAACGCAGGGCATTGTCGCCATTAAGACGACGGGCAAGAAAGCAGACGGAACCGAAGTCATTTCGTTTGAGCGTAATATGCTCATCCCGAAACGCGGCCATGCGGTCGACGACAAAGCGGATTATTGAAGCGGCAAAAATGTTCAGAAACGAAGAAACGCAAATACATGTGATTTCTTGTTGCTGGACCCCGACCTAGGTAGGGGTGACGAGATAATTTTTTGGACGATACAATACGTCATTCCGGCGAAGGCCGAAATCCAAAGTTCACGGCGGGTCTGGAAAATTTGAGAGATGATTTTGTCACATTCGCGGGAATGACGAAGATAAAGAAAGTTGAAAAATGCCTGACGCCGATCATGACAACGAGAGCGCCCTTATTCTGGACGCTGTCAATAAATTCCTGGAAAAAGACGTAGCACCTTATGTGCGCGAATTTGAATCTGAAGATAAATATCCGCAAGCCATTGCCGATAAGCTGGCTGAGCTTGGTATGTTTGGGGCGACGATTTCGCCTGAGTACGGTGGGCTCGGGATTGATATCAAAACCTACTCAAAGGTTGTTGAGCGGGTGTCGAAAGTTTGGATGTCTGTATCTGGGATTTTCAATTCACACTTGATCATGGCGGCTGCGGTTGAACGGTTCGCCACTGAAGAGATGAAGCGCGAATACCTGCCGAAATTTGCAACGGGTGAAATTCGTGGCGGCATTGCGCTGACAGAACCAGATGCAGGTACAGACTTGCAGGGTATTCGGATGCGTGCGGTCAAAGACGGTGATGATTATGTGATTGATGGCACCAAGACCTGGATTACCAATTCGGTGCAGGGCCTCATGCTGGCAGTGCTGGTCAAAACAGACCCGGAGGCATCACCACCACACCGGGGCATGAGCTTAATATTGGTCCCAAAGTCAGCAGGCTACAAAGCATCCAAGCTTAAGAAACTTGGCTACCGGGGCATTGATACGGGTGAAGTACAATTCGATGGCGTCCGTGTGCCACAAAGCCATTTGATTGGTGATGTTGAGGGCAGGGGACTACAGCAAATTCTGGCGGGGCTTGAACTTGGGCGTATCAACGTCGCTTCACGTGGTGTTGGTGTTGCGGATGCGGCCCTTCAGGACTCGTTGGTCTACGCCAAGGAGCGTAAGACCTTTGGCAAGCCGATTTGTGAGCATCAAGCCATCCAACTCAAACTCGCAGACATGGCAACACGTGTGTATGCGGCCAGGCGTCTGGTTGAAGATGCCGCGATTGCATATGACACAGGTGAACGCTGTGACATGGAAGCTGGTATGGCCAAGCTGTTCGCGACCGAAGCCGCGATGGAAAATGCTGCCGAAGCGATGCGTATTCATGGTGCTTATGGGTATTCAACAGAATATAATGTTGAGCGGTATTACCGCGATGCGCCGTTGCTATGCATTGGTGAAGGAACCAATGAAATGCAGCGGGTGATCATTTCGAAACAACTTGTGGAGCGCAGCTCTTAATGAATAATCCTTTGCCCCTCGCTGGTGTGCGGGTCCTTGCTGTCGAACAATATGGTGCTGGTCCTTACGGCACGATGTACCTGGCTGACCAAGGGGCTGACGTTGTTAAAATTGAAAACCCGGTTGGCGGAGATTTCGCACGTGACATTGGACCTTATTGGTTTGGTGATGGCTCGTCTGAATTCTTTCATGCGTACAACCGCAATAAGCGAAGCGTCACGCTTGATCTGACATCGGATGATGGTCGCAAGGTGTTTCTTGATTTGGTCAAGAATGCGGATGCCGTATCGTCTAACTTGCGCGGCGATGTGCCGGACAAACTGGGTTTGAATTACGACGATCTGAAAGATGTAAATCCGACAATTGTCTGTGCGCATTTATCAGCGTACGGCCGGACAGGTCCTCGCAAAACATGGCCTGGTTTTGATTATTTGATGCAGGCCGAGGCGGGTTGGTTCTCGCTTACGGGCGAGCCAGATACACCACCGACACGCTTTGGTTTATCCGTTGTCGATCAGATGACGGGCTTGGCGCTGGCTTATGCTTTGCTTGCCGGTGTCACGGGCGCACGTGCGACCGGGATTGGCCGTAACATGGATGTCAGCTTGTTTGATATCGCGTTGAGCAATCTTGGTTATCCGGCAATGTGGTATTTGAACGAAGGCCATGTGCAAGGTCGCTTGCCGCGCTCGGCGCATCCGGCGTTAACGCCTTGTGCCTTGTACAAGACCAAGGACGGCTGGATTTACTTGATGTGCAACAAGGAAAAATTCTGGCCTGCATTATGTAATGCTGTCGGACACCCTGAATGGGTAGCCGACCCTCGCTTTAAGAATTTCGAGGCTCGCTTTGAGAACCGACCCCTGGTCGAGGAATATCTTGATGATGCTTTGTCGTTAAAAACCACAGACGAGTGGCTCGCAGAATTTGGAGGCAGTGTGCCTGCTGCGGCGATCAATGATGTGAAGCAAGCGTTGGACAACCCCTTTGTCGTTGATGAAGGGCGCGTGCAGGAAATCGAATTAGAAGGACATGGGACTTACAAGTACGTGGCATCGGCAGTCCGCTCTTGCGGATCAACAGCACCAGCAAACCCGGCACCAAAACTCGGCGCAGATACAGATGATTTACTCCGCGACGCCGGTTATACGAATGATGATATTGCTGCACTTCGTGATAAAAAAGTGATTTAACCCGAACGAGGATTAAAACAGATGGGACAGACTCTCGCCGAAAAAATTATTGCAAAAGCCGCCGGTGTCGACCACGTCACACCAGGCGAAATTGTAACCTGTAAAGTCGACCTGGCAATGATGCATGACAGTGCAGGGCCAAGGTCGGCGGGTAAGAATCTCGATAAGCTTGGTGTGCCGATCTGGGATTTGGATAAGCTCGTGGTGATCACGGATCACTATATTAACGATGACAATCCAAGCCATCAGGAAATCCAGAAACATGCTCAAAGTTGGAGTGCTGATCACGACATCAAGCACTTCATCAAGGAGCAAGGGATTTGTCATATCGTGCTACCCGAAGGCGGACACGTGAAGCCGGGTATGTTTATCGTCGGTGGTGATAGCCACTCTGTCACCGGCGGTGCGTTTGGTACTTTCATGGTTGGCGTTGGCGCGACCGAAATGACCGGTGTGCTTGCGACGGGTGAGATTTGGGCTCGCGTCCCTGAAACGGTCCGTATTGATGTCACGGGCGCTCTCACGCCAGGTGTTTCTGCAAAAGACGTGATCCTGAAGCTATGTGGTGATTACGGTATTATGGGCTTCAATTATCAAGCGATCGAGTATTCGGGTGATGCGGTCAGTGCAATGTCCGTTGAAGAGCGTATGACGTTGGCTAATATGGCTGCTGAGCTTGGCGGTAAAGCCGGCTACTGTGAGCCTGATCAGAAAACGGCTGACGCCCTGACCGGTTGGGGTGCCAAGGATATTGATATCGAAACGTGGCGCTCTGATGCGGATGCAACGTATGCCAAGACCGTGACAATTGATGGCAATGCGCTGACACCACATGTCGCAGCCCCTTCAAGTCCTGAGAACTCAACGCCAATTGCCGAGCACAAAGGCACGAAGCTTGATCAAGCCTATCTGGGTGCATGTACAGGGGCCAAGCTTGATGACCTTCGGATGGCGGCGGCTGTTCTTAAAGGACGCAAAATCAAAGAAGGTTTCAAATTCATGATTTCACCATCGTCGTTGGCAATGGCCGAGAAAGCCAAAGCTGACGGGACCATGAAAATCATCGAAGATGCTGGCGGTATTATTCTGCCAATGGGTTGTAGCGGCTGCATTGGTATTGGGCCATCCAGATTGGAAGAGGATACTGTTGGTATTTCATCAACGAACCGTAACTTTGTCGGTCGCGCGGGACCCAAGTCATCCAAGCTGTTCTTAGGCTCGCCTTATACGGTGGCAGCATCTGCACTAACCGGTGAAATTACAGATCCGAGGGAATTCCTATGAGAACTATCAATGGACGCGCCTGGAGATATGGCGCCAATATCGACACTGACCAACTCGCACCGATTGGATCGTATCAGGGCACGGGTGACCTTGGCGACGGCGCACTAAATTGCCTGCGTGATATGGATCCGAATTTCTCTAAAAGTGTTGTCGAAGGCGATGTATTCGTTGCGACGGATAATATGGGAATTGGCTCGTCTCGTGAAACAGCGCCGTTGTTTTTACGGACACTTGGTATCCGGGCCGTCGTTGCACATTCGTTTGCACGGATTTTCTATCGGAACTGCTTCAATATCGGACTGCCAGCACTGGTCTGTCCTGAAGCAAATGAGATCGCGATGAGTGATGAGCTGGAAATTGACCCTCTTACGGGGGAAATCAATAACAAGACGCAAGGCAAAGTCTATCATTGTCAGCCAATCCCAGAGCATCTGATGTCCATCGTTGATGCGGGCGGATTGATGCCGTTTCTTGAGCAGAAACTTAAGAAAGCCAGCTAAATAAAAAAGCTAGTGCCGGGGGAAGGTATTGGCTTTCTATTTGGTGCCCAAGCGTAAGCCTGCAGCTCACGCTATCGTGCTTTCTATATGAGTGTTCTCTAAGTTACATTTGAACGATTATCGATTTCGAATGTGAATGGAGATGTTTATGCGGATTTTTCTTATTGGCTGTTTTGTAGCTGTTTTATTGATGTCCCCGATTGCGGGATTTGCTGCGGATTCTGACGATAGCGCGCCAGCCAAAGCAGATGAGATTTCTAGTGCGCGTACAGCCCTGAAAGTGGATAATTTTGCGGCTGCCGAGACATTGCTCAGGGCCGTTGCTGCCAAGGACGCCGAGAATGCTGACGCATGGAATTTGCTCGCATATTCAATCCGCAAACAAGGTCGGTTAGATGAAGCTGAGGCGCTATACGCTAAGGCACTCGCTATCGACAAAGAGCATGTTGGTGCGCTTGAATATCTCGGTGTGCTGTATGTTCAGACGGGGCGGTTGGATAAAGCCAAAATGCTGTTGGCCCGTATTGATGACGCGTGCCTTTTCTCATGCGACGAACACGATGCGTTGAAAGACGCCATCGAAAAAGGTGCTAAGGGTACATACTGAAATTATTTGAGGTCGTAAGTTAGGAAAAATGCAGGTCTTTAGGATGCGACCGCATTTTCATGCATCATCGACTTTTGCTGCGACAACTTCGATCTCAACTTCGATGCCTGCACGCGGAAATTCTGGAACGATTAATAATGTGGCCGGTGGATTGTGATCTCCTAAAAGTGGGCCACGCACCTCAAGGTAATCCATGATGATATCCTTGTGGGTCATATAAACCGTAAATTTTACGATGTCTTTAAATGACATTCTTGATGCGGTCAGGATTGTTTCTATACGTTCAAAAATAACCTGAATCTGTTCTTTGGGTGTGTTTGGAACAGTACCGTCCAATTGGGCACCTACTTGACCGTTACAGAATAAAAGCCTCGCGTTGGCAGGGACTTCCGTAGCGTGCCCAGCATTATTTGAATGGGCACGAATTTCATCATTGAGGGTATGGACAGTAAGCATAGGGTATCCCTTCGCGAGGCGATAACAAAGTGCTTAGATCATAAGTAAAGAATGGCTCATGTATAAACAACCATAACCAGCGAAGTCGGCTAGTTAGAGAGATGCGGCTCAGATGGATTGTTTGTACGTAGCTCTTTTGCAATCTGCCAGTCACGTTCGTCGATTTATAGTGCCCAGGTATTGCGAACACCAGCTTGAGCAGCAACATATTGGGCGTTGCTGTAGGTGGCGCGGGTGACCGGACCTGAAACGAAATGGTACGTTACTTTTTGATCACCTGCAGGCATGACAAATAGCTGAGATTTCATTGCCACGTGTTGTGCATTAAACGCTTCGGCTGAGTTGATGTCATAGCTGCTGGCCATCACCATATAGACACCGGGTTGTTCAACTGTCTGGCCTAGCTCGAATGGTAAATTCTCGGCAACCTCTAGATTGTCTTCGTTCTCTGAACAAACAGGGCCATCGGTAAAGACCCGGTGCATCGCACAATCTTGTTCAGTAATCGCCGAAAGTCCGTGGTCTGAAATAGATTTTTCAGTCGTAGCATACGAAACGCCATCAGCCATCAATGCAACCACGGTCACGCCAATTGGGGCAGCGCATGCGGAACAGATAAAAAGGGCTGAAAGTGTGGCAACGAATCTCATCATAGCTATCGTCCAAGGCCGTATTTTTTGTTTTAAGTTTTTGCGGGCGTGATGTGATCAGGCCTATAGATCAAAATCGCCTTCGCATGTGCAGTAAGACGCTTTCTTAGCATTATATGCAAGAATGAATATGTACGGTCCTGAACATACATTTACCTGAAAACTTAGGATTTTTTATCTAAAATCCAAAGTAATCAGGATGTTGCAGTGCGGTAAACTTATTCAGCTTTGTCGCTGTCAATTGTGGTTTTCTTAGGCTTAGGCAGATCAAGCTTGATGCTGAGTTCCTTAAGCCGCTTTGGTTCCACTTCTGTCGGTGCGCTCATCAACAGATCTTCGGCCTGTTGGTTCATTGGGAACGCAATGACTTCGCGAATGTTCTCTTCGTTCGCTAACAGCATGACAATCCGGTCGATGCCTGGCGCTGAGCCACCGTGTGGTGGCGCGCCAAATTGGAATGCCCGCAGCATGCCACCGAACTTTTCTTCAACCACGTCCATGCCGTATCCGGCCATGCCAAAGGCTTTGACCATAATGTCTGCGCGGTGGTTTCGGATTGCACCTGATGACAGCTCAACACCGTTACAGACGATGTCGTACTGATAAGCAAGAATGTCGAGAGGGTCTTGGTTCTCAAGCGCATCAAGCCCGCCTTGGGGCATTGAGAACGGATTGTGTGAGAACTCAAGCTTGCCATCGTCATCCAGTTCGAACATTGGATAGTCGACGATCCAGCAAAACTTGAAGCAACCGGTTTCACAAAGCTCAAGGTCAGTACCAACCTTCATTCTGGCTGCGCCTGCAAATGATGAGAAATCTCGGGGGTCGCCGCAGACAAAAAACACGGCGTCGCCATCAGTCAAACCCAGTTGTGTGCGTACGGCAGTTGTGCGCTCTTCGCCGATGTTTTTCGCAACAGGACCTGCACCTTCGCCATCACGGAAGAAGATGTATCCCAGTCCTGGCTGACCTTCACCTTGCGCCCATTTGTTCATGCGGTCACAGAAGGCACGGCTGCCACCTGTCGGGGCTGGAATAGCATATACCCTGATGTCATCGTTCTTTTCGACCATCCCGGCAAAAACCTTGAAATCGGAACCACGGAAATGATCTGTGACATCCTGCATTTCAATCGGGTTTCTGAGGTCCGGCTTGTCTGAGCCGTACTTCATCATTGATTCGCGGTAAGGAATTTCCGGGAAAGGCGTGTCCGTTACTGTTCGGCCATCAGCAAATTCTTCAAACACACCTGCAATCACAGGCTCGATGGTGCGTAACACGTCTTCTTGAGTTACGTACGCCATTTCGAAATCGAGTTGATAGAATTCACCCGGGGAACGGTCGGCACGGGCATCTTCATCGCGGAAACATGGGGCGATCTGGAAGTACTTATCGAAACCAGAGACCATCAGCAACTGTTTAAACTGCTGAGGCGCTTGCGGCAACGCGTAGAACTTGCCGGGGTGGTTACGTGCAGGCACCAAATAGTCGCGCGCACCTTCAGGCGAGCTTGCGGTCAGGATGGGTGTCTGGAACTCCATGAAGCCCAAATCGGTCATACGACGACGGATCGATGAAATCACACCGTTACGAAGCTTAATGTTTCTCTGCATTTTCTCGCGGCGCAGATCAAGGAAGCGATAGCGCAAACGAATGTCTTCGCCGTATTCCTGATCGCCAGCGACCTGCATCGGCAGAACTTCGGAAGGGCCTTCGACGTTGACGGCACGAATGCGAATTTCAACATGACCTGTTGGCAGGTTGGTATTGATGGTCTCGGCAGACCGCTCAACGACTTCACCGGTGATTGTGAGCACTGTCTCGGGACGTGCGCTTTCGATGGTCGGGAACAGCTCGTTAGAGACGTCAATCACGCACTGGGTAATCCCGTAATGATCGCGCAGATCGACGAACATCAGGTTGCCGTGATCACGCTTGCGATGCACCCAACCAGAAATGCGCACAGTCTGGCCAACATGTTCAGGCCGTGGTGCGTCACACGTATGGGTACGGAATGGGTGCATAGTATCGGTCACAGGGCATCTCCGGAGGTAGAATGATTACTGGATATTTAATCGGAGGTTTAAGCGCGAAACCCCGGATTTGCAAGGGTTAAGCAGATAAAACCTCCTCACCTAACCTCTCCTCCTAAAAGGAGGAGAGGGATAAGTGGACTGTGCATGAATGCGCAAGTCCCCTCTCTTAAGAAATTGGGGATAGGACAGGTGAGGGGGTGAGCTTAGATTCCAGTGAGAGCCATGCATAAACTTTCGTCATCCCCGCGAAAGCGGGGACCCAGAAAAAAACTTCTGGCCCTTGCATAATCTTTCAAATGGAACAGAAAAGCTATGTCTACATTCTTGCGAGTAAGCGTAATGGGTCTCTCTATATCTGCGTCATAACCGATCTGATGAATCGTGTCTATCTGCACAAAATAAGTGCATTGCCGAGGCTCACCAGAGATCATGGTATTAAAATGCTGGTATATTTTGAATGCTATGCGCGGCTTGAAAGTGCGATACGTCGAGAAAAGGCCATGAAGAAATGGTATCGAAATTGGAAACTCGAACTCATCGAACGAGATAATCTCGAATAGCGTGACCTTTGGTCGGATATCGCTGGGTTCCCGCTTTTGCGGGAATGACGGCGTTAGAAAATAAATAAATCAGTGCCTGACCGAGGCGATATGACTGATATCTGATGGAGCGAGCCTACCAGAGCGATTTTGCGGCGCGTCCGGGCCATGCGGCGTCATAAGCTTCGGCATCAATGCCGCCGTCTGCGCGGGCTTTAGTTTGTGCTGCGAGAATCTTGCCTGCTGATGGAATATCAGCCTTGCCGACGTGAGAGGCCGCATCCCAAAGCTTTGAGCGCATGATCGCGCGAGCGCATTGGAAGTACATCGTTTCGATCTCAATCACCATCACCGAGCGGGGTGGCTTGCCTTGCTCTTCAAAGCTTTTAAGAAGCTTAGGCGCAATGCTGAGATGGGCCTGACCATTGATACGGAGCGTGGTGCCAGAACCCGGAATTAAAAACAGCAGGGCGACGCGGGGGTCTTCGATGATGTTCCTGAGCGTATCGACCCGGTTGTTACCACGCCGATCTGGTATCATGATCGTTTTTTCATCATGAATATGCACGACACAGCCTTGGTCACCACGGGGTGAGCAATCGAGCCCTTCGGTGCCGCTTGAGGCTACCGCCACAAAGGGCGACGCCTCAATTAATTGGCGATATTCGTCTGTGATAATGGCGCTTTCTTTGACGATTGAGGCTTCCGACGGCGTGCCATAGATGGCTTCTAGCTCATCGACGGTTTCAATGCGGATATCACTCATGAGGTTCCCTCAGCGATACGTTGATCAAAATGGTGGATGGAATCTGGAAAGTCGTTTGGTGCGGCGGCGAACTTGTCGCGATCTTCTGGTTCGCCAAAGCCAACCATATGACCTTTGTAAGTTGTGAGGCTGTCAGGTGCGACAGGCTCCCCAGATATGGGACATGTCGGATTAATACATTCGCTCAAAATTGGATCAGACATGCTTTGTCTCCGTTGGTGTTGGGTGAATTTAGGTTCCGCTGACGTAGGGATTGGCCTCGCGTTCATGGCCAAATGTGGACATGGGCCCATGGCCGGGGACAAAGGCTGTATCGTCGCCGAGCGGCCAAAGCTGTGTCTTGATCGAATTGATCAATGTGTCTTGGTCGCCTTTAGGAAAATCGGAGCGCCCAATGGAGCCCTGAAACAAGACATCCCCTACAAATGCCAGATTGCTTTCAGCTTGATGAAAGACGACGTGGCCCGGGGTGTGGCCGGGGCAGTGATAAACACCAAACGTCACATTGCCGACGGTGACGCTGTCTCCGCCAACCAACCAGCGATCAGAATCAAATGCGCGTCCACCCGGAAAGCCGTACTTGGCAGAATCTTGCGAGATCGCATCAATCCAGAACTGATCATCAATATGCGGGCCTTCAATTGGGATACCCAGACGCTCCCGAAGCTCGTCCGCAGCGCCCGCATGATCCGCATGCCCGTGGGTGAGGAGGATTTTCTCAATCTCACATCTGGCTTGCTCAACGGCATCCATGAGGAGATCAATATCACTACCCGGATCGACAAACGCGCCCTTGTTGGTCTCGACACAACAGACAATGGAGCAGTTCTGTTGTAACAGCGTGACCGGCACGATGGCGGCGCGGATAGGTGGGTCGGAGATGGGTGTTTCATCAGTCATGATGGCCGTATCCTAAGGTGCCGATTCGGGCTGCTCAACATGATAGTTGTGATTATTTCGAATTGGGATGCCGCTAAACATTGTTAGAAATCAGAGGTTTTTCAAACGCAACCAACTATGAGAATGCCGGAAACACATCCAAATACGAAAAATGCAATCGCCCCGTATCCGGTTCCATTCATAAAGTTCAAAGATATTAAAAATTCTGGGCCTTTATGCCAATCATCTGAGTCGAAAACTCTTAAGGTGTAACTCAGGGCATATAATATTGTTAAAATTATGCCCCCTGCAAAAAAAACCTAAGGGAAATGCGAATACACGGGAGATACCATCAATATCAGCATTCGCACTTATAACACTGATTGTCGCTACAACGCCTCCAGCATTCGAGAGCGCAACAAGACGAATCAAGCCTTGAAGTGCTTCTGCAGTCTTTTCTGGGAAGCAATGCAAAGTATCAGGTTCTTCATCCATGAATTATTATACTCAAATTAAAATACATTAAAAAGTAGTATTCTTCTAGGTCAATAATACCCTGCTAACGATGTGGAAGAATTTGAAACATGATAGTTATGATTATTTCGATTCAACGAGATGGGTTCGGAACCATGCTAGAGTGCGGGCAATGGCTTTCTCGCGGGCGTCATGATTGGTGCCGCCGTGGACCGTGCGCTCACCTGATTTATAGCCGGAATGCTTGGTGGTTATTGTTCTGACTTTTGAGTTCGGATTGTCAAAGCCGTGATAGGCATCTGGATAAATGTCGATGAACATGGGCGCACCGCCGTCATGATTTGTGGCATTGGCGACGAGCTCGCGGCATGGGTCTGGGAGGGTCCAGTCATCTAAGGCGCCGTGCTGGATCAAGGTTGGTATACGCGCTTCATAACCGGGATATGATTTTTAAGGGCAATGCAGCCCGGATAAAAGACGACAGCTGTTCGTGCATCTGCCGAATTGGGCGCTGGTTCTGCATCCGCATCCATACGGACCGCATGCAATCCGGTCATTGCACCATTAGACCATCCAAGGAAAGCAATGCGCTTCGGATCAATTTCGGGCCTTGTGGCTAAGTATTAAACCGCACCGATGGCGTCATGTGGGCGTTGGCCTTCCGGGGTGACGGGGCGATTCTTTGTTTTGCATAAACTGCCGTACCCGCGTGATGCGAAGCTGGCGGGTAATAAAAGCGCATACCCCTCGGCCTGTAGAATATCGATCCAGGCACGCTCGCGTGAACGGATTTCACCTTTTTTTGTATAAAGCCCGCCACAGCCGTGCAGCATGATGATCGCAGGTGCTGGTTTCGCTGCCGTGTCTGGGGCGGGGATATAGACCGCCTTAATCTCATCGCCTTGCAGCGTTGTGTATTGAATGACGTCTTTAGCCGAGACAGAGCTACTCTGCATCAGGAAGAAAGCAGCGGCACCTATAGCAAAGGCCCGACTAAAGATTGTCAGTCTATTCAACTGGCGATTTTCCAGGTGCCGTCAGCTTGGCGACAGGCAGTGCCAATGCCTTTTTCTTGCTCGCCATCAATAAAGATAGCGGTTTCGAATTCGCGGCATTCCGTGCCTTCACTGTTTCGGTACGTGCTGACGGGTGTTACGGTGCCAGAATTCCCCGAATCAGGATTGCGCCAGGTCGATGGTTGCTTCGCCTTGTTATACTCAAGGGCATCTTGCGCGGTGCGTTGCGCGTAAGCCTTGTCAGCCTTATCAAGCGATTTACCGACTTCGCTACCGGCCCATGCACCTGCCAAGGTACCTAAGACAACGGCAGCAAGCTTGCCTTTACCGCCACCTAATTGTGTGCCGATCAATCCGCCGATGCCCGCGCCTGCGAGCGTACCAACGGTTTCTTTATCGCGGCCTTGACCACAAGATGCCAGTGCGAGACATATGGTAATAGCAATTATTGGTTTTGAAAATTTCATCGTACCTAAGGTCC
The DNA here is from genome assembly GCA_002389385.1 of Rhodospirillaceae bacterium UBA4468. Taxonomy (GTDB): domain Bacteria; phylum Pseudomonadota; class Alphaproteobacteria; order Rhodospirillales; family Casp-alpha2; genus UBA4479. Next base: position 72,788 of record DGOK01000102.1, on the reverse strand, counting down.
CCGATATTGTGATGTCATGATTATGAAGTTTCTGTCGTCTATATTACAAGTCTTGTGAAAAATAGTCGCTCGAATTGATAGCCTCATGGTCGACTTTGTTTGTATACTTCTTTATCAACAGGATGTGGCAAAATTTAGGCACATTGATATCAATTATCATCCGCAAATGCAGTGATATCTATCACGGAAATGAACATGACAAATTATAGTGAACCTTTCGATCTTTTTGGCAAATGGCTGGATATGGCCAAAGAAAAAGAGATCAATGACCCGACGGCCATGAACTTAGCGACGACCACATCAGACGGTAAGCCGTCTTCACGCATGGTGCTGTTGAAGGACTTTGACCAGGAGGGGTTTGTTTTCTATACAAATCTCGAGAGTAAAAAAGGTCAGCAGTTAGCTGATAATAATCACGTCGCGCTCAATTTTCATTGGAAGAGCCTTCGCAAGCAGGTCCGTATCGAAGGTCACGCAGAACGGGTTTCTGATGCGGAAGCGGATGCGTATTATCAGTCCAGACCACGTGGTAGTCGTATTGGTGCCTGGGCCTCTGAGCAATCACGCCCAATGGAAGGTATGTTCATTCTGGAACGACGCGTTGCCGAGTTTACGGCAAAGTTTGGTGTTGGCGAAGTGCCGCGCCCGCCGCACTGGTCTGGGTTTCGCGTTGCCCCCGAACTGATTGAGTTCTGGTCTGATGGTAAATTCCGTCTGCACGAACGGGTCGTGTATAACCGTGATGGAAAGACCTGGACAACGGAACGTCAATTCCCGTGAGCACACCCAAAACACCATCTGCTGAAAGCGCTACTGTTGAGACCGTCGATCCGATGATCGTTGGTGGCAAGCTTATGCGCGCTGCAGCGATTGCGTCTGTAAGTGTAGCGACAATCTTGATTGTGACTAAGTTCGCGGCCTGGATTATGACAGATTCTGTCAGTCTGCTTTCAACGTTATTGGATTCTATCCTTGATGCTGCGGCGTCCCTGATCAACTTGCTTGCCGTTCATCATGCCTTGCAGCCTGCTGACCGGGAACATCGCTTTGGTCATGGTAAAGCTGAGCCCTTGGCCGGATTAGTGCAGGGCGCATTCATTTGCGGTTCGGCGGCGTTCCTTTTGGTGCAAGCTGGTGAACGCGTCGCCCACCCACGTGAGATTGCGAACATGGACATCGGCTATGCTGTGATGGTGTTCTCTATCGTTATAACAATCATTCTGGTGATCTTTCAGCGCTATGTCGTGAAGAAGTCTGGCTCCGTCGCGATTGATGCCGATAGCCTTCATTATCAAACAGACGTGCTGATCAACTTGGGCGTCATGGTGTCGTTGTTTATGTCCAGCCATTTGGGATGGAAGTATGCCGACCCTTTGATCGCAATACTCATTGCGCTGTATATCGTGAAGGGTGCCTGGGGAATCGGTCAAACGTCCTTGGCGATCTTGATGGACCGCGAACTTGAGGACGATGACCGGCAAAAAATCCGAGAAATCGTCATGGCACATAAAGAAGTCAAAGGGTTGCACGATTTGCGTACGCGCTCGTCTGGCTTACATGTGTTTATCCAATTCCATCTTGAACTCGACGGCGACATGAAGCTAATACAAGCCCATGAAATTTCTGAAGAAGTCGAAGATGAATTAATGGAGGCGTTCCCGAATGCTGAAGTGATCATTCACGAAGATCCCGAAGGCGTTGAAGAGGCTCGAGCTGTTTTCCATTGAGTGCATCAAACGCCATACAGCAAGACGTGATTGCTTTTTTACAGCAAGAACTCAGCACGATCGATGGTCCGCCCAAGATTACTACAACGCATATCTCGGTCATATTCTTGAGTGGCGAACGCGCCTTTAAATTAAAACGCGCTGTAGCCTATTCATTTTTAGATTTTACAACATTAGAAGCGCGGCGCATTGCCTGCGAGCGTGAGTTAGAAATCAATCGCCGCACCGCACCCACAATCTATAAAGGCGTGGTGCCTGTGACGATGGACGATGGACAATTCGCTGTGGATGGAGATGGCGAGATTGTTGATTGGCTGGTTGAGATGGCACGATTTGATGAAGCCACATTATTTGATCGACTGATAAAAGTTGAGCGCGGATTGCGGCGCCCGATGATTGAAGGTCTGGCGGATGCGATTTCAGAATTCCATACCCATGCTGAAATCAGCAAAGCCCGCGGTGGCGCGAATGGTATCCGTAAAATCGCTGAGAATAATGTGAAGGCATTTGCGGCTTTGCCCGATGAAGCTTTTTCCGCAAAAGATGTGAATGCTGTGACGTCAGAGACACTTGCCCGGATTGATGCGCAGCAACTAGTTTTAGATGCGCGCCGCAAGCGTGGATGTGTGCGCCATTGTCATGGGGATTTGTATCTCCGAAATATTCGCCTCGTTGATGGGCAACCAACGTTGTTTGATGCGATTGAGTTCTCGGATGATTTTTCAGAAATTGATGTGGCCTATGATCTGGCATTTGTATTGATGGACTTACAGTTCCACGGACAACGTCGCTTGGCGTCATTCCTATTGAATAGATATCTCGAAGTCGCTGACGAGCAGGCAGATATATATCGTGTGCTACCGATATTCTTGTCCATGCGGGCGCAAATTCGGGCACATGTTGGCGCCGCAATTTTTGCGGTACAAACAGACGAGGATGCTCGGGACCAGGAACTTCAGATAGCTCGAGATTACTTGGTATTGGCTAAAGAGTATTTGAATGAGACACCGCCAAGGCTTGTTGCTGTGGGTGGATTGTCTGGGTCAGGTAAATCACGGCTAGCCCGGGAAGTTGCATCCCATATTGGATTGGCACCGGGTGCGCGTGTTGTACGCACTGATGTTGTGCGCAAGCGCATCTCGGGTATCCATCCGAACGAGACACTGGGTGCTGAAGGCTATACCGCCGAGATGACAGTAAAGACGTATGAGGCATTTATTGATCAGGCGCGCGAAGCAATCCTGGCCGGTCAAAGTGTCGTGCTGGATGCTGTCTTTGCGATGCAGGACCAACGTGAAACCGCTGAGGCTTTGGCCACGGAATTAGGCGTGCCATTTACCGGTATTTGGGTTGATGCACCAGAAGATGTGCGTATTGAGCGGGTGATGAAACGCGAACGAAATGTTTCTGATATCACGCCGGAAATTGCCCGGTCTCAATCGGCCTATGATGTTGGAGAAATGACATGGGCGTCTGTTAACAGTGCGGGCGAAAAGACGGAGACAGTTGCTCAAGGACTTCGTATTTTAGGCGTGTAATCTTTGCGTGAAAGCCTGAATGCTGGCATAATATAGTCTAACGATTAAACGGAGGCTCATCGTGGTCAACACCATCTTATGTCCCCTTAGTGGCGCGCCAGAAAACGAAGGTACCCTCGATAAAGCGTATTCGGTCGCCAAAGATCTCAAAAGTCATCTCGAAGTTTTGCATGTTGAACCTGAAGCCAAGGAATCGATTCCTTTACTGGGCGAGGGTATGTCTGTCTCGATGGTTGAAGATATGATTGGCATGGCCGAGAAAGAGGCGCGCAGTCGTGCAGATAGTGCCCGCGCGATGTTTGATGCAAGCGTTATCCGACATGGCGTTGATGTGGCAGATAAGCCTAGTGGTGAGCGTAAGGTGACAGTTTCTTGGCGACACGAACACGGTCGCGAAGATGAAGTCTTGGCACGTATTGGTCGCCTCAATGATTTGATTGTTGTTGCGAGACCGGGCGATTCTGATGATGTGCTAACGCCGATGACACTGAACGCAGCGATTTTCGAAAGTGGACGTCCTGTGCTTGTTGTGCCCCCGGGCGGTACGGCGTCGATCCGAAAACGTGTGGCGATTTCGTGGAATGGCAGTGTGCAATCTGCACGCGCAGTTTCTGCTGCGGTACGCATTCTTGAGCAAGCCGAGGCCGTTATGGTTTTAACAGCCGATAGTTTCCGCACTTCAGGTGCACGTGGAACCGAGCTCGCCAGCTATCTGGAATGGCACGGGGTGAAGCCTGACACTCAAATCTTTGAGGCATCTGCAGGCAGTGTTGGACCGAGACTTTTGGAAGAATGCGAGAAGTTTGGTGCTGACCTTCTAGTTAGTGGTGCCTATACCCATAGCCGGATGCGTCAGCTTATTCTTGGTGGCGTGACGAAACATGTTTTGGGTCATGCAAAAATCCCAATGCTGATGGCGCACTAAGAACAAGTCTCTCAATATATAAACGCGATTGATGCGTCCCGGAATAAATTGTTAGGATTCACCCAGCTCTATTTTTTTGTTCAAGATGTGCGCCATGTATTGGGCAGGCTCGTCTGTATCATAAGCTTCTGCAAACGTATCCATACTTGCCGTGATTGCTGCGTCCAGCGGTGTGTGATCCCAGGACTGCAGCAGTTTTTTCTGGGCTCGGACTGCGGCAGGGGCAGACGCCAGAATTGATGCAACGGCAGTATCGACGGCATCGTCCAGAATTTCTGGATCAACGACTTCTTCAAGAAAACCCCATTCATACGCGATGTTGGCTTCTATCACGTCACCAGATAAGATCAACCATCCGGCACGTCCTCGACCCATAAGGCGTGGCAACAGTACGGCTTGAATGACAGAAGGAATGCCGACACGAACTTCGGGCATGCAGAACGTTGCATTGCTTGTAGCAATGCGAAGATCGCAGGCAGCGGCCATTTCCATCGCACCCCCGATACACGCCCCTTGAATACGGCAAATGACCGGGACTGGCAGATCAAAGATTGCCTGGATCGCGCCCCGCAGATTATTAATGAAGTTAAACGCGGTTGCTTTATCGAGCCCGGATAGTTCCGAAATATCTGCCCCAGCTGAGAACGCCCGCGTGCCAGTTGCGCGCAAGACGACAACACGTAGATCGTCATCCTTGGCCAATTGGATTGCGGCATCGGTAATGCCTTTGACGGTCTCGCTGTTGAGCGCGTTTCGTTTGTCGTCACGGTCGATGATGATTTCGGCAACGCCGTCTTTGGGGTGATTAATTGAAACGCTCATTGAGGGACCTTTTTAAGACTTGGACCATAACCAGGCAGCACCGCGCACGCCCGAACTATCGCCGTGAATATTTTTGACAAGAGGCGTCTCGCAGACATCAGAAAAGACATAACGCCCCAATAATTTTGGCACATCTTCATAAAGACTTGCAATGTTCGATAGCCCACCACCCAGCACAATAATATCTGGATCCACGATATTAATGACACCTGATAAGGCACGCGCCAATCTATCTGCATAGCGCTGCATGGTTGCCACCGCTTCGGTGTCGCCCTTTTCTGCGCGAGAAACAATCTCGGTCGAGGATATGTTCTCGCCGCCCGTACTGGCGTGATCGTGTTGCAATCCGGGACCGGACAGAAATGTCTCGATGCAGCCGGTTTTGCCGCAATAACACGATGGCCCGGGAAGTTCTGATTCTGTATTTGGCCAGGGCATGGGATTGTGCCCCCATTCTCCGGTGATGGCGTTACGACCTGTCAGGGGCGAGCCATTGATGGCGATTCCGCCGCCAACGCCGGTGCCAAGAATAACCCCAAAGACCACGTTGCAATCTTTGCCAGCGCCGTCAACGGCTTCTGAAATGGCAAAGCAATTGGCGTCATTGTCGATACGAACATCGCGTGCCAAGGCATCACAAAGATCGCGCTCAAGCGAATGGCCGATGAGCCATGTGGAATTGGCATTCTTGACCAAACCGGTCTTGGGAGAGGTCGCACCCGGGATGCCGACACCGACATTAGTTTGCCTATCGCATCCTGCAATCTTGGACACATCTGCGACTACATCGCATATGGCCGAGATGGTTTTCGTGTAATCTCCTTGAGGACTGGGGATGCGAATCCGCGCGTGTTCGCCACCATCGTCGTCCAGGACAATGGCTTCTATCTTCGTTCCTCCGAGGTCGACCCCTATTCTCATGCGGAAATATTAGGCTATTGCTCGCAAAATGGGGAGTCGCGGCATGTATCTTTCTTCATCTACATATTGTTGGTTGTACGAAATATAGGGATTTGTTAACCATATTAACGCAAAGATTAGTGTATTCCGAGTGGCTTACTCGGGGACAGGGCAATCTGGGGTGTTAAAAATGAGCGACGACCGGGCAGGGTCTGCGATAAATATTGATGGGGTCTCAAATAACTGGGATGTGGACCTTGTGGACTTAAGACCCGTCTTTCGTGGTCTTACGGATGGCGGTGTTGCTGGTAAGGAACTGGCAAAATTGCTTGGTGTCGCACCGTCGACCATTAGTAAGTGGCGGCGCGGCACGGCCAAGCCCCATGAAAACACCATTCAATTCCTGACGTTGATTCTAGCCGATGTTATTGGCTCGAAAGAACGGACGTTGGATGCCATGGAAGATGTTCCATTAGCGTGGCGTTTAGGACGTGAAAGCGAATTGGCAGCAATGCGCCAGTCGCTTTATCAACAAGAAGCGATTAACCGGGTTTTGAAGCCAACGGCGCTGCGTGATGGCGCGCGCATGTTCAAAGACTGGCTGATCAAAACCAATGTGCCGGTTCGCAACATCGGACCTCAGCGTTTGCGGGTGGTCGCGTGAGCGAATCTGCTTACAACGCGCTTGGAATTTCCAGCGAAGGTCTGCAAACCGCACTTGGTATCAAGAAAAGCTACAAGGCCTGCGAGCCTTTGGTCATGCCCGGACAAGCGACACGCCTTATTGTGCCTGAGAACTTGTTGAACAAAGAAATTGATCTATCAAGTTATGAAGATCCACTCGCGTTGGCGATGGTGTGCGCGCGCGACCCTGAAGGGTCTATGGCATTGGCTGCGACAGCGCGCCTGGCACCACTTGGGAATTCAACAAATCTGGTCCGCGGCGTTATCGAAATTATTGGTGACACATCGCGTCATGAGCTTGTCCGCGAATGCTTAAAATACGTCACAGATCACGCGTTTGAGCCTGACAGTCTTAATAAGGTGCGTCGTCATGCGTCGAAGATTGTTATCGAGACCCGCAAGAAATTTACCGCTGCGCTTCGCGAAAACCTTAAGTCATTGCTTGATGGTGAAATTGCGCCGCGACAGTTCGTTCATGAATTTTTTGAGCTAACCGAAGCTGGTAATATGCGTCACGATGTCCGCAAGAAATTGATGCTGAGTCTGCTTCTATCCTCATCTGTGCGGCCATCTATCAAATTTATGATGCTGGAAAATTTCGATCGTATTCCGAAATCCGTTAAGCTTGGGATCGTCTCGGCAGTCTTGAAGGCAGAGCCCACACGCCACACAGAAATCATCAAAGAAGAACTACATTATATTATTAATAAGGAACGGATGATCCGTGAAGGCCATGATATTAATGGCCGACCTGCGCCTAACATGACAGCAAACGAACGACCTGCGCCGAAAGTAAACGCGAATGAGCGCCCGGCAACGGTACGTGAGCGTGTGCCTGATGAAATCCCGATGGTGCGTCCGGGTGAACAGCACCCTGAACCTGAAACGCCATGGTTTTTGATCTAAGCTGTTTTAGTTTATCTGCATTTGCATGTTCTCAGATGTTTGCAAATCCGACCCAAGTCTTTAAAAACGCTGCATGACTTATATCCCGAATTACGTCTTCGAAGGCGAACCTGCGATTGGCGAAACCATGCAAGTGGCGCCAGGCATTCACTGGCTGCGTATGCCGCTGCCGTTCAAATTGGACCATATTAATCTCTGGTTGCTTGAAGATGGCGACGAGTGGGTCATTGTTGATACAGGTATCTGTACTGACGACTGCAAAGCCGCTTGGGAGACATTATTCCAGGGCACAATGGGCGGACGCCCCGTCAATCGCGTCGTCGTTACGCATTTCCATCCAGATCATGCCGGTTTGGCAGGATGGCTGACGGAACGCTTTAACGTGCCGCTGATCATGCCGCTGACGGAATGGACGTTTGGCCGAATGCTGTCACTGGATGGCCAGGAGGTCTCATTAGATGTCTATAAAAAGTTCTACCATCGTGCAGGCTTTACGCCTGAATTGATGGATACGGTAACGCGTCGTATGGGTGGTTATAAAAAGGCAGTCTCAACCATTCCTGCCGCACTACAGCGTATTGAAGATGGGAGTGAGATCATAATTGGCGGCAAGTCTTGGCGTATGATTGTTGGTCGTGGACATTCACCTGAGCATGCGTGCTTATATTGTGACGAAGCTGATGTGCTGATTTCAGGCGATCAGGTTTTGCCAAAAATCAGCCCGAATGTGAGCGTTTGGCCACAAGAGCCTGATGGGCAACCGCTGCAGTTATATATTCAAAGTATTGAACATCTCCGCCAGCAAATCCCAGGCGACCCATTGATCCTGCCTAGCCATAACTGGCCGTTTAAAGGCCTCCACGCGCGTTTGGATGATCTGGATGCGCACCATGTAGAACGGCTTGATGATACCGTTGAGGCATTGTTTGAGCCAAGCACAGGCGTTGAAGTTCTTTACCGCCTGTTCAAGCGTGAACTGGACGAGCATCAAACGTTCTTTGCAATTGGCGAGACGTTAGCTCACTTGCATCAGTTGGTTATGGATGGACGCGCAGTGCGCTCGGTGCGTGATGACGGTGTTTATATCTTTACGCTGACGTAAGGCTTTAGCTCTGCGGTTCCGCTGACGTTTGGCATGGGTCGTATCTTAGGGCTTTGATCACCTCGGATGCGACGAGACCCGACAACGAATAATATATTGTCTGTGCATGACGCCGCGTTTTTACCAGATTCTCATGACGTAATTTTGCAAGATGCTACGATAACGCAGACTGGCTCAGGCCAACAACCTTTTCAAGTTCTTATACACTGGATTCGGTTTCAGACAAATGGCATAAAATCATCAGCCGGTGTCTGTTCCCCATCGCTTTGAGTAACGCACTCGTGCGTTGAGCTGCATTGGTTTGATCATCTTTTTGATCTACATTTTGATGGGCGATAGACGGCATCATGGCCTCTTAATTTCTGCGAATGATCTGCTTGAGCGAATAAGCCAAGGTACGCTTCTAGGACCTCACGAACCACACACAGTTACGTGATTTAACAATCGATTTTTGTTATCGAAATTGTTGCAATGTCTGTAAAATCATCGGACCTTACACATCATTCGAATAACTTTTAGGTAGCTTGTATGACCACGGTGAAATTAGACCTTAAGGGCCTGAACTGCCCTTTGCCGGTGCTTCGCGCAAATAAAAAAATGAAAGAGCTTATGGCTGGTGATATTCTTGAGGTTGAGGTCACAGACCCCGCAGCGCCTAAGGATTTTGAGACCTATAGCGAAACGACAGGGCACGAGCTGGTCAAGAATGAGGCTGGGGAAGATATGTTCACTTTGGCGCTTAAAAAAGCAGGATAAACGCCGCGCTTAAATCTTAGATCCGATAGCCAATGCGCATACCAAGGGTACCAAGCCCTTCGTTCTCGTCTTGCGTATAGCCGTTCGAGATATGATCAAAATAGATGGATGCTGAATAGTGTTCCGAGAATCGATACCCAACTTCTGCTGGAATATGAAACAGCAGCGTTGAGCCTAAGGCTTTTTTGTCAGCTTGGACGAGTTTGGTTTCGCCATCATGTGCAGCCACACCAAGTCCAAAAAACGGACCGTTATCGAGTTCGTACCTGTAGCGAAGGCCGGCATATACCTTTGACGTATCTCCGCCCGTATTGATCGATGCGCCAACTGCTGGATGGATATACCCACCCAAGACATCGTAGACAGAATTGAATAATACTTCGGCATTGATATCAACGCTGCTTTCACGGCTAAAGCCAATCCAAAGATTATCTGTGTCGTGGTCGAGTACGCCAAAGCTGACCTCATGCAATGTATCCTAAAGATCGTCAGCAATTACGGCTGATGAAAAGGAGATCATCACGTATAGAGCTGTGAGGGGGAGGCATTGCTTTAATGCGCTCATATCAATGACCACAAATCAGCCTTTTTTAACAACGAGCCATAGCGCGTGAATCATACCTGGGAAGAATCCAAGGATTGTGAGCGCGATGTTAATCCAAAAGTGTAATCCAACGCCGACGGTCAAGAATTCTGCAACGGGCGGAAGGAAAATTGCAATAATGATGTGAATAATGTTCATGAATGTAATCCAAACTAAAATCTATTAAATATTATGATCAGCTAACATAGCCGCCAAATGGTGGATGCGCCGTCGTATAATAGTAATCAAATGTTACACAGGGTTGGCTGTTGGATACCGCATCAAATACAACGGTACCCAAGGAAACCTATGCTTGATTAAGCTTCTTTAGTCTTTGGCGGACGCACTTTTTCACGTAACGTCTGGATAGCTACATAAAGCGGTGGGATGAAGAAAATTCCGATGAACGTTGCGGCGACCATCCCGCCGAAAACTACAAATCCAACGGAAACCCGACTAGCCGCCCTGGCACCAGATGCAATGATCAAAGGTGAAACACCCAAGATAAACGATAGGGCAGTCATCATCACAGCTCAGAACCGAAGTCGCGCCGCTTCCATCGCTGCATCGTAAATGCTCAACCCTTCTTCACGCCAGACCTTGGCAAACTCGACGATCAAAATCGCACTTTTCGCAGAGAGTCCAATCAACATGACCATGCCAATTTGCGCATAAAGGTTAAAGTTCAAAAACGGCAGGAGTGTGATCGGAATGAGCGCGCCAAATGCAGCAATGCTCACGGATAAAATCACCGACATTGGGACGGTCCAGCTCTCGTACTGTGCAACGAGGAACAGATAGGCAAAGATGAGCGCCAGGCTAAAAATAGCCAATATAAGTGCGCCGGCTTCTTGTTCCTGCAACGCGGTCCCGGTCCAGCTGAGGGCATATCCTTCTGGCAATGCTTCGGCAGCTAACCTTTCCATGGCAGGAATGGCTTCACCTATCGAAATACCTGCTGCGGGTGTCGCATTGATATTCGCGCTTTGGAACTGATTATATCTTTTGATGTTGAGCGGGCCCAGTATTGGCTTAACACTGACCAATGAACGTAACGGCACCATCTCATCAGAACTGTTTCGGACATACACTCTATTGATGTCTTCTATCGTTGAGCGAAAACGTGTTTCCGCCTGAGTACGGACCTGATAGGTCTTTCCGTATAGATTGAAGTCGTTGATATAGCGGGATCCAAAGTTCGCTTGCAGGGTCGAGAATATGTGATCCAGCGGCACGCCAAGAACCTTTGCCTTGTCCCGGTTAACATCAAGGAACAACTGAGGCACGTTTGCCGAGAAGGTCGAGAACGTACGCGCAAATTCGCCGCTTTGATTGACGTGCACGATGAGGCTTCGGACAGCCGCTGCCATTTCTTGAGGCGAACGGTCCTGTAAATCTTGTAATTCCGCCTCAATGCCGCCTGATGTTCCCAGTCCCATGATCGGCGGCAATGGAAAGGCGAATGCATTGGCGCTGGAGATGCTGGCAAGCTTGGCGTTGAGTGTTACTAGAATCTCATACCACTTGAGCCCGGGGCCGGTGCGTTCGCTCCAGGGCGTCAGGATCGGAATGACCAATGCTGAGTTTGAGGCGGCACCAGAAATAATGCTTAATCCGGTGACGGAAATAACGTCCAGCACACCTTCGGTGCTGCGCATCATATCGACAATACCTGCGACAACTTCATTGGTTCTGCTTAATGATGCACCATCAGGAAGCTGCACATTGCTGAACAAGACGCCTTTGTCTTCCGTCGGTAAAAAGCCTGTCGGGGCGCTCTTGAACATCATGAACGTTGCGCCGCCAAAGATCGCGAAGACGGCAAGCGAAAGTACAATACGTCTCGCTATGACACCGACAACGCGGACATATCCGTTGCGTCCCGAATCGACCAGGGACGCGAACCACTTCAACGGTCCCTTTGGCTTACCATCACCTTTTTTGAATAGGATTGCAAAAACAGCAGGGGCAAGTGTCAGCGCGTTCAGTGATGAAAAAGATACCGCGACACAAATGGCCAGAATGAATGCAAACAAGGTGATCATGTTGATTGAGAAGCCAGCGATCAATAAGATCGCAAGGGTACCAATCAGCGAGACGGGGATGGCCAGAGTTGGCACAAGAATCGCGCGCCAATCAGCGAGGAACATGTACGTAACGATAATGACCAACGCAAAGGTGATAAGCATCGTCGTGACGACTTCTTCGATAGATGCGCGAACTGCACGCGTCGTATCATAAATGATTTTGCTTTCTACGCCTGGTGGGTAGCGCTTGGACAAAACGTCTAGTTCTGCATAAACGGAATCAGCAACATCTAATGCGTTTGTACCCGGTGAAAGATAAACCGCAATTGCTGTTGATGGCTTGTTGTTCAGATTGGCTGTCGAGGCATAGCTTTGCGCACCAAGTTCGATGCGTGCGATGTCACGCAAGCGGATGAACGACCCGTCAGTGTTCGCGCGAATAATGATATTACCAAATTCTTCGACAATTGAGAGCCGACCTTTGGCTTGGATTGAAAGTTGGAATTGTGCGTCGTTGGTGAACGGTGGCGCGCCTATCGAACCTGCAGTGGCGAGAAGGTTCTGCCCGCCGATAGCATTCGAGACATCCGTCGTCGTAATGTTGAGCGCTGTCATCCGATCTGGGTCCATCCAGACCCGCATCCCATAGTCGAGGGGACCAAACTGCGAGACATTGCTGACACCCTTGAGGCGCGATAATGAGCCTTCGATATTGATCGAGGCATAGTTACTGATGAAAATCGCATCCCGACTTTCGTCAGGCGATACGACATTGACCACCAGCAACATGTTTGAGGATTGCTTCTTTGTGACAACACCGGTGCGCGTTACATCTGCGGGTAATCTGGGCGTCGCAATTGTGACATGGTTTCGCACGTTGACCGCGGCCGTATCTGGATTGGTTCCCACAGCAAACGTAACGGTCAGCTCATAGCTGCCATCATTGCCACTCGACGACGACATATACAACATGTCATCGACGCCATTAACCTGCTCTTCAATAGGAATAGCGATGCTTTGTTTGACGACGTCAGCATTGGCGCCTGAATAGCTGGCAGTCACTTTTACCTGCGGCGGCGTGATGTTGGGGTATTCCGCAACGGGCAAAATGTTAAGTGCAATCGCACCCGCCAACGTAATGACGATGGATATTACAAAAGCAAACTGCGGGCGGAATATGAAAAAATCTGAGAACACTGATTATGATCCTTGCTCAGGTTTGTCACGGAGTGTCGGATTGACCTTCTTGCCGGTACCCGCTTTCTGGATGCCTTGAACGATGACCCGCTTACCGGTCGCTAATCCGTCACTTACAAGCCAGTTATTATTTGTTTGGCGACCAACAGAGATGCGGCGCATTTCAACTGTATTTTCCCGGTCCAAGGCCAGCACGAAATACCTGTTGGCGTCTTGCTGGACAGCAGTCTGCGGTATAGTGATCGAAAATTCAGGAACTTTCCGGCGCACCAGAACGCTTAGGAATTGCCCGGGCAGTAAAATTTTATTGGGGTTGGGAAACTTGGCGCGGGCTGTAATGGTATCCGTGCCCTGATCAACCCGTGCGGCAAGATATTCAAATCGACCTTCAAACCGATAGCTCGTCCCGTCTGAAAGTAGAAGCGACGGGGCGACGGGCGGGTTATCTAGGTCGATGCCATTTTTGCGGGCTTCAATCAGCTGCTCTTCACTCACCTTGATCGTGACGTAGATTGGATCGAACCGTGAAATGGTGGCAAGGGGCTCGCTTGAAGTATTGACCAGGTTGCCGACGCTATAAGTGGCAAGACTGATGCGGCCATTAATTGGGTTGCGAATTTCGGTGTAATTTAGATCAAGGTTCGCGGAACGGAGCGCCGCTTGCGCATGAGGGACGTCCGCCTTTGCCGTTGCCAATTCGGCTTCGGACACATCAAGCGATACCTGTGACACGTCGTTGCGTTTGACCAGCGCCTTTTTACGTTTGAAGTCGGCCTGTGCATTCTTTTCTTTGGCCTCTGCAGCGGCAAGTTCAGGGCGGCGCTGCTCGACAACGATTTTGTAAGGCTCCTGTTCAATCACAAACAGAACGTCACCCTTGGCGACGTCTGCGCCTTCACAAAAGTTTCTCTGTTCAAGGAAGCCTTCTACGCGGGCGCGAAGCTCAACAGTCTCAACGGCTTCGGCGCGTCCAGGATACTTAACAACGGGTGTCACTTCTTGCTCGGACACTTCAATGACAATGACGCTGGGCAGGTTTTACGTGTCTTGTGCTGTGACGCTGGTGATCGGCAAGGCTGTGACCACAATGGCAAATGCTAAATAGCGCAAACAAACACTCTGGAAAGTAACGGGCATAATTTATACTCCTACGCTGCTGAACAGCTAACGGATAAACAAAAATAAGTTCATGACGGTCAAGTCAATCGAGACGGCATTAGGTCTAATGGATCGACGCCAAGGTCGATCAAATCTGTGGGCATGTCACGGCCAAGGAGTTGGCTCGTGGCAAGTCGGGCCATCGCGTCTGACGTCGTGATGCCATAACCACCTTGCCCAGCGAGCCAAAAGAATCCATCAGTTCGCTCATCAAATCCGAGTGTCGGGACGCCATCATCAAAAAAACTCCGAAGCCCGGCCCATTTGTTTTCGATCTGAGTGATCTGCATGGTCGTCGCTTGCTGAATACGATCGACAGTTACGGCGATATCGTATTCGTCCGGCTGTACGTCGCAGGGCGGCATGGGCGTCGCTTCTTCGGGGGACGCAAGGATACGCCCAGCATCGGGCTTGAAATAGAATGTTTCTTCGACGTCGTTGACCAAAGGCCATCCCGATGTATCGACATTATCTGGGCCTTGGAACACGAGGGCCGTTCGGCGTTTTGGTGTGAGGCCAAGTGCTGCGAGACCCGACTTTATCGCGATCTCGTCTGCCCAGGCACCCGATGCATTAATGACTACATCACATTGAACAACACCAGCACGAGTTGTAAGTGCCCAACGCCCATTGGCCTGAACGATCTCAAAAACATCGGCGTCAGTGATAATGTTGCCGCCCATCGCGCGAAACCCGCGCAGATATCCCTGATGAATGGCGGCGACGTCCATCGACATGGCATCGGGTTCGTAGACACCAATTGTTGTCCATTCAGGCCGCAGGACGGACACAAGTTTGGAAATTTCTGCAGGTTCGAACAATTGAACATTCGGCGTTAAGACCCGGCACTCTTCATATATTTTTTCTGCCTGTGCCTGAGCTTCTTCACGCCCGATCAGCAAGACACCCAAGGGATGCAATAAAGGATGGGTCGCAAACCCGTCGGGTGGGTTGTCGAATAGCGCACGTGATCCCGCGGTCAGTGCACGGATGACAGGGGGGCCATACGTCTCGGTATAAATAGCAGCTGAACGACCCGTAGAATGATAGCCGGGCTGATCCTCTCGCTCGAGCAGCACAATATCATCGGCACTGCCAAGAGCCTCTGCAAGCCGATAGGCGAGGGACGTGCCTGCTATCCCTGCGCCAATGATGGCAAATCGAACATCAGTCATAAGTGTCTTTATTCAGCGGGACTGGTCTTGCCATTTAGCAATTCATTAGGTCCGGCGGTGTTGGATGCCTTGGCATCATTTGTTAGATCGACAGCGGTGGATGTGCGGTCTTTGTTATCGTCCGCATCTTTTACCGCTTTGCGTTCCAATCGCTCACCACGATTACGTTCAACAGCGGCGCAGAAAAGTGCCATCAATGGTGGAATGATCGCCAATGTAAGAATAGCAGATAGCGATAGCCCTCCCAGCACAACTGAGCCCAAGCCCCGGTATAATTCTGAACCTGCACCTGGGAACATGACGAGAGGGAGCATACCGAACACACTGGTAGTCGTCGACATGAAGATCGGCCGTATGCGGTTGGACGTTGCTTCCAAAATAGCAGCCGTCACTTCCATAGCTTCTTCTCGTATATGGAAAAGCGTTTGATGCACCAACAAGATCGCATTGTTCACAACAATACCAATCAGGATCACAAACCCTAACAACGTCAGCATATCCAATGGCTGGAATGTGAATTGGTTCATGCCTGCTAAACCAAGGACGCCACCCGCTGTTGCTAATGGAACTGAAAGCATAATGACGAGCGGATAGACGAGGCTTTCGAACAGCACGGCCATAACCAGATAAACAATGATGATCGCAATCAATAGATCGAACTTCATATGCGCCCAAGTTTGATTGAGGCTGTCTGCCGTACCGGTCAGGCGCAGTTGCACGCCAGCAGGCATACCCTGAGCTTCGAGCTTATCAATGACTTCTGTCTGAAGCGTTGCCAAAGCGACCTCAAGCGGGACCGCGTCTGGCGGACGGATTTCGAGTGTGACTGTGCGCAAGCGTTCAAGATGATTGATCTGTGTGGGTCCGGATGTCACGACAATGTCTGCCAACTCGCTCGCAGGGAGAATTATCCCGGAAGGCGTTGAGACGGGTAAGTTACTGATGCCTTGGGTTTCAGTAACTTGGGAATCAGGTCCCTTGAGCATCAGGTTGAGGCGTTTGTTACCAACGGTGATTTCAGCAACGCGTAGCCCATCATTAAAGGCATCCAGCGTATCTGAAAGCTGCCGCGCGGTGACATTGTTGTCGGCCAATTTGACCCGGTTTGGATAGACGCGAACTTCGGGTGCGCCAAGTTCAAGACCCGGCTTTGGTCTAAGTTGTGTGCCCTGGCTTCGAGGCATGGCTTGTTCAATCAGCCCAACCGCTTGCAAGGCCGTGCCCAGAATCGGTTCGAGATCTTCGCCCATGACGTTGAGTTCAATGGACCGAGATCCCCCGATGCCACGTCCAAATAATGAACGCTGAGAGATGAGGCCAAAGGTGCCGGGTTCTTTCAACGCAGCTTTCTGTAAGATCGGAATAAGTTCTTTAACTCGGTTCGGATCGACAGCGGCTGCGCCCAAGAAAGTAATACCGCGCGTTGCAACAAAGAAGAAGCGGTCAACTAGCGGCTTGCCGTCAGCACGTGGTTCTTCAGTGTTGTTCTTTTGCAGCAGCGGGATCATCTCTTCTTCGAATTTGGTTGCGATGCCTTCCATGGTGTCGAGATTGTAGCCGGGTGGGGGCAAGACGACGCCAAAGATCAAATTTCGATTGCCGTCTGGAAGGTACTCAAGCTTGGGTAGAAACTTCCAAGTGACAAAGGCTGCAGTGCCGCAAAGAAACACAACACACATCACCGAAAGTAATCTGTTATCGATAACGACGCGGGTGACGTGCATGACAAACGCGTGAAATCCCTCAGCGAGATTATCAACCACTGGGATGCGCATGCGCGTGACACTGGTTTCGTCGTTGCCGCCCAATAGCTTTTTCGACAGGGCAGGGATCACTGTGATTGCGACCAAAAGGGACAGCATCACAGAAACGGATAATGCGACGGCGATGTCACGGAACAACTGCCCGACCTCAAGGTCCATCAGCAATATGGGAATAAAGACCATTACGGTGGTCAATGCGGAAACCAATACGGCAACCCAGACTTGCTTGGCGCCTTGGTAAGCAGCCTCGGTTCGGCTCAAGCCTTTTTCACGCAAGCGGAAAATGTTTTCCAACACGACGATCGCTGCGTCGACCACCATGCCGACGGCGAAGGCGATACCTGCCATAGAAATCACGTTCAATGATCGGCCCATGAATGCCATCGCAACGAACGCGCCAATCACGGACACTGGTATTGCCATAGAGACAATAAGTGTGGCACCGCCTGAGCGGAGGAAGATCAACAAAATGAATGCCGCTAACAGGCCACCGATGAGAATGTTCTGTTGAACAAGATTAATAGACGAGTCGATATAAACGGTCTCGTCATAGACTTGCTCAAGCTGAAGTCTTTGTTGTGGTAATCGCTGTTCATTGAGTTCGGAGATTGCAGCGCGAATACCATCCATTGTCTCAATGACATTGGCACCGGTTTCACGCACGGTGTTGATGGCGATGGCAGGCTGGCCATTGACGCGAATACGCGCGGTCGGATCAGAATAGTCATAGGTGACAGTGCCAATATCACCAATCGTGACACGTGCGACACGTCCGGTTGCCTCATCAGCTTGCGAGCGAATGACGACGTCTGAGACATCTTGGGGAGATCTGAACTCACCTTCGGTGCGCACAACGTAACGACGTTTACCTTCATCGATGTCACCCGCAGAGACAGATGAATTTGCAGCACGCATTGTGTTGACGACGTCGGTCACAGTGAGGCGAAAGCGTGCCATCGCATCCGGATCGACGCGAACAACCATCTCGCGGTTCGACGCGCCAAACATGTTTACACGGGCAACGCCCTGAACGCGCTCAAGTCGGTCTTGCACCACGTCTTCAGCAAAATCACCGTAGGTATGAATAGGTTTGGTATTGCCGTCTGCGTGCGTCAGCACAATCCAGGCAATCGGGTTGTCCTCTGAACTCGCCGTGCGGATTGATGGCTGATCAGCTTCATCAGGGTAATCACTGACACGGTCCAAGCGGTTGGCCGTCAGCAAAAGGGCGCGACTCATATCCTGACCAATGGCGAACTCGAGGGTGATCCGTGATCGACCATCCTGACTTTCAGATGAAATTTCTTCGAGACCTTCGAGGCCCTTTAGAACTTCTTCTTGTTCGTTGGTGATCTCACGCTCGATCTCAGCAGGTGCTGCGCCAGGCCAGATTGTCTCTAGGCTGATGACGGGTTTGCGCACATCTGGTGTGAGCTGAATGGGGATTTTTGCAAGCGCCACAACACCGAACATGACGACCATAAGCACGGCCGCCAGGACGGCAATTGGTCGCTCAATGGAAAGCCGTATCAGACCATTCATGATGGGTTTTCCTTTGGCTTCGTTGGCGTACCGCTTGTGATGTCTTGGCCGGGACGTAATCTTTCGTTGCCACGAATGACGACTTCATCACCTTCGACAAGACCGTCTAAAACAACAAAGCGCTGACCGAATGCCTGACCCAATTTGACCGGGCGAAAAGTAGCTTTGCCATCGTCAATCAGGACAACAAGTTGCGCGCCGCCCCGGTTAAGAATGGCGTCTTTATGAACAGTTAAAACGTCTCGAATTTCGCCAGCAGGGACAAGAACGGTGACGGTTTGGTTTGCCGCCGTCGACATGGTCTCGCCTTCAAAGGCTGATGTGAAACGAACGCGGCGGGTACGTGTCCGTGAATTCTCATCTGGAATCACAGCACGGACGATGGCCCTTAAGTTTGTGCCCCCAGCCATGTTTGCATCAAGAACACGTCCAGCTTCAAGGCCAGAAATACGGTTGGCAGGTACGTCGGCTTCGATCTCAAGGTTGTTGTGATCAAGCATCGTGACTATTGGGTCGCCTTCACGGACATAGGAGCCAGCTTCGGTGTGGCGGTCAATAATGACGCCTGCATAGGGCGCACGAATAACTGTATTTGCAAGTGCGATTTCACCCAACTGCAATTCAGCCTCGGCGGCCATGAGCATGGCCTGCGACTCGCTGACTTCACTTTTGGCGCTGACATTTTCCTGCTGTTTGTCATTCAATCTTGCCGGAGAGAATGCAGGAGAATTTTTCAAGCCCTGTAACCGTTTCATCTCTTGATCGAGGAGTTGCAACTTGGAGCGACTGGTGGCCAGTCGGGCCTTGGCATTGGATACTTCGGCATTGCGGCGATTCCGTTCCCAAATATACGTTTTCGAAACAAGAATTGCGATCTGGTCGCCTTGATCAACCTGGTCGCCAACTTCTACGAGGAAATGATCAACGGCACCTGCAACGCGTGCAGCAACCTGTCCCGCTTGGTTGGGGACAAACCTGCCAATGACGGGCACCGTTTGGCTAAGAGGCTCGGTCCGAACAATGTCAGCACCAACTTGTGTCGCAGGGCGTTTTGCCGGGGCCGCATCTTTTGGTGTCTCTTGTGCAATTGCTGAAGTGGCAACAAATACGCCAAGCAGTGTCGCACTGAATATTCGAAAATTAAACGTCATCATTATGATCCCAAGAGAGCGTTAACCGTGCAAAATAGCATAACCCAAAGGCAATTAGTTGTATGTGCAGTTGAGTTGTTTACGAGCCGAAACAATCATAAGTTCACGCTTAAATAAAATTAGACTGGACGGTCCAGTCTTGTGTAATATAGTTTAACTTATGACGCAAAGAGAATTTGTGTTTTGGACATAACATTAAATTGATAACAGCATCCATGAATCAGCGAACATTTAATACAAAACCCGCAGATGATTTGACGCCCGCATCTGCAGCCAAGCGGGACGCTATTATCAAGGCAGCGGCACGTGTTTTTATGGCATCTGGATATGGTGCCGCCAGCATGGATCAGATCGCCAGTGAAGCCGGTGTCTCAAAGCAAACGGTTTACAGTCATTTTGGTGCTAAGGACGCGTTATTTGAAGCCATTATCCACGGTAAGTGCCAGGCCCTGACGGGACGTGATGGCGTAACGTCAAATAGAACGGAAGACCCCGAGATCGTTCTGTTTGATACCGCATCGTCCTTTTTACGGATGGTTCTGGCCCCAGAAAGCATCACGCTTTATAGAACGATTTTAGCGGTATGTGTTCGTTTCCCTGAGCTCGCATCAGCATTTTATAGATCGGGCCCGCGTAAGGCTTGTGATCGTTTGGCGGTATACCTTGAATCCATTCATGGTCAGTCTGAGCTAGATTTCAGCAACGCAACGGCTTCTGCTGAATTGTTCTTTGCCATGCTGCGCGGTGATTTATATACCCGGTGTCTATTGGCCCTGCATGATAATACGGATGAAGATGAGGTCACTCAGCATGCCCGTGACATCGTGCAGGCATTTTTACGCCAACATCGCCATATCTAGATTTCAATAACCCTACATGAATCCCTATTGAATTTTTTCATAAGGTGTCCAAAATGCACCTTATGAAGATGCGTGTTGGTGCCTCCCTCGTTGTTGCAGGTTTAATGCTTTCTATGCCGGTGGTGCAGGCTGATTTCATTGGTCATGGCGGCATGGTGCGAAGCGTTGATGTCTCTCCTGATGGCTCGCGCGTTATTACCGGCAGTTTTGATTATACAGCAAGGGTTTGGAGCTTTGGCGATCAGACCGAAATTGCCGTCCTTGATCATCATGAAGGCCCCGTGACGAGCGTTACGTTCGGCCCTTCAGGCAAGCGTGCGCTGACCACCAGTGACGATTTTACGGCTTTTCTTTGGGATATGGATACTTTCCAGCCGATACATCGGTTGAGTGGCCATAAACATAAAGTGATGACGTCGACTTTTTCAAAAAATGGCAAGATGGCTGCGACGGGCGCCTGGGATAGAAGTATTAAGGTCTGGGATTTGGAGACAGGCAAAGAAACCCAGTCATTAACGGCCAAAAGTCCGGTTAATGCGGTTCGGTTCTTTGATGAGGGGAAGATGCTGGTCAGTGGTGGGCATCATCCGACGATTGAGCTTTGGGACGTTAAAACGGGTGATGCACGTGGTAAAATCGAAGGCCACTTGATGGGAATTACCGCATTAAGTGTTTCACCTGATGGCAATCAGTTGCTATCGGCCAGTATCGATAAGTCGATTCGGCTTTGGGATTTGGAAACGCAAAAAGAACTGCAAAAAATCGATGTGCGCGATAGTCAGGTCTATGACGTATCATTCTCACCCGATGGCACGCATGCGCTGACCTCTGGTAAAGACGGGTACATTGTTGAATGGAACCTCGAGACCGGAAAGCCGATCAATGAAGTTTCGGCGCATGAACGAATTGCCTGGTCGGTAAAATTCACGCCAGATGGACGGTTTGCGGTCTCGGCCAGCTCAGACGAGCAGGCGCGGGTATGGCATATGGAAACGGGCGATCGGATCGGTTTGATGGCACGCATTGGCGCTGAACCTCAACCATGGCTGGAAAGCGATCACCCGGGGGCAAAAATCTATACTAAATGCGCGAATTGCCATGCACTCAACGCGGAGGGGCCTTCAAGGTCTGGCCCGCACTTTGGTGCATTGTTTGGTCGCAAAGCAGGCTCGGTTAAAGGATACCGTTATTCATCAGCTTTAACCGACGTAGATTTTGAATGGGACGAGAAAAGTATTTTCCGCCTATTCGACGAAGGTCCTGATAAGATGTTGCCGGGCACTAAAATGCCAGTGCAACGGGTTACGGATGCCGCCGAGTTAAACGACTTAATCGACTATTTGCGCGAACTGACGGCACCTCAATAACACCCAAATAGGGGGCTCTATGACCACATTTATGTATTCACACCCGGCGTGCATCGAACACGACCCAGGTGAGTATCATCCTGAACGTCCAGACCGCTTGCGTGCCGTGATGGCAGGTCTTGAGGATGATGCTTTTAAGCACCTTGAACGCCATGAAGCCCCGATTGTTGATCTTGCTCAGGTCAAATTGGTCCACGATGCTGAATACGTCGATATGATCATGGACAGCGTGCCGAGCGAGGGACGTGTGCGTCTTGATCCGGATACCGTGATGTCGACAAAGTCAGGCGAAGCCACACAACGGGCCGCGGGGGCGGGGATTGCTGCTGTCGATGCTGTCGTCGCAAAACAGGCACAGAACGCATTTTGCGCAGTGCGCCCACCTGGGCATCATGCCGAATCTTCTCAAGCGATGGGGTTCTGTTTGTTTAATTCAGCTGCCGCCGCTGCATTTCATGCGCGGGCCAAGCACGGCATGGACCGGGTCTGTGTTCTTGATTTCGATGTGCATCATGGCAACGGCACGCAACATAGCTTTGAAGCGGTCGAAGGCATGTTCTATGCCTCGTCGCATCAGTTCCCGGCGTATCCTGGAACAGGTTCACGTTCGGAGAAGGGTGCTTTTAACAATGTTTGCAATGTGCCGCTGGCCCCCGGTGCGGGATCGGCCGAATTCCGGCGCGGCTACAAAGAAGTCATGATCCCTGCAATCCGAGCATTTCAGCCAGAATTACTGATTATCTCAGCTGGATTTGATGCGCACAAAAACGATCCGTTGGC
This sequence comes from Rhodospirillaceae bacterium UBA4468, assembly GCA_002389385.1. Taxonomy (GTDB): domain Bacteria; phylum Pseudomonadota; class Alphaproteobacteria; order Rhodospirillales; family Casp-alpha2; genus UBA4479. The sequence goes on along the minus strand of DGOK01000102.1, from coordinate 49,825 downwards.
ACAACTTGAGTTGGAAACTGAGGATTATCGCTGGGTAACGGACGAGTTGCTCGACTTGGCTGACGAAGTCTGTGATGGCCGCGTGGTTTCCATGCTTGAGGGCGGTTACGATCTGGATGCGTTGCGTGATAGCGTCGTCGAACACGTAAAATCCCTTATGGAGCACTGACAGCTTGCCCCAAAGGTGCGTGGAGCATAGACTGCACGCCTTTTAGATTTGTAGTATTGAGGTGGTCCTTATGGCCAAAGACAAGACGACAGAACAGCCGCAAATCTCAGACGATATTGCTGCGATGAGCTTCGAATCTGCGCTCGCAGAACTCGAGAACATCGTCCGTGATCTTGAGACAGGTGACGGTGATCTTGATACGTCAATTAACGGCTATACGCGTGGCGTGTTTCTGAAAAAGCACTGTGAAGCCAAGCTTAAAGAAGCTGAAGCGCGGATCGACAAAATTGTCGTCGATGCGAATGGTACGCCACACACTGAACCCCTCGACGACGCCTAAAGGACGACTGATGAGCGATCTTAAATCTGCACTTTCTGCGTGTGCTGAAAATGTTGAAATAGTCCTGGACCGGTTGCTACCTAAGACGGACAACCCCGAGGCACGTGTCGTTGATGCCATGCGCTATGCGTCATTGGATGGTGGTAAGCGTATTCGACCATTTTTAGTTACACAGTCTGCGGCATTGTTCGGTGTTTCAGAAAGTTGCGCATATCGTGCCGCTTGCGCGCTTGAAATGATCCATTGTTATTCGCTTGTTCATGATGATCTACCAGCCATGGATGACGACGACCTCCGGCGTGGGCGCCCGACAGTGCATAAGGCATTCGATGAAGCGACAGCCATTCTTGCTGGTGACGGGTTGCTCACGAAAGCATTCGAAGTTCTTGCTGATCCGCTAACCCATGAGAATGCAAAAATTCGAGCTGATTTATGTCTCGCGTTGGCCAAGGCATCTGGTGATCACGGTATGGTTGGTGGTCAGATGCTGGATCTGGTTGCCGAGCAGGCTGATTTGAATCTGGATATTCCCGAGATCACCCGCTTGCAGCGCATGAAGACAGGCGCGTTGATCGCTGTTAGTTGTGACTTTGGCGGGATTTTGGGGAATGCCTCAAAACAGGCACGCCAATCGCTCAATCATTATGCGCATGACGTTGGTTTGGCATTTCAAATTGCGGATGACTTGCTTGATGTTGAAGGCGACGCTGAAGAAGTCGGAAAAGCGACAGGTAAGGACGAAGCGGCGGGTAAAGCGACGTTTGTATCGCTTTTAGGGGTTGAGCGCGCGCGCGAACAAGCCCACTTGTTGGCAGATCAAGCCGCGAGCCACCTTGAAATGTTTGGCGAAAAAGGCGAGCATTTAAAAGAACTTGCGAATTTTATCGTGACTCGAAGCAAATAATCACGATAACCCATGGTATCTATGCATTTTATGGATGCAGGCATTAAGAATAAAACGGCCAAATATATGGCTTAGAAGACGATTGAATAGGAAACTATCCGTTGGACGATTTTAACGAAACACCTCTTCTGGACAAAATTAAGTATCCTGCAGATACACGTGATTTGTCAGATAAGGAACTCCGCCAGCTCGCTGATGAATTGCGTCGCGATACGGTGCGGAACGTCTCAATTACAGGCGGGCATTTAGGTGCGTCACTTGGTGTTGTCGAATTAACGGTGGGTATTCATCACGTCTTTAATACACCAGATGATCGTCTCATCTGGGACGTGGGCCATCAGTGCTATCCGCACAAAATCTTAACGGGTCGCCGGGAAGAAATGCTGACGTTGCGCCAGGGTGGCGGCATCTCAGGTTTCACTAAGCGTAGCGAAAGTGAATACGACCCCTTCGGCGCAGCGCACTCGTCAACGTCGATCTCTTCAGGTCTCGGTATGGCTGTTGCCAGCAAACTATCTGGTAAAAAGAACAATGTTATTGCCGTGATTGGTGATGGTGCGATGACTGCGGGCATGGCCTATGAGGCGATGAACAATGCAGGGTCAATGGATGCACGTTTGATCGTTGTGTTGAATGACAATGACATGTCGATTGCACCGCCCGTCGGTGCGTTGTCAGCGTATCTATCACGCTTGATTTCATCCAAGATCTATCGTTCGGCACGTCATATGGCGAAGAACGTATCCAAGAAATTACCTCGCCAAATCGAAACCGTTGCAGCGCGTGCAGAAGAATATGCACGCGGCATGGTGACCGGCGGCACATTATTCGAAGAACTTGGTTTCTATTATGTTGGTCCGATTGACGGCCACAATATGGATCACTTGATTCCGGTATTGAAGAACTTGCGTGACGACCCCGAAGACGGTCCGGTGCTGCTCCACATTGTCACTGAAAAGGGACATGGATATAAGCCAGCCGAAGAATCTGCTGACAAATATCACGGTGTGTCAAAATTCGATGTGGTGACAGGGGAGCAGCAAAAATCAACACCGAACGCTCCGAGCTATACCAATGTCTTTGCAAAAGGCCTGATCGAAGAAGCACGGATTGATGACAAAGTTGTTGCGGTCACAGCAGCGATGCCATCGGGTACTGGTATCGACAAGTTTGGCGATGTCTATCCTGAACGGAGCTATGACGTCGGTATTGCAGAGCAACACGGCGTGACGTTTGCCGCCGGTCTCGCAACAGAAGGTTATAAGCCGTTCTGTGCAATCTATTCGACATTCCTCCAGCGTGCCTATGACCAGATTGTACATGATGTAGCGATCCAGTCCTTGCCAGTTCGCTTTGCGATTGACCGTGCAGGATATGTTGGCGCTGACGGGTCAACGCACTGTGGTGCATTCGATATTGCCTATCTAACCACGCTGCCAAATTTTGTTGTGATGGCGGCTGCTGATGAACTTGAATTGATGCATATGACGCGTACGGCGGCCAGCATTGATGATCGTCCATCCGCGTTCCGTTATCCACGTGGCGAAGGCGTTGGTATTGAGCTACCCGAGCGTGGTGAGGTTCTTGAAATTGGCAAGGGACGTATCGTTCGTGAAGGTAAGACGGTTGCAATCTTAAGCTATGGTAGTCCGCTTCAGAACGCGCTTAAAGCGGCTGAAGAATTGGCGACCATGGGTATTTCCACAACGGTTGCGGACGCTCGCTTTGCCAAGCCATTGGATGTTGGAATGATCCGTGATCTTGCGCAAAATCATGAAGTACTGGTCACAATAGAAGAGGGCGCTGTTGGGGGCTTTGGCTCGCACGTGCTGACATACATGGCGAACGATGGCTTACTTGAAGATGGCCTTAAAGTTCGTGCGATGATGATGCCTGATGAATTCTTTGATCAAGACAAGCCAGAAAAACAGATCGAGATGGCAAAGTTGTCTGCAAAGGACATTGTCGAGACTGTGATGACCGCACTTGGCCGCGAAAGCGAATTAAGCTCACCTGTCAGGGCCTAGGTTCATCGCTAAAATCCGCCTAGATCAACTTTTGGTCGACCGTGGGCTGGTTGAAAGCCGGTCCAAGGCGCAGGCCTTGATCATGGCGGGGCTGATCTTTTCCAAAGAACGTAAACTAGAAAAAGCCGGGCAACAGGTGCAACCTGATATTGCCCTGGATGTGCGCGGCCAGGACCATCCCTGGGCCAGCCGTGGTGGGCTCAAGCTTGCACGGGCCATCGACGAATTTAACATCGACCCAACAGATAAAATTTGCATCGATGTCGGTGCATCAACGGGCGGCTTCACAGACGTTCTTATTCAGAATGGTGCCACCAAAGTCTATGCCGTTGATGTTGGGCATGGTCAGTTGGCATGGAAACTACGTTCTGATGAGCGTGTGATTGTTCTAGAAAAAACCAATGCCCGTTATCTGACGCCGGATCAAATTCCAGATGCGCCCGAGATCGTGGTATGTGATGCAAGTTTCATCGGCCTCAGAACCGTCTTGCCCGCCGCCATGGCGTTGGCCAAGCCGCGCGCGACGTTGGCGGCACTTATCAAACCTCAGTTCGAGGCTGGCCGCGAGTATGTGGGCAAGGGCGGCGTTGTCCGTGATCCGGAAATTCATCAGCGCGTCTGCGAGGATATCCGCACGTGGCTGGACGGCCTTGAGGACTGGTCGGTCGTTGGTGTTACGGAAAGTCCGATCAAAGGCCCCGAAGGCAATATCGAATTTCTGATCGTCGCTAAAAAAGCTCTTTAGCCTTTTTCGTGCGGCAATCCAGCCTGCGCCCAGGCAACCATGCCACCGCTCATTGAATAGGCTTCTGTGACGATACCTTCGCGCAGCAAGTATTCTGCGACCTGATGCGAGCGCATGCCATGCGCACAAAAAATCACGAGCTTTTTCCCTTTGCTGGCGGGGATGCTTTCAAGATTAAATGACGACATTGGGTTGTGTGTCGCGATATCAAGCCGGGCTTCAAATAACTCGGGGGCTTCGCGTACATCAAGCATCACGGCATCGCCACTATCCAGCCAGGTTTTTGCTGTGGCGGTATCTATTTCTTGAACTTGAGCCGTATCTGCAGGCATTGGTGACGCTCCGATGTTGTTTGTCTCTTGGCACCTAAGCTAGGGACCCTTAGAGTTCGATGCAATAGGAGGATCCAAATGTTTCACGATTGCCGAGGGCTGGAAATTACAGCCGCATCCGATGTGGCCGTTGCTGCGTTTGACAAGACGATTATTTCGTATCTTGGTATTCAGCCGGACGCTGGGCCTAACTTGAAAGCTATCTTTGAAGCTGATCCCGACATGGTGATGGCGCATGTCCTGAAAAGCTATTTCTTTATGTTGATGGCAACGCGGCCATTACAGGATCGCTCACAAAAAGCGGCAGCGGATGCGCGCCTGCGTGCCGATGGCGCAACTGCACGTGAACAGCTTCATGTGGATGCCGCTGAGCATTGGTCGCATGGGCGTAAACGCGCAGCGATTGCCTTGTGGGAAGCTATTTTGGTTGCGAACCCACTTGATGCTCTGGCGTTGCGGTTGGCTCACCATGGGCATTTTTACGAGGGTGACGGGCAAAATCTGCGCGATACGATTACACGCCGGATGTTTGCATGGACGCCTGATACGCCCGGATACGGCTATGTTAAAGGGATGCAGGCTTTTGGCTATGAAGAAACCCATAACTATGAAGGTGCCTTGAAGGCTGGACATGAAGCCGTCGAATGTATTCCGGAAAATCCGTGGGCGATACATGCTGTTGCACATGTTCATGAGATGCGAGATGAACCAGATACCGGGATCGCGTGGATTCAAAAGAACCAGCCAAACTGGATTGCCGCGAATAATTTTCGCTATCACCTTTGGTGGCACCGTATGCTGATGCATGTCGATCGTGCAGAATATGATCTCGTCTTAAAGCACTATGATGAAGATATTTGGGATCCGGAATCGGATGAATATCTCGATCATGTAAATAATGCGGCTCTTTTACAGCGCCTTGAATTGCATGGTCAGGATGTCGGCGAAAGATGGGATGCATTGGCTGATAAATGCCGGGGCCACAAAACGGATCAATCATTGGCGTTCATTGATGTGCATCATGCAATCTCGTTGTCCGCTGCTGGTGGTGACGATGCCAAAGAGCTTTTGGCATCGATGAATAATTATGTCGAAAACAGTGGTGATGATAATGCCCGCTCGACAGAAACACTGGGTCTTCCATTGGCTGAAGCGCTTGTTGCCTACCGGGAAGGTGATTATGACTTTGTCGTCGATACCATGCTTCCAATCCGCTACGAGCTGCACCGAATAGGCGGTTCACATGCCCAGCGCGATCTGTTCTCGATGGTGTTGATTGATGCGACATTGAAATCCGGCCGCACGAACGTTGCAAAAATGCTGACATCAGAACGTTTGGGGCGCTTGCCTCAGAACGCATGGTCGCTGGCCAAGGCATCTGCCGCTGGTATTGAGGGCTAAGGGTTAAAGATGGCTGCTGGGCAGAAAAATAAAGATCTTTATCGGGTTTTAGGGGTGGCATCAGATGCCAGTGCTGAGGAGATTAAAAAATCCTATCGGCGCAAGGCTCGCGAGATGCATCCTGATCTTGATCCAGGTAACCCCTGGGCTGAAGATGCGTTTAAAGAATTGTCGGCAGCTTACCAGATCGTTTCGGATCCAGTGCGCCGGGCGCAATATGACCGTGGGGAATTGAACGCTGAAGGTCGTAAACGCCGGCCTGCAAATGAGCCACATCCGGGTGCCAAAAAGCGTGGTTTTGAAGGGTTCTTTCGGGATCGCTCAGGTCCAAACATTGATGGCGTCGATGTTAATTACACGCTGAACATAAACTTCCTTGAGGCGGCGCGCGGCACGGAACGCGATATGAAAACCACCAATGGATCCACACTAAAAGTGACAGTGCCCGCTGGCATGCTCAGCGGTCAGGTTCTTCGTCTTAAAGGCCAAGGCATGCGCGGATTTGGTGAAGGGCGCAACGGTGATGCGCTCATTGAAGTCGACGTGGCACCACATGCGATTTTCCATTGTGAAGGTCGTGATATTCATACCGACGTCCCCGTGAGCCTTGAGGACGCTGTCCTTGGCGGCAAAATACAAGTCGAAACCATTGATGGGATGGTCAATGTCAAAGTCCCTGAAAATGCCAATACAGGTACGCGGTTGCGCCTTAAGGGGCGTGGGCTTGCTGATGGCAAACGTAAGGATGGCGAGTGCGGTAATCACTATGTGACGTTAGTGATTACGCTGCCCAAAGAGCCCGACGTGGGACTTAAAGAGTTTATCCGAAAGCGCGCTGAAGAAGATTAGGGCGCGATCTTATGTGCTGGCGTCTTTCACAGTGTTGGAATTCGGGTCAGCAAGTTTGGCCTCAAGGACATCTTTTAAGCTGATACCCAAGACATCCTTGTTTGCATCACGCACCGCATCAATCCGTTGTGCCAAATGTTGCCGCCACGGCTCTTTACCGCGCAGCATGTGGCTGTCTGTAAAGCCAAGGCCGAGGACGTGATACAGATCGAACAAGGTTACTGTCTCGGAATCGCGGGCCAAAATCCAGCGGTTGGCTAAGGTGCGTTCGACATAACTCTCGCCTCGTAATTGAGAGAGGATAACATCGACGGCTTCGCCCCCACCGTCGGTTTGGCGAAGGATGCGACTTCGATGTACAGCACCAGCGCCATCTCGGCTGGCCTTGTAAAGAATGGCCAGAACCTGAACAGCGATGATAAGGCGGATGCCCGCGCTCCCCTGGCCGCGGAGTGGCTTTCCACCCGCTGACTGCCATTCGCTGATGCTGGCGGTCAGGATGGCACCGACCAGCACGAGCAACTATGATAGATACATCCAGATCAGGAAAATTGGTATGACGGACATTGCGCCATAGATATTCTGATAGGTCGGGAACGTGACGATGTACCAGCTGAATATCTTCCTGAGGATAGTAAAACCAATCCCCGCGATCAGCGCACCTGAGATGCCTGCGGTTAAGCTGACGGGGCGATTGGGAATGATGACATAAAACACGGTCAACATCAGAATGATCATGATAGTTGGCAGGAATGTGCCAAAGAAAGCGATCAGGCCACCATTGGTGTCGATCCCGACCCATTGTGTGGCTGCAAAAAAATATGTTGATAAGGAAAAACTGGCACCGAGTAACAACGGGCCCAATGTGAGCAGCGCCCAAAAGACCAGCAAGCGGGGCACAAGTGCGCGCGGCCGCACGACCCGAAAGATCGCGTTCATGTCGGCTTCGATTGTGCCGAGCAGCAACACAGCTGTTGCGGCGAGTGCGACAATGCCGACAGCACTCAGCGTCGTTGTGTTTTGGATGAATTGATTAAAGTAATCCTTGGTGGCATCGGCTGTTTGCGGCAACAGGTTTGAGAACACAGCATCCTGCAGCACGTCGCGAACGCCTGAGAACACTGGGAAGGCAGCAAGCATTGAAAAAGCGATGGCTGTTAACGGGACAATGGCCAAAAGGGATGTGTAACTAAGACCGGCTGCCATGCGCAGGCAACGATCACTAGAGAATCGTCCGCCGACGTAACTAAAAAAAACACCAGTTTCTTGAAGAATGACTTCAAGCCCGGCCTGATTTTCTTTTTCTTCTTCATCTTGAAGAATGTTCCCGGATTCCGTCTCAAAACTGTCTTCGGCTTGCACATTGCCAGCGTTATTTTCAGCCATCTTCGCACTCCATCTGTTTGACGGTATCGTTGCTGTATTATATGGCAAAGCCACGATGACGAAACATATTGTGTCGAGCATGGTCCACGCCGTATTTTGCGTGTAGCATAACGAGTAATTGCGATTCTTTGTTTTCGGGATTTTCACGAGACTAAATGACGAGGGAAAAAAGATGGGTCAACCTGCACCTTTAATGCAAGGCAAGCGCGGTTTGGTTATGGGCGTTGCCAACGACAGGTCCATTGCGTGGGGGATCGCCAAAGCGGCCCATGCTCAAGGCGCCGAATTAGCATTCACATATCAGGGAGATGCGCTCAAAAAACGTGTTGGCCCGCTGGCTGACTCTGTTGGCTCAGATATCGTTCTTCCTTGCGACGTCACAGATTTGAGCAGTATTGATGCCGTGTTCGATACCCTGAAAGAAAAGTGGGGATCCATCGATTTTATTGTTCATGCCGTTGCGTATTCAAACAAAGATGAATTGAAGGGCGGGTATATCGATACCTCGCCTGAAAACTTCGCAATGACGATGAATATCAGCTGCTATTCCTTCACGGCGATCTGCCAGCGTGCTCAGCCATTATTGAACGAAGGCGCAAGCCTGCTGACACTGACGTATTACGGTGCTGAGCGTGTCATGCCACACTACAACGTCATGGGTGTCGCCAAGGCGGCACTTGAGGCAAGTGTGCGGTATCTTGCTGAAGACCTGGGTAAAACCGGTGTTCGTGTGAACTCACTTTCAGCGGGTCCGATGAAGACCTTGGCTGCCAGTGGCATTGGTGACTTCCGCTATATTCTCAAGTGGAACGAATATAACTCACCCTTGCGCCGTAACGTGAATATGGACGACATCGGTGGTGCGGGTGTGTATCTGCTGTCATCACTATCAAGTGGTGTGACGGGCGAAACGCATCACGTTGACTGTGGTTACAATATTGTCGGCATGAAAGCTGTCGATGCGCCAGATATTTCCGTCGTTTAGCGAAACAAAAGAATGTCGCATAACACATTTGGTCATCTGTTTCGGGTCACAACCTTTGGTGAGAGCCATGGGCCTGCGCTCGGCTGTATTTTAGACGGGTGCCCTCCGGGGCTCGATCTGGTTGAAGAAGATATTCAGCCATATTTGGATAAACGCCGTCCGGGACAATCCAAGTATACAACGCAGCGACAAGAGAAAGACCAAGTCAAAATCCTGTCGGGAACGTTCGAAGGTAAAACCACAGGCACGTCTATTGGCTTGCTTATTGAAAACACCGATCAGCGCTCAAAAGATTATGGCGATATCAAAGACAAGTTCCGCCCAGGTCACGCTGATTATACATATGGTGCCAAATACGGCATTCGCGACTATCGGGGCGGTGGGCGTTCATCTGCGCGGGAAACTGCGATGCGTGTCGCGGCTGGTGCTGTTGCGCGTAAGATTATCGGCGATCAGATCACAATCCATGGCGGGCTTGTTCGGATGGGTGACAAAGCGGTCCCGGATAATGTCCGAGATTGGTCTGTCGTGAACGACAATCCATTTTTTGCACCTGATGCTAAAACGGCTGATGAGTTCGCGACATATCTTGATGGTATCCGCAAAGATGGCTCATCCGTGGGCGCGGTTATTGAAATTGTCGCTTTTGGAGTGCCTGCGGGTTGGGGCGCACCTGTCTATGGCAAACTGGATTCAGAACTCGCTTTGGCCATGATGAGTATCAATGCCGTCAAAGGTGTCGAAATTGGCGCTGGTATGGATGTCGCGCGTCTGACGGGCGAAGAAAATGCCGACGAAATGCGTATTGAAAACGGTAAGCCCGTCTTCACGTCTAATAACAATGGTGGCGTGCTGGGGGGTATCTCAACAGGTCAGGACGTTGTGGTGCGTTTCTCCGTCAAGCCGACCAGCTCAATACTGACCCTGCGCTCGACCATCGATAAAGATGGCAATGAAACGGATATTATCACCAAGGGTCGCCATGATCCGTGCGTGGGTATTCGCGCTGTACCTATTGGTGAAGCAATGATGGCGTGTGTGCTGGCGGATCAGCTTCTTCGCCATCGCGGTCAATGCGGCTAGCTGAAAAAATCAGACTGCGCAGGTGGCTCCGGCACGTCTTCTTCAAATGCAAGTGACCCCACGTAAGGGGTAAGCAGCGATGAGACGCCGTCAAATGAGGCGTCGCTCATCCAGTGTGATGCGGCATCAGCCTCTAATATCACCGGCATGCGATTATGAATATGCGCAATGGATGGTGATGGGTCGCATGTAATCATCGTAAAGCGCGTCCCGTCGGTAAGCCCGGCCATCGTCATCACCGACTTATCAGCTGCCATAATTGTGTTTTTACGCTTCGATCCGTCTTCAAGTTTACGCCATTCAAAATAAGCGCTAACAGGGATTAGGCAACGTTGCTTGAGAAGACCTTGAAAGGTTGGTTTCTCGGTTAATGTCTCAGAACGGGCATTGATCATCGGCTGTTTGGTCCAGTCGACATTAAGCCCCCACGGCTGAAGCACGGTCGCATTACCCCCGGTTACGATCAACGCAACGTCTGTTGGTCGGATGATCAGCATGTTTGGTAATGGCGGCGGTGACTTTAGGCTGAGCGCCTTCATTATTTCCCGTGCGGTGGCACTGATTTCATATCTTGAACACATACCGTCATGATAACGATTTGATCGACGACGTCATGTCTTTCAAGATGAAAGAATTAAAAATCACACGTGCTGAGACTGGCCACAGGGGCTTGTTTAAAGTACCGTTTGATCATGAATAAATCTGAAGAGCGCAAGACGGTTATCATTACAGGTGCCAGCCGTGGCATTGGCCACCATACGGCAAGGTTATTCCTTGAACGGAGCTGGAATATCATCACGTGTTCCAGGGAAGATACCCCCGAAGCCTGCAAGCGTGAACCCAAGTGGACTAGCCATATTCCAACGGACCTTGGCGATAATGACAGTATCGCAAATTTCATCAAAGAGGCGAAAATCGCCTTGGATGGTGCGCCATTGCATGCATTAATTAACAATGCCGGCATGTCGCCAAAGACACCGTATAAAGAGCGCTTAGGCATTCTGAACGGTGATTTGGATGCTTGGCATGATGTGTTTGAATTAAACTTCTTTGCGCCGTTGAAATTATCACGCGGCTTTGCTGGTGATTTGCACAAGGGCAAAGGGGCGATCGTTAATATCACATCGATTGCCGGGCATTATATTCACCCGTTTGCGGGCTCTGCCTATTCAATTTCAAAAACAGCTTTATCTGGTCTTACACGCGAAATGGCGAACGAATTCGCAGCACTTGAAGTGCGTGTGAATGCTGTCGCACCTGGCGAGATTGAGACTGAAATGGTCGGGCCAGAGTACGACCTGCTAATTCCGCGCATTCCTTTGCAGCGGATGGGGACGCCTGGAGACGTTGCTGGAACGGTCTTTTATTTATGTTCGGATGACAGTCGTTATGTCACAGGAACAGAAATTTGGGTCACGGGCGGACAGCATTTATTTTAAATGATGTCCGTTCCTAGCCTTAGGGGACGTTGATAGTGGTTCACGTCAAACCAACGAATAAAAGCGACAAGTTGCATCGTGAAGGCGTTGAAAATGCTGTGCATTTCTATCGCCGTGATATCGATGCGCGTCCGCGTCCGTCCGGATCGTTTTTAGGTGCATTCGTTAAGCATAGCGATGTGCCTGCATTTTTCTGTCAATCCCATGATCCAGCCGACTTTGATGATTTCCTACAACGTGTTGCCAAGGTAGATACAAAGGGACGTGAATGTCGATACGTTGCCCCCGGCGACCGTAAAGGGTTTGAACATGCGCCGGTGATGCGCCTGTCTGGGGCAGATATTGGGCCCTTGATGTGGCGACGGCGCACGATGGGACAGCGCCGTTATTCCGTGATAGGCGAGATCGAAAACCTTGGTACGGCCGCCACGCAAGCTGAGCTTTTAAACGTACTGATTGCGCCGGCACAATATTGGGATGCGCTCGTGTATCCATCCAAGACGCTCAAAGCAGCGGGTGAGCGTCTCCTGACTGTACAAAGCGAATATCTAACATTCCGTATGGGCGGGACCGCTGCATTTTCTGGGGTGAGCTTTGTTATTCCACCAGGGGTCAATACGTCGCTTTATAGCGAGACGGATGGTACAAAAGATATCCGAAATGGAATTCGTCGTCGTCTTGGGATCAAGGAAGACGATTATTGCGTTCTGGTGACCGGTAATTTTGCATTCTATGAGCGTGCGCACCCGACGCCGTTGTTTTTGGCATTGGAATCCGCGGTAAGGCGCACAGGTGCCCGTATCCATTTGCTCCAAGCTGGCTGGTTCGATAACGAAAAGATTGAGCGGGCTTACCGGGATGCTGTGAGAGAGTTTGCACCGGCCGTGAACGCTATCTTTCTGGATGGCCGTGAAGCCGATATCCGCGATCAAGTATGTTACGCGGCCGATACGTACGCGTCTTTTGATGACGCTGTTGGCCATGGTGTTGATACCGAGATGATTGAGGCAATGGCAGCAGGCTTGCCGATTGTTGCAGCAGATTGGGGCAGTAATCGTGACGTCATCAGCAATGGGCAGAATGGGTATCTGGTGCCGACCTGGTTACCGTTGGCTGAAAGCGGCGGAGATCTGACGCTGGCCCCTGAGAACCAAATTATGGGGATTGATGAAGTTCGTGCGGACTTGTTCCTATCGGGCACGGTTAGTCAGGCCACGGCGATTGATATCCGCGCCGCAGCAGAAGCCTTCGAAGCCTTGGCTGGAGATATTGAGCATCGCCAACAATTGAGCGTTAATGCCCGAAAAACGGCAGTTGAAACATACGACTGGAAGGTTGTTATCGGTCGCCATCAAACACTCTGGTCTGAGCTTCGGCGTATTCGTGCAGATGGCGCTGAGATTTCACCGCCTGTAACAGGCCGCCCAGCGATCCCCCATTTGGATGACCCATTTTCAGTATTCCAGCCCTTTGCCAGTCAGGTGATTGGTGAGCACACAAAAGTGTCGCTATCTCCGGGCATCAAAGGCGGCGAGGGGATTACAGAACGCTTACGCAGGCTCAGGCTTAACCCGATCAATGACACGGCGTCGCATGCAATGCTTGAAGAGGAAGAGCAAGCGCACGTACTTGCTCATCTAAGCGAACGGGATGGTGTAGAGGTTATTCAGCTTGCTGAACTTTTGCCTGAACGGCGCAGGTATCGTTTGCCACGTACACTGGGTTGGTTGGCAAAAATGGGGATCGTCCGGTTGGCGCAGGGCGAAGTGCCTGAACCAGAGACCGCACCAAAACAACCCGAAGGTATTTCGTTTGTTGATCTTGGCGTCTCTGCGCGCAGGCAAGGGTCAGATGATGCCGCGACTGAGTATTTCCAAAATGCACTTGCGCAAAACCCCAATGACCCGCTGGCCAATCAGCAAATGGGCGAAATGCGCGCCGAAGCCCACGATCTGGATAATGCCATTCGCTATTTCGAAGATGCGCTGACAAGTAATCCAGCGGCGATCGAAGCACGCATGGACTTAGGCAAAGCGCTATTTCTAAAGGGTGATCAGCAGCAAGGGATCGCTTACTTGCAAGAAGCGGCTGAGCTGGCGCCCAATAGCGCTGATGCACACTATTTCCTGGGTGCTGCCTATCGGCGCGTAGGGGCCGCTGATGAAGCCGTAAAGTCGCTTGAACGGTGCCTTCGCCTCCAACCTAAGCGAGTTGAGGCTTTGGTACATCTTGGCTATGCCCGGAAAAGCGCGGGCAGGCGTGCCGAAGCAGTCCAATCCTTCAAGGATGCGCTCAAGCTAAAACCAAACAACTTGATCGCACGGGCGGGCGAAATGAGCCTGGGTATTGAGCGGGATGGGCAAAAGCTGGTCGACCGCGATGCATCAGCACGCCGGGTCGCGCTGCATTTCAATAATGCGCAACAATTCCATGCTTTCAATGATGTATTTCGCCGAACACTCGGCACGCACTGGCCGCTTTTGACGTCTGATGGCCGTGATCTTGCTGAATTCAATCCGGACGTGGTGATTGTTGGCGGCACCCAAACGGCATTGGTGCGAAAGCTTGTGCCGAATGCGCTGGTGATTTCTGCGCCCACATTCCTGGCCTCGCAGAACCGCTTTCCAAGTGCTTTTGAAGGTGCAGATATCGTCTGTGCGCCAGGGCCTATTGTTAGCGATGCATGGGCCAAGCTTGGTTTTGCTGAACTAGGGCAAATTCGTGTGACAGGACATTTGCCACTCGCACCGCTGCTTCGTGGGGATCACATCTCTGTTCCAGTAAAGCTTCAAGGGGCAAGCGCTGTTGTGCTTTATGCGCCGGGTCAGCATGCAAAAATGAACGCGGTCGAAATTCTTGGCGATGAAATTGTCGAACGTATTCGTGGTGAGCTTGAAGATGTGACACTCGTCATCAAACCGCATCCAGATATGTTTACGGACAATCCGAAATTGATTGAAAGCTGGGCGCATCTTGCTGGGACGCATAAGCATGTGGTTCTCATTGATGACCCGGATGCAGATATTCTGCCGTACCTTAAAAGTGCGGACGTGCTGGTGAGTGATGTCTCAAGCGTTATGTTTGATTATCTTGTCGTCGACCGCCCGATTATCCTTCTCAAAAACCCAGAGCATGCTTTAGAAAAAATCGGTTATGACCCTCAAGGTGTTGAGTGGCGTTGGCGGGAAGTGGGCCGTGAAATCCACAGGATTGAAGACCTTGCGCGGGCCGTTGATTTAGCGCTGAAAACCCCTGATGCGGGCAAAGAAGTGCGCGAACGATACAGGAATGCGCTTTTTGGTGAAAACCTGGATGGTCAATCTGTTGAGCAATTGATCGAGTTAGTCACAGAGTTATCCACTTAAAACACAATATCTATGCAAAATGTGAGTTTACGGCGCATGATATAGGGCTCTATTATTAGAGACTCAAAAGCCGTCAGGAGTTTAAGATCATGGCAGATAATACTGCCGAACCTCAAAAAAGCCCAAGTGATAGCCCGCAAAAGGCTATTGCAGATAGCCTCGGTGCGATTATTCCAGCCGTACGAGATGCGCCTCCGCCGCCATCTTCCGGATCGCTGCAAGATGCACCCATTGCGCCACCGATCCCGTTTTGGGTGCGTTGGAAGCTCTTGCCGATTGGTGCCTTGTTGGCGACGGCTGCATGGTCATGGGTGTCCTATTCGTTTGTTGAGACGAACCTTGGTTGGAACAACATAACGGCACTGCTGCCACATGAGCTTGGTGGACTTGCCGCTGGGATTGCGACCCCCGTTGCATTGCTGTGGATGGTCGTCCTCACGTATCACCGTGGGGCTAATATCCACCATGAGGCTGTGGCGTTGCGCTGGCTGATGCGTCAGATGATTTTTCCAAGCGATCATGCGCAGTCGCGCCTGCGCGAAGTCACGGATTCATTGCGCCAGCAAACCCGCGATCTTAACTGGGCGACTGAAGACGCCATGAGCCGAGGCGAAGCCGTCAGTAAGCTTGTACGTGAACGGGCATTAGAGCTATCGCGGGTGTCTGAAGATGCAGACCTTCGTGCACACGCAGTGGCAGACGCCCTTCGCCGTCAAACCGAAGACTTAACACATGCGACAGACAACGCGACCGACCGGGCCCGCGATGTTGGGGAGCGGCTGCAAAAGCACGCCAGTGACTTAACTGTTTCGTCCGACCGTGCATCGTCTCGTGCAGAAGATTTAACGGACGTTATTGGTCGCCGCACCCAGGAATTATATGAGGCAGCGAATACAGCGTCTCAACTTGCTCAGGAAGCTGCTGGCGTGTTTGATGAACGTGCTGACGCGCTCAGGCAAAGTGTTGATAAGGCGAATTCCAGAGCTGAAGACACGACGAGTGCTTTGCAGGCGATTGGTGACGCGGTTCGTGACCGTGTTGCAGCCTTGGTTGATCTTTCGGGTGATGCTGATCAGCAATTGCGTTTGAGTGCTGACCTTCTGGAGGATCGTGCTCAGGATATGACAGCACGGAATGCGGATGCATTGGCGCAGACTGAGCGCATGCGATCACTGTTGGAGCGACAGTCGAGCGACTTGCTCGCGACGGCGGATCAAGTTCAAGAACGCACAAAAGAAATTGAGAGTAATCTGGCGTATCAAACCCATGTGCTGTCGAAAACTTCGGATAAAGTTGCTGCTAATGTGCAGGATGTTGGCGATGCATTACGCGAAGATGCGCGGCGCATTGAAACCACAGCCGCGCAAGTAACGGAGCGCGTAAGCCGGACAGGTGAGACCTTCCGCACGCAAGCTCGTGAAATGTCAGATGCCGCAGATACAGCCTCAGAACGTGCAGAAAATGTCGGTAATATCTTACGCCGTGATTCCGATGAACTCTTGACAATCACAGAGCGGGTACTGGGTGAGGTTGCACGTGTGGGCGAAGAGATGCGCCGACGGTCTGAGCAAGTCGAGGAGACGACAGAGCGATCCGTTGAGCGGTTCACAGAAGCGGGTGAAGCCCTTGGTGAACAAGCTGGCACTCTGGCACGTACAGCAAACCAAAGTGTGCTTCGTATGGATGAAGCTGGCGAAGCATTGCGTCGACGCTCTTCTGATATCGATAGCGTGGCGGATACGGCGAACGCGCGCCTGTCTCGATTGAACGAGCTTTTGGACGAGACGGCGGCAACGGTGACGCAATCTGCCGATAAAGGTGTTTCGGATGTTACACGCGCTGCACACGCGTTGAACCACGGTGCGGCTGCGGTCCGTCAAGGTGCAGAAGACGTATCTGAGGCTGCACGTGTTACCCGTGAAGACATGGGTGCGATGACAGAAAGCAGCCAGCTTGCACAACGCACCATGGGCGATCTGGGCCGTGAGGCAAAAGATCAACTTCAAGAACTGACCGCTGTATCTGCGCGTGCTGAGCAGGGCATTGAGCGGGTCACTGAGACACTGCAGAATAACGCAGACCGCCTGGCACTGGTGTCATCTAAATCTGCCAATATTCTCTCCGATGCGGGTGAGGTTATTCGCAGAGAAACCACAAATATTGATCAATCCAGCGTGACGGCAAAAGCGCGATTGATGGCAGTTGGTGAAGATCTGAGCGAACGACTACAAGATTTACTGTCGACGTCTGAACAGGCATCGGTTCAAATCAATGTGGTCTCATGTATTCTTGCGGGTCAATCAGACAAGTTGGGTAAGAACTCGCTTGAGGCGGTCGATAATATTGAAAATGTCGGCCAACTGCTTGAAAGCCGTTCGCATGAAGTGGCACAGGCATCTGATCGTGCGGCTCAGCTTTTGAACCTCGTTACTGACCTTCTTCATAAGCAATCTGAAGACTTAGGCACTATCTCTGGGAGTGCATACGCTGAGATCGAAGGCGTTGGCGATGTGATTAAAGAGCGCGCCTTGCAGGTTGATGCTGTCAGCGACAATGTACGCCGCCGGATGGTGGATGCGGGCGAGATACTGCAAGCGGGATCATTGGAGCTTTCATCAGCAGCGGATCATGCAACGGGTCGTGTTTCAGCGACGGCGAATGCGATGCAGAAAAGTACGAGTGCGATGCGTGAAACAGCATCTGATGCCTTAAGCCGCCTTGAAGATGTGGGCCGTGAATTGGCGCGCGAAGTTGAATCTGCGACAAGTGGCACAGAAAGGGCATCTGAAAACCTTGCTGGCATTTCTGGTGCACTGAAACAAAATCACATGCAGCTTGATACCTCGCTGGACAAAACCCGCGAACGTATGGGCGATGTTGGACAAATTCTGCACAAAAGCTCTGAGGTCCTGACGAGCACTTACGAGTCAGCGACTACACACCTGCAACGTTTTGCTGATTTGCTCAACCAGCAGTCATCGGGTCTGACCAATACAGCGAACGAAGCTGCGTCTCGTCTGAGCCGCGTCAGCGAAGAAATGCAATCTCGCTCCCATGAAATGAGCACAACGGCAGATCGCGCCAATCAGCTCATGAACCTTGTGGCTGATACGTTACAGCGGAATACAGAAGACGTATCTCAAGCGGCTGAGCGGGCGTCGAACCAGGTTCAGGCCGTGAATACAGACTTGCGTGATGGTGCCCGAGATCTAAGCGACGCATCACAACGTGGCGTCCAAGAGATGACCGAAGTCAGTCAGGCACTTCGTGAACGCTATCAAGAAGTTAGTATCGTTTCCCGTAAGGCAACGGCACAACTTGAAGAAGCAACAGACGGCTTGCGCCATCGCGGCAATATTCTTGAAACAACGAGTGATGACGCGCTGGATCGTTTGGAGCGTGTGGGCGAGACAATTGGTGCCCGTGCGACCGAAGCCTCTATGGCTGCTGATCTTAATGTGTCAAAATTGACACGTACTGCGGATCAATTGCGTACCCAAATCCACGAGTCAGGTGACCTTAGTGACGTCATCGTTGAGCGGCTTGAGGGTGGTACTGAAGGATTGCGTCGTCAGATGCAGGACTTGTCGACCACGTACAATCGCGCTGAGCGCGGCCTGGAAGCTTTGGGCGAAGCCTTGGCGCGCCGCGCACAGGAGCTGTCGAGCACGACCGATGCTGCACTTGGAAAGGTGGGCGCATGGGATAAGTCGGTGCGGTCGCACGTTGATGCTTTGTCGGCGGCGACAAGTGATGTTGCGCGGAAATCTCAAGAGATCAACGAAGTCCTTGATGAACGCACCGAGTCCGTTCGGGCTGCGTCCAATGAAGCGACGGCATTGCTGGCATCTCTATCCGAGCGTATAGAACAAACTGATATAGAAGAGTTTACGCGACAAGCGACATTCATCTCTGAGCGTCTGCAATCATTGGCTGTTGATATCAGCCGTGTCCTTGAAACGCAGGTCTCGGAAGAAGACTGGCGCCGCTTTAACAAAGGCGAGAAGGGCATCTTTGTGCGTAAGCTGCTTGGCTTCCGCGAAAAGGCCAAGTTGCAGCAGGTTCGCCAGACATACCAAGAAGATGGCACTTTCCGCGATTACGTGACGCGCTATCTTGAAGAGTTCGAGAAGCTTTTGGATGAAGCATCCAAGAGAGATCCGAACTCAATGCTGCACGCAACGTTCTTATCGTCCGACATGGGTAAGGTGTATATGGTTCTTGCCCGCGCTCTTGATCGAGATATGTAGCGCAGACTTATTCGATGCAGTTTTTAGTTGGGACGGCATCGGTAAACCAGGCCAGTTCATCGGCTAAGGTTACGACCTCGCCAATTACAAACAAAGTCGCCCCTTTAATGGACGCATTTGCGACGCATGTTGGTAACTCATCCAGATTAGAGATGAGTGTCTGCTGTGTCGGGCGTGTCCCCATGTTGATCACAGCAACCGGGGTTTCTGGTTTAAGTCCATGAGACACCAGATTTGATGCGATTTCTGCAACGTTCGCCATGCCCATATAAACAACAAGTGTGGTGTCAGGGTCGGCAAGGCTCCGCCAATCAAGCGTTAGAGGCTCATTGCTCTTTGAATGACCTGTGACAAACCGGACGCCGTGTGCGAGCCCACGGTGCGTCAAAGGGATGCCGGCATAGGCAGCGCAGCCCGCAGATGACGTTATGCCGGGCACAACTTCGAACGGAATACCATTGCGGACGAGGTGAAGTGCTTCTTCGCCTCCACGGCCAAATACGAAAGGATCTCCGCCTTTAAGACGCATGACACGTTTGCCAAGCTTGGCAAGATCAACGAGCGTGTTGTTGATATCATCTTGCGGCATGTAATGGTTGGATGCGCGCTTGCCCGCGAATACGCGTTCCGTAGATGCGGGGATCAACGCCATGATTGATTTCGACACCAGACGGTCATAAACGATAACATCGACGTCGCTCAACAATCGATGCGCTTTGACGGTCAGCAAGTCCGGATCACCTGGACCAGCACCGACCAGCATTACGGGCTGTATTTTTATTTCGTCTGTAGTCATCAGTTTTCGCTCATCATACGTACACAAGAATGTACAGATAGACTTATCGACAGGTTATCGCGGATCACGTATGGACAAACAAGGGATGATCCACTACCTGATTGAGCGCAATTAAAAGGGGTCATTTTAACAATGTCCACACCACCGACTGATTCCAGCCACGTATCCCGTATAATTGGGCTTTGGTTGCTGACCATTTGCTCGATGGTTTTTGCGATGATTGTCTTGGGTGGGTTCACCCGTCTCACGGAATCTGGGCTTTCGATGACAGATTGGCGTCCTGTGACGGGGTGGCTGCCACCTTTAAGCGATGTTGCGTGGCAGGCCCAGTTTGATGGATACCGGACATCGCCAGAATATCTAAAAATCAATAAAGGCATGTCCTTGAGTGAGTTTAAGGAAATTTTCTGGCTTGAGTACCTGCATCGCTTGTGGGGACGGATTATTGGGCTGGCCTTTGCATTGCCGTTTGCCGTGTTTGTTTACAAGCGATGGGTCAATAAGGCGTTGATGGTGCGTTTGGCTGTGTTGTTCACGCTGGGCGGATTGCAAGGCGTTATCGGTTGGTGGATGGTTAAAAGTGGTCTTGTCGACCAGCCAGGTGTCAGCCAGTACCGCCTCGCAACGCATTTACTGATGGCATTTTTGATTATTGCTTTAGGGCTCTGGTTCGCGCTGGATCTCCTCGATGCGCCACGTGAGGACGTATCAGCGCACCTACGCAGATTGTCGTCGATGACTGTGGTTGTTGTTTTCGTTACCGTGTTCTCAGGGGCGCTGGTCGCGGGTCTGAATGCAGGCATGGTCTACAATACATTTCCATTGATGCTGGGTGAAATCTTTCCCAGTGAGGGCTTCCAACTCAGCCCCTGGTACAAGAACTTCTTTGAGGATATTCCGACCGTACAGTTTGATCACCGTGTTCTGGCTTTGACGACTTTTGCCCTGGTTTCCTGGGTCTGGTGGGTGTGTCGTGCTCAAGGGCGTGATGTGCGAACCCGTGCGAACGTCTTGATCCTTGCCGTATGTGTCCAAGTCATGCTGGGCATATCAACGTTACTGTTGGTTGTACCAATTGGGTTTGCAGCCATGCATCAGGCAGGTGCCGTGGTGCTTTTAGCCGCAAGTATTTGGCTGCGTCACAGCATTAGAAAAGATTGAATTAGGATAAAATTGAATACGTCCTTGCATTCCTAGGGGTGCAGGAACCAAAATCCATTCTTGGGCCTCAAAATTATGGCCATAGTGATACAAATATAACTGGGAGGCCCGGATGAGCGATCAAAAATTTAGGTTGGTGACACGAAGCGATTTTGACGAACTCGTCTGTGCTGTATTACTGAAAGATTTAGGCATTATCGATGATATAAATTCGTACATCCAAAGGACATGCAGGATGGGACGATTTTGATATCTGACGGTGATATCACAACGAACTTGCCGTATGTCGATGGCGTTCATTTAGCCTTTGATCATCACCATAGCGAAACCATTCGTGTTGGTAAGAAAGACAATCACATCATCGACCCTGACACGCCATCGGCTGCGCGGGTTGTTTATGACTATTACGGCGGCAAAGAGAAGTTCCTAAGTATCGCTGAAGATATGATGGTTGCCGTTGATAAAGGTGACAGCGCACAGTTCACTGAAGCTAAGGTTTTAAAGCCTGAAGGTTGGGGTTTGCTCAACATGCTGATGGACAGCCGGACTGGCCTTGGTCGTTTCCGTGAATTTAAAATCTCTAACTACCAATTGATGATGCAGTTGATCGATTATTGCGGCAATCACACGGTTGATCAGATTGTTGCATTTCCAGACGTCAAAGAACGCGTGGACCTTTATTTTGATCATGAAGGTAAATTCAAAGATCAGTTTAAGCGTTGCTCGACCGTAACAGGTAATCTGGTTGTTTTTGATCTTCGAAACGAAGAGACAATCAACGCTGGCAACCGCTTTATGACTTATGCGCTATTTCCAGACTGCAATATCTCAATTCATATCCTTTGGGGTTTGAATAAGTTGAATACTGTATTGGCGACCGGCAAATCGATCCTGAACAAAACCTCAAATACCAACATTGGTGAGCTTATGCTTAAATATGATAGTGGTGGCCATGAGAATGCTGTTACGTGTCAGGTTGAAAATGAAGATACGGACCGTGTTCTTGCTGAGCTTACTGCCAAAATCACTGCGGATGGCTGAATATTGACCTCTCACATTCCTAATGTGAAACCAGAACTCCAGCGTGGGCGTCGCTTATCTTGTTTTGCGATTGCTGGCGTTGTTGGCGTGTTGTTGGTCACGTTGATCACGGCATGCGTGACCAATCAATCTGCGATTGGTCGCGTTGTCATGGCGATGAACCAAGAGATCGCCAATTTGCCTGCGGAGACCCGGGTTGAGTTAGAGCGCTTCGAGCGTATCTATGATACTTATGTCGACGATGCGTCGGACCGTGAAAGACTGGATTACTTTAATTTTGCCTATCAGCGTGTCCGGGCGAGTTACGTTCATGAGATCAATGATCGTGAGATGATCAATGCTGCAATCGCTGGCGTAAAAACCAAAGACGCCGTGCCTGCAAGTATGCCATCTGGAAAGTTGGTTGAGGATGCGCTGCATAAGATGCTCAAGCATCTTGATCCTCATTCTAGTTATCTGAATGCCGAAGAATTCCGTAACAGCTTTGCCAATACAAAAGGCGAGTTTGGCGGCCTTGGTATCCAGATCACTATGGAAAAAGATTACGTCAAAGTTATCTCACCAATAGAAGGTACGCCTGCCGAACGTGCGGGTATGTTGCCGGGCGATTTGATTACGCATGTTGGTGTTATAGACCTTAAGGCATTGAACCTACGCGAGGCCGTCAATTTGATGCGCGGCAAGCCGGGCGAGCCCGTGGACATCATTGTGCGCCGAGAGGGTGTCGAAGATTTTCCATTGAATATTGTCCGTGCGATCATCGAGGTAAAATCTGTTCGTCATCGCATCGAAGGTGATATTGGCTATATCCGGATCACGCGCTTCAACGAAAAGACCAAAAAAGGGATCAAAATTGCGATCTCTGATATTCGCAATCAGGTCGGTAAAAACCTTCGTGGCGTTGTTGTCGATTTAAGAAACAATCCCGGCGGGCTGCTTAATCAATCTGTGATTGTTGCTGATGCTTTTCTTGAGCGCGGGAAGATCGTTTCTATTATGGGCCGCGATGGCCGCGATGAGCGGGCGTACTATGCTGATCCCGGCGATACCCTTCGAGGTGTCCCGGTTATTGTTCTGGTCAATCGGGGTTCTGCGTCTGCCTCAGAAATTGTTGCGAGTGCCCTGCAGTACCATCACCGTGCGATTATCATGGGACGTAAGACTTTCGGCAAAGGATCGGTTCAGACGATTATGCCCATGCCGCTGGATGGCGCACTTCGCCTGACCACGGCTTTATATTATTCACCAGCCAACCAAACATTGCAGGCGCTGGGCGTGACACCAGACATCAATATTATTGCCGATATTGACCCCGAAGCTCAACCTGCAGGTCAGCGTGAGGCAGATTTGCCCGGTTCGATCCCTGCGCAAGAAATAGATATTGCGCGTGAACGTCCACGTATTTCCGAAACAGCATGTCCTGCTATCGGAGAAGCCAAGGATCACATGTTGGGCTGTGCGATTGAATACCTGCGCACGAACAATGAAGAAGCATTCTTGAAGCGCTATGCTCCAGCAGGGCAGGGCTGACGTTAACGCCTTCAGGTTGCTGGTAAATTTCCCGCAAGGACCATATCCACAAAGGCTCGGCGCGCTGCACTCGGAATACGTTTTCGATGGCGTGCCATATGATACGTTCTGGGTGGAATATCCAACTCAAGCTGACACAGTGTTCCAGACTCAATAGAGGCGGAAATCACGTAACGAGATATGAGGGTTACGCCTGCGCCCGCGTCCACAGCCTCACGTACAGCTTCGTTGCTAGGCAGTTCCAGAACAACATTAAGGTCCTGCCACTTTAAGCCAGCATTATTAGCAATACGTTCGAGGACTTCACGCGTTCCAGAACCGGTTTCACGCACAATCCATGGCAATGCGGCAATATCAATCGGATCGTTGCGTCTTGGCCCCCAGGTTGGCGTTGCGCCAACGAGGACCAGCTGATCATAATCGACTTCATCAAGAACAAGTTGTGGTGCGCGGGTGGAGCCTTCGACAAAACCTATATCCGCAGCGCCATTGACCACAGCGGTCTCAACTTCTCGGGTGTTTGAAATTGACACATTCAAGACCACGCCGGGATAAAGCGCATGAAACATGGCCAGCCGACGTGGCAGCCAATAGTTCGCGATTGTCTGGCTTGCGGCGATTTCGAGGTGGCCAACTGTGATGCCGCCTAGCTCTCTCAGCATACGTTGTGCAGCCTCGGCGCGGTCAACGACGGCTTGGGCTTCGCTGAGAAAAAGCTCACCTGCTTCTGAGAGTTTGATTGTTCGACCAACACGGTTAAACAGCTTTACCTGATATTGATTTTCCAAGGCAGCAACAGCAGCAGACACCGCTGATTGTGTGATACCAAGGTGTTCGCTGGCACGGGTGACATGTCCACGTTCGGCGACGGCGATGAATATTTTTAGCTGTGTAAGTGTCATTCTCGATTAATAAGTAAAATCGAATGAAATGACAATAATTACTCATTGGACTGATTGGTTGTTCTTTGGCACAAAGTTACATAATAGTATGACTAGCTTAGATAAGTTGGTACAATTGCATAGGTTGGGAGAATTCAAGAATGAGCGGATCTGACAATCATGTGGATACATCGCCAGTCATCGCAGACGAGGTGAAATGTACCACGTGTTACATGTGCGCCTGTCGGTGCGGCATTAAAGTCCACCTCAAGGATGGTAAAATCCGCTATATCCAGGGCAATAAAGATCATCCTGTGAACCGTGGTGTTTTGTGTGCCAAGGGCTCCGCTGGAATTATGACGCAGAATTCCCCTGCAAAATTGACGAAGCCGCTTAAGCGTGTTGGCCCTAGAGGCTCAGGTGAGTTTGAAGAAATCGAATGGGAAGAAGCGCTAGGCATCGCTACAGGCTGGTTGGGTAAAATCCGCGAAACGGCCCCCAAAAAGCTCGCCTTCTTTACAGGACGCGACCAATCACAATCATTGACGGGCTGGTGGGCCAGTCAGTTTGGGACGCCAAACCACGCAGCGCACGGGGGGTTCTGTTCAGTTAACATGGCCGCCGCGGGGCTGTATTCCATTGGGGGCTCGTTTTGGGAATTTGGTGAGCCTGACTGGGACCTTGCTAAATATTTCATTATGTTTGGCGTTGCCGAAGATCATGATTCAAACCCCATCAAAATTGGTCTGGGTAAGCTTAAGAATAACGGCTCCAAGTTTGTATCTGTGAACCCGGTAAGAACCGGCTATTCAGCGATTGCAGATGAGTGGCTCGGCATTAAGCCAGGGACCGATGGTCTGTTCGTGATGTCGATCATTCATGAATTGCTGAGGACCGGTAATGTCGACGAGCATTATCTCGCAACGTACACAAACGCAGCCTGGTTGGTTATTCAAGATCCGGGCAGTGCTGACGATGGCCTTTTTGCACGCGATGAAGATGGGTGCCCGTTAATTTGGGACGGCGATACAAAGGACTTCGCTAAATCCAGTGATATCACGGCAAAGCCGGTTCTCGCGGGTAATGTGACGCTTGCTGATGGCCGTGCAGCGATCCCATCGTTCCAGTTGATGGCCGCACGTTATCTGGATGCTAAATACACACCTGACGCAGTGACAGAGCAGACCGGCATTCCAGCTGAGACGATCCGTCGTATTGCGGCTGAAATTGCGCACGTTGCATTCAAGGAAACGATTGAAATTAATACGCCTTGGGTCGATGCCTATGGCCGCAAACACGAAAAGTTCATTGGTCGCCCGGTTGCGATGCATGCGATGCGCGGTATTTCGGCGCATTCGAACGGTTTCCACACATGTCGTGCTATTCACTTGTTGCAGACCATCATCGGTAGTGTTGACTGCCCAGGTGGCTTCCGTAACAAGCCACCATTCCCAAAGCCTATCCCGCCTGCGCTCAAGCCAGCCGGTAAGCCTGGGACTGTGCACGCTGGCAAGCCGTTGGGCGGACCACCGCTTGGCTTCCCAACAGGCCCTGAAGACCTGATTGTGGATAGTGAAGGTAAGCCTGGCCGTATCGATAAGGCGTATTCATGGGAGTACCCATTATCGTCACACGGTCTCATGCATATGGTCATTAGTAATGCATGGAAGGGTGATCCGTATCCAATCGACACGTTATTTATGTTCATGGCGAATATGAGCTGGAACTCGTCGATGAATACATCCGGCACCATGAAGATGCTGACGGATATCGACGAGAAAACGGGCGAGTATAAGATTCCACGGATTATCTACTCTGATGCTTACTATTCAGAGATGGTCGCCTACGCTGATTTGATTTTACCAGACACAACGTATCTTGAGCGTTGGGACTGTATTTCATTATTGGACCGTCCAATTTGCGAAGCGGACGCCGCACAGGATGCGATCCGTCAGCCGATTATCGAACTTGATCGCGATGTTCGCCCGTTCCAGACGGTGTTGCTCGATCTGGGTGCTCGCCTTGGGTTGCCTGGAATGACCAATGACGATGGTGCCGCTAAGTACCCGGGTGGGTATGCGGATTATATCGTTAATCATGAACGTGCGCCGGGTATTGGCCCACTTGCTGGGTGGCGCGGTGTAAACGGTGATCAGCACGGCAAGGGTGAAGTGAACCCAAAGCAGCTCGATAAGTATATTGAGAACGGTTGTTTCTGGTCACACCATTTCACGGACGATCAAAAGTACTTCAAGTTTGCCAACAAGTCGTATCTTGATTGGGCCAAAAGCGTTGGCTTCATCGGCAGTGCCGAGCCGATTGTTATGCAGATATATTCTGAAATTATGCAAAAGTTCAGAAACGCTGCCCGTGGTCATGGGGATGTTCAGCCGCCGGAACGTGAACGCGCACGTGTTGACGCGTACTTCGATCCGATGCCGATCTGGTATCCACCGTTTGAGCATTCAATGATCGATACCAAAGAGTATCCGATGCATGCGCTGACACAACGGCCCATGCATATGTATCACTCATGGGGATCACATAATGCCTGGCTTCGTCAGATCACCAACTCAAATAAGCTGTACATGAGCCATGTTGCCGCAGCGAAGTTGGAAATTGAAGACGACGATTGGGCCTGGGTTGAAAGCTATCACGGTCGCATCCGCGTGCAGGTTGCGATTATGGACGGGGTTGAGGAATCAACCGTTTGGACGTGGAATGCGATTGGGAAACGTTCGGGTGCTTGGAACCTTGATCCAAAATCTGGCGAGTCCAAAAAAGGGTTCCTTTTGAACCACGTGATATCGGAATTGCTCCCACCAAGGGATGATGGGTATCGGTATTCGAACTCTGATCCGGTTACGGGTCAGGCTGCGTGGTATGACCTTCGCGTGCGCGTTCGCAAAGCGGATCCCTCAGAAGATGCCGAGTCATTCCCGCAGTTTGATACGCTTGAACGTCCAGAAGGAGTCAAAGACGCACCTAAAATCCTTCAATACGGTGCTGACTTTAGGAAGGAGAGCTCATCATGACAATGCTCCCTACATCTACTGGGACCAAACTTGGTCTCGTCATTGATCTGGATATTTGCGTGGGCTGTCATGCTTGTGCGGTGAACTGCAAAGAGTGGAACACCGGCGGTCATGCAGCACCTTTGACGGACAAAGATCCATATGGACCTAAGCCTATCGGTGTCTGGTTTAACCGAATTCATACGTTTGAAGCGTCTGCGGGTGAAGGTGAGCCTTCACGGACCGTGCATTTCCCGAAGTCATGCCTGCATTGTGAAGATGCAGCATGTGTGACGGTATGCCCGACTGGCGCAAGTTTTAAGCGTGAAGAGGACGGTATTGTTCTGGTCAATGAAGACAAGTGCATCGGCTGCAAGTTGTGCAGCTGGGCCTGCCCTTATGGCGCACGTGAATATGATGCTGATGAAGGCGTGATGAAGAAATGTACGTTGTGTATCGATCGTATTTATAACGAGAACATGGAAGAAGTTGATCGTGTGCCGGCATGTGTGTCGACATGTCCCGTCAGCGCGCGTCACTTTGGTGATCTTGGCGATCCAAACTCAGCTGTTTCAAAGTTGGTTGTTGAGCGGATGGGCTACGATTTGATGCCTGAGATGGGCTACAAGCCGACCAATAAATATCTTCCGCCACGCCCGCGCCGTGATACCGCTGCTAAAAGCGATATGCCAACTGAATTGCCCGTCACACCGGGTACGGATAACCCTATTTTGCGCTGGGTCGACCGCGCGTTGTCTAGGTAAGTCATGCATCCAGCCTTTTCCGTTATCTTCTTCACCACCGCATCCGGCGCCGGATACGGTATGTTGGCAATCCTCGCCATACTTGCAGCCTCAGGCATTGTTCCGCTTGATCGCACGTTCGGTATGCTAGGCCTTGGACTTGCTTTTGTATTGGTCACTGCAGGCCTGTTGTCCTCAATGGGGCACCTTGGACATCCCGAGCGCGCCTGGCGTGCCACGACGCAATGGCGGTCGAGCTGGCTATCGCGTGAGGGTGTGCTTTCGATTATTACGTTCGGCCCTTGGGCGCTATTGACGTATTTCTGGATTTTAGAGGGCGATTTGTCTGGCATTGGCAGTCTTGCTGCCGCTGCGTCTGCGGTCCTCGCGGTTGTTACGATTTTTTGCACGGCAATGATCTATCGTAGCCTTAAGACGATCCATCATTGGTCTAACAAATGGACAACACCTGTTTATATCGTTCTGGGTCTAGCGACCGGTGCTGTGTGGGTTGCGGCTTTAATGTCGGTCACTGTCGGCATTGATAAGAAGTATCTGGCTTTTGCCGTTGCTGCTGTGCTGATCTCATGGTGGGTCAAGCGGACGTATTGGAATTTTGTGGATACAACCAGTCATCCATCAACATCAAAGACGGCGACTGGCCTTAAGGGCGAGACCGTCACAATGCTTGAGGGGCCTCATACCGAAGAAAACTATCTCATGCAGGAGATGGGGTTCAAGGTTGGCCGTAAACACGCCAAAAAGCTGCGTAGTATCGTCAATATGTTCGGCTTTTTAGTCCCATCATTGTTACTGGTTATCGTTTATCTGGTTGATGGGCCGATGGTATCAATTGTGTGCTTTGCGGCAGCTGTGTCGATGAGTATTGGCGTTATCACCGAACGTTGGCTGTTTTTCGCCGAAGCACGCCATGTTGTGACCCTGTATTATGGTGCTGAAACCGCTTAAGTCTTAAAAAGCACCTCCTCACCTAACCTCTCCTCCTAAAAGGAGGAGAGGGATAAGTTAAGCTTTGCGTGGATATTTGTGTCCCTCTCCACCATGCAATGGGGGAGAGGACAGGTGAGGGGGAATATCTTCACTTCCTCAATTTTAGTTAAAAATTTAAGATCATAATTGTGATCTTATCACCTAAGCCTGTTGACCAGTGGGGTGTCACTGACGCATAACAGCATTAGAAAAAGAACAATAATAAAAACATTCAACCATATTGAACGACAAAAAAACAATATCGTTCAAAGGGTTGCACACAAATGGCCGATCAAACCGTCAACGGCGATGCCTTACAGACCGGGGAAAACACGTTCTCAATTGATGGAGCGCAGTCCGGTGACTTAAATACTCCAGAAAATCTTTCTGTCGCGGATGCCGACTTCACATTTGAAGGTGGCGACCTTGTCATGTCTTTCCCGGATGGTACGACCATCACGGTTGAGGGATATCAAGATAATCCAAATCTACCAAACCTCGTGTCATCTGATGGCGCCGAGGTTGGCAGCGACGTCGTATCTGCAATGGCAGGTCCAGCAGACGGTGGCGCGCCAGCGGATGGGGGCGATTTTGGCTTTATGCCAACCGAAGAAGCTGAAGCCATTCAGGCACAAGAAATCAGTGGTAATATCGCTGAAAATCCAAATGTAATTTCCGATACCGACGGCGAGCTGATTGGTAACATCGAAAGCCTTGAAGGCGAAGTGTTTGCGATCCGCGCCGATGGCGAGCGGATCCGCCATGAGCTTGGTGATCAGGTTTTCCAGGGCGATATCCTGGAATCTGGTGATGACGGTAAAGTCGGTGTGCTGCTGGCTGACGAAACCACGTTCGCGATGAGTTCTGAAGGCCGCATGGTTCTTGACGAAATGGTTTGCGACCCGGCGACGCAGGAAGGTTCTGTGTCGATGTCCGTGCTACAGGGTGTGTTCACCTTTGTGTCTGGTCAGGTTGCTAAGACTGACCCGGATGCGATGACACTGGATACGCCTGTGGCGACCATTGGTATTCGTGGTACGCAGGTTGGTCTTGATATCCGTGATGGCGAAAGCTTCAACGTTCACCTGATGGAAGAATTAGGTGAGTTCGTTGGTGAGGTTGTCGTTGTGAACGATGGTGGCGTAGAGGTTCTGAACGACGCGAACGCATTCACACAGGTTTCCAGTTTTGATGCGGCACCGTCTCCGTTCTCTATCGTAACTGTTGATGACATTCTGACTGCCTATGGTGTGTCCACACTGCCTTACTTGCCGACGCGTAACAGCCAGGGTGAGCGGACCAGTGGTAACACATACGAAAACGTTAATGATAATGTTGAGGGTGATGATCGTGAGGCACTCGACTTCCTTAACGATTTCCAGACCGATGCCGGTGGAAACGACGGATTTGATGAAGATTTTGTTGGCGGTACGGGGGATGTTGCAACTCTCAATATCGTTGAACAGGCACGTGGTGACATGACTGACGTGAACAAATTTGTCGATGAAGAAGATACTGATCGAAATGACGATGACGATAACGACAATGATGACGACGATGATGATAATAGCGATGATGGGGATACTATTGGTGAGCCGGAACCAATCGACCCACTTCCAGCCGACATTCGTGACCTCGTTAACAGGGGCATCATCGGTGAAGATGCAAAAATGTCGAACAATAATCAGACGGTTGAAGCTGATACTCTCGTTGATTTTGATTTTACAGACTGCGAGTATAACTGGGTCATAACAGGCGGTGATGGTAATGATGCCATTACAACGGGCGACGGTAACGACACCCTTGATGGTGGTGCTGGCGACGATTATCTCAGCGGCGGTGACGGGGATGACCTGTTTATTGGCGCGCCTGGTGCTGGTGACGACACTTATGATGGTGGCGCGGGTAACGACACGATTACGTTTGCAGCATCTGACGATAATCTCATCATCAACTTGGGTGATGGAACCGCATCTGACGATGGCGGCGAAGATGGCGTTGGCGTAGGCACCCTTATTAATATCGAAAATGCCATTGGTGGCAGCGGTAACGACATCATCACGAGTGATGATGGGGTCAATAAACTTGAAGGCCTTGCTGGCGACGATCAGATATTTGGTTTCGGCGGCAATGATATTTTGCTTGGTGGTAGCGGTGACGACACGCTGGACGGCGGCGAAGGCGACGACCTCCTTAATGGTGGTATCGGCGACGATGTTATCGACGGTGGTGAGGGCATGGATGCGCTCGTCTATAACGGCACTTACGGCGAAAATACGATCTCTATCGTTGACGGTGTCATGACCGTAACTGGACCTGATGGCACAGACACTGTTGAAAATGTTGAGAATTTTGTCTTTAACAACTCACCTAACCTTGTTGTTGGCCTTGAAGACACACCGTTTAACGTTGCATTGGTTGATGTTATTTCTGATGCGAATAACGCGGAAAGCATCGTTGTCTCAGGCGTGCCTAAAGGCGCAACACTGTCAATTGATGGTGAACTGCTCGAGCAAACTGACGGTCAATGGATTATTACTGGTGATGCCGGTGTTCTGAGCATCACGGGTGCTGCAAACTCAGACGAAGATTTCACGGTTACGTTCACATCTTATGACGTTGATTATGAAGAAGCCGCAACGCAAGCGGCTGAAGAGTACTTGGCAACACAGATTGATGAAGTGACCGGCGAGCCGCTTCAAACACTTGAAGAATTTGAAGCCGAAGGTGGTTCAGTCATCGAATTGGCGATGGGCGCAGCTCAACAATTCATGCCGGACGCGACCGCAACAAATTCAAAAGATGTCGAAGTTATCGCTATTGTTGATCCGTTCTCATTCTCAATTGGCGGTATTGATCTGACATCGGACGGGAGTGCGTCACCTATTTAAGGACAGCCCCACATCCTTTGCAGTCATAGAACCATTGGCAGGTATCGGTTGGCATCACTTCAGTTTCGGTATGTCCGCACGCCGGGCATTTTATCTCTGACGCTGGGACAATGTTTGTTGTCTGCATGTCGTGAGGCATCCCTTGTGATGAAAACGGCAATAGTGCCATTCATACCACGTTGTGAATGTGCGTTATGGGTCGAATAGCTAGGGTCTCGTCAGGGCCTAGTTGTTACTGCTATCTCGTCGATAAATCAGCCAATACACAAAGGCAACAAAGACGCTCTCGCCGACGATATTACCTGCAGTGACGGGGAGTAGATTTTCGATAAACCCCATCATTGTGATATCGGATGCCCCGGCGAGGTATCCGATGGGAATCAGGTAGGCGTTGGCTATAGAATGCTCAAACCCTAATGCCACGAACGCTGTGATCGGAAATACAATTGCAATGACCTTGTCTGTAAGGGAATGAGCTGCAAAGCAGAGCCATACGGCGAGACATACCAGTGTATTGCAGAGTAAATCTCGAAAAAACGCTTCAGCCGGTGGAATGGCGACCTTAGCGGAGGCAATCGATATTGCTGTTTCTGCGACACCGCCATTGTTCAAATTAAGTGTGCCTGACCAGAACACAAGAAATGCCATGCCGACCGAGCCAGCAATATTGCCGACAAATACAATGCCCCAATTCCTCAGCAGTTGCGCCGACGAGACCTTTCGTTCCGCCCACGCCATAACAATGAGGTTATTACCGGTAAACAATTCAGCGCCAGCGACGACGACAAGAACGAGACCCAATGATAACGCAAAACCACCTAGTAATCGGGATGGACCAAAGCCCAATCCGTGATGGGTCATCACCAGCGTAAATAACATGCTACCAAATGCGATAAAGGCACTGGCAAGCAGCGCCAGGATAAACATCTGTAGAAACGGGAGTGATGCTTTGGTCACACCCGCACTGGCAACGCGGGCGGCTATTTCCGTCGGGCTATAAGCATCAAAACTCGGGCTTGGTTTTGGTGGTGGGGTCTCCATGATACCGTCTCCAATCTTTATAGGAAGATCAGAGAATCAGCTGATTAGCCTCAGATTGCATTGTCATAGATCAACCCATCATCACCTGTTGAGCGAGCTTTCCCAAACTTTGCCCAGTTTCCGGGGATGCATGTCTTCAAATTCTTGTTTTAGGTGTAATAGCTTATCAACGGCTTTTTGCCATCCGCTGGCATCCGTCATTTTATAATTTGTGGGGTAAATGCCGATCAGAAGGCGGCGAACGACGTCGCTTTAGTCTCATTGGTAAAATGAGACGGTAATACCCAAACTGTTTCCCAAGAACCACGTAACTGCGTTGATAGAATGTGGCCGTTCGCTCATGCACTGTTTTGCTGAATGCATCGTATATATCTTTTGATGTATCAGGTGGATAAACATCTTCGATCGCCATATTTGTCGGATCTTTGCCAAGTAAACGTTTAAATTTTTGCCAACGAGCACGTACCGGGCGTATTTCGGGTTGGCTTCAAGATCAACAAGAGCGAGATGACCCGCGAATTCTTTAACCGCATCAATAAAGAAGTCGCGCTGTTTCGGAACTTCAGCACTGTTTTTAGCGCGAACCCAATGATCATAAAGATGTGAGAGTTGAATGGGCTGAATTTCGGATGTGTTCTAATATTCTTGAGTTCGTGACCAAATTTCGAAATCCATGGCTGTGTGCGGCCCATATTAATGACATAGAAGATGTACAGGTATTCTCCATAGATTTAATACAATGTCATATTGTTATTGAACAATCGAGCAAGGCCTTGGAAATCCTGTACGTAATCGCTACATTCCGGTGACATTAAACCGGAGAGACTATGAACGATCTTGAGCGCGAAATTGCGTCTAGGCGCACCTTCGCCATTATTTCCCACCCAGACGCTGGTAAAACAACGCTGACAGAAAAACTGTTGTTGTTTGGTGGTGCTATTCAGTTGGCGGGTGCCGTTAAGGCACGTGGTGAACAACGACGTGCGCGATCAGACTGGATGAAGGTGGAACGGGAGCGTGGTATCTCGGTCGCATCCTCAGTGATGACCTATGATTATGCAGATTGCACATTCAACCTGCTCGATACACCGGGCCACGAAGACTTCTCAGAAGACACCTACCGAACCCTTACAGCGGTTGATAGTGCCGTCATGGTGATTGACGCTGCGCGTGGTATTGAGAATCAGACCCGCAAACTGTTTGAAGTTTGCCGGATGCGGAATGTGCCGATTACGACGTTCATCAACAAGATGGACCGTGAAGCACAAGATCCCTTCGATTTGCTGGACGAAATTGAACAGTCGCTTGCCCTCGATGTGACACCGGCGAGCTGGCCTATCGGTATGGGTCGAGATTTCCTCGGCTGTTATGACCTGTTGAACGATAAGCTGGTACTGGTCTCAAAGACGAAAGGGGAGCGCCCGGACGAAGGCGAGCCTTGTAACGGTCTGGATGATCCCAAGCTTGATGAGTTGTTACCTGACTTTGCTGTGAAGAAACTCCGTGAAGAAGTCGAAATGGCGCGCGGTCTCTGCCCCGCACTCGATGACGAAATGTACGAAGCGGGTCATATGACGCCGGTGTACTTTGGTAGCGCGATTAACAACTTTGGTGTGCGTGAGCTTTTGGACGGACTTGTGACGCGTGCACCGAAGCCGCGTCCCCAAGCGGCCAAGGAACGCATGGTTGAGCCTGCGGAAAAAGCCTTTAGCGGCTTCGTGTTCAAAATCCAGGCGAACATGGACCCAAAGCATCGGGATCGTATCGCCTTTGTGCGCGTATGTGCAGGACGGTTTAAGCGGGGCATGAAGCTCAAGCATTCACGGAGCGGCAAGACGCTCAGTGTTCACAATGCGGTACTGTTTCTGGCACAAGACCGGGAATTGGCTGAGGACGCGGTGGCTGGTGATATCATTGGCATTCCAAACCACGGCAACCTTCGCATTGGCGACGTGCTTAGCGAAGGCGAAGACTTACACTTTACAGGTATCCCAAGCTTTGCGCCTGAGATGCTGCAAAAAGTTCGCCCGGACGATCCATTGAAAGCAAAGCACCTCAGCCGTGCCTTGCAGCAATTGGCCGAAGAGGGTGCTGCACGCGTGATCAAGCCGTCACTTGGGTCAGACTGGATTGTTGGCGTTGTTGGTGTGTTGCAGTTCGAAGTTATGGCAGATCGTATTCGTACTGAATATGATATCCCAGTTCGCTTTGAGGCGACTGAACTGATGACGGCGCGCTGGGTTGGTGGCGAGGCACAGATGCTAAAGAAGTTTTTGGATACCAACCGGGCTGCTGTTGGTATTGATCATGATGGTGAGCCTGTGTTCCTTGCACGTAATGCGTGGCATTTGAACAAGGCAACCGATGACTGGCCTGAGCTTCAGTTTATGAAAACTCGCGAACAAATCGTATAAGGCCAAGGGGGCGCATTCATGAAACCGAATATCAATTTTGTGCATATGTCGCCTGAAGATAAGCAGAAATCGCTTTTGGAAACGCGTGCCGGTCGCCCCAGTGATGAACCTATGTGGGTTTTTGGCTTTGGCTCATTGATGTGGAATCCATGCTTTGATTACGACATTAAAACCGCTGCTGTTCTTAAGGGGTATGATCGTAAGTTTCATATATGGACGACGCGCGCGCGCGGGACACCAGATAACCCAGGACTGGGCTTATGCTTAGAAGATTGTGCCGGTGCTTGCAGAGGTGTTGCGTTTCGCC
Source organism: Rhodospirillaceae bacterium UBA4468 (assembly GCA_002389385.1). Taxonomy (GTDB): domain Bacteria; phylum Pseudomonadota; class Alphaproteobacteria; order Rhodospirillales; family Casp-alpha2; genus UBA4479. The sequence goes on along the minus strand of DGOK01000102.1, from coordinate 13,741 downwards.
TTGTTGAAGATGATGTCGAGGCTGCATGGGAGCGGCTTTGGGAACGTGAAATGGGCAGTGGTATATATCGCCCTGTTTGGGTCTCATTGGAAAGTGAAGAGCACGATCGCATTGTCGCCCTGACATTCGTCGTTAACCGTGAACATCCTCATTACGCAGGGCCAATGCCATCAGAGCGGATGGCGGACATTATGGCTGGGGCGAAGGGGAGTTATGGTCTCTGCAGGGATTATCTGGCCGGGACGATAGAAGAGATGCGGAAGCTTGATGTTGCTGATTCTGATCTTGAAGAATTATTGAGCCGCGTCGATGCGATTGAAAGCCGGTCTGAATAAGCTGCTTGTTACTTATAGCTTGCGCCGCCATCCATTTTGAATGGTCGTTTATACCATGATGGCTCAACTGAAATACCAAGCTCTCCCGTTAAATTTTGACGTTCAGAAATCTTGAACTTGCGGACTTCGCCGGGCTCCAGGATCAAGCGACGACCACAGATCATTTGGCGGTTCGGGCCATCAATGCGGTAAATAGCGAAGGTGCCAGTTTTAGGCCATTTTGCGCCTGTATTCTTAACAGTAAAGATTGTGTCACCGGCAACGCATCGCGTTGAGACATCAACGCTGACACGATTGATTGAAAGGCTAGCGACTTCGCTATCCAATGACCCCAATGCTGTTTCTTTTAAAGTCCGGGCATCTGGCACCTCGAATTGATGAACAATGCCATCGCCGCCGCCGGCTGCCGTTGCGAATTCATCTAATGCAGGATCGGATGCAAGATCGTTAAGTGCAGGCACGGATGCCATAGTTTGTTCGCCAGATAAACACAGTGCAATCGTCATCCATTGGCGTGATAGGTAAACAAACCGAATTAATTCTGATGGGCTGAGGTCAACAGACGAGCCACGAACGTTGATCATCGTGCCATCACCTTTCATTTGGATGGCTTGAAGACGGGATACATTTTGCTGAAGCATTGCCAGATAGGACGCCCAGTCACCATTGTGCGCTTTGGACACATAGCTATTTATCTGCTTATGCGAAAAATCTCCAAGATTTTAACTCTTGGGAAACGGATCGCATGCAGCGTTCGCGCCTTATGCTGTGGCGAAAACGAAAAGTGCGGTAAGTGCGGTGCGCCAAATGGCCATTAATATAATCCTCAATTATTCAATACGAGGACAATAAGCACACTTGCTGACCACAGCCTGACGAATAACGATATATTGTTACAAAATGTTATCAAAAACGTGAGTATTTTCGATAACTTAGGCCTCAGCCTGTTTTATGCGATGCTCACGGTGGATGATGTAAAGCCCTGAAGCGATAATCACGCCAGCACCGACAAAAGTCCAAAGGTCTGGCAAGTCATTGAACAGAACGTATCCAATGATGGTCGCCCAAATCAGGTTTGTATACGAATAGGGAGCGAGCTTGGAAGCTTCTGTGAGCGTCAGCGCCTTGATCATACAAAAATGTCCGAGCGTCCCGAACAAACCTGCGAGCGCCATAATGGCCCAATCAATTGGCGTCGGTTGCTGAAAATCAAAAGGCACAACGACGCTCATAATGATTGCACCTAAAAGCGCACTATAGAATAGGGTGGTGAGAACACTGTCCTGGCCACTAAGCAGGCGCGTACTGATTTGATAGCAGGCGTAACATGCGGCTGCGCCCAATACCCAGAATGCGCCAACAGCTATGGCATCTTGGCCTGGGCGGATAATAATCATCGCACCTGCAAACCCGATAAGGACGGATGCCCAGCGACGGATACCGACTTTCTCCTTTAAGACAAAGGGGGCAAGCGCCGTCAAAATCAATGGCGCGGTAAACATGATCGCACTGGCTTCGGCGACCTGGATCGTACTTAGGCCGCTAAAGAAGCATAACGTCGCGCCAAGTAAAAATAACGATCGAACCAGCTGAAAGGGCAAACTTTGCGTTTTCATGATGGTGCGCAGGCGGGGGCCTAGAACGACAAGGAGTATAACGACTTGAAAGAAATACCGCCCCCATACGACTTCCATCGTTGGATACAGGCCAACGAGGTACTTGGCGCACGTGTCCATGCACACGAACAGCATCATTGTCATGACCATCCATAGAATGCCAGCACGGGAGACTGTTGCGAGGGGTGGGGGTGTTGGTTTCATAGATACACTGTAACGATCCGTCATGCGCTGTCAGTAAAAAGGTAAAGCGGTGACAGGGGCTGCATTTTACGATCTAAGATGATGATGAATTCAACGTCACCAGAACCCGTCACACGCCTGGCTATTGAAGGCGTCCGTGGAAGACTGAAACGGCACACCTCGGAATTGATCCGCTTGTCCGCGCCGATTGTCGTCTCACGTTCGGGCTTCTTATTATTGATCATGGCTGACACTGTCATGACAGGGCATTTCAGCTCGTTAGAACTCGCCTATTTAGCGATTGGCCTGGGCCTCATCATGCCGATGATGATTACATCGCTGGGCATGATCATGGGCGCACTTGTGCTGACAGCAAATGCCTACGGTGGTGAGCGGTTTACAGAGTGTGGGCCGATTTGGCGACGCTCGCTCTGGTACGGTGGATTTCTGGGCATCATCTGCGTTTTGATTGGCATGGCTGGTGAGCAGTTATTACTCGCGACGGATCAAACTGCCGATATTTCCAAGTACGGCGGTGAAATCATGCAGATTGTCTCGCAGGGCCTCCCGGGGCATCTGTTGTTTTTGTGCTGTGCGTATTTCCTTGAAGGCATCAACCGACCAAGCTTGTCGATGATCGTTATGGTCGCAGCTAATATCTTGAACGTCGCTTTGAACTGGTTGCTGATCGATAGCTTTATATTTGCTGAACCTTTGGGTGCGGCCGGCGCTGCATGGGCAACAACCATCACGCGTTGGGCGATGGCTTTGTCAATGATCGTCATTGTTTGGAATCTCAAAGATCGCGAAAAGTTTGCGATCCGTGCACCACTTACAGGCGGGTTTAAAGCGTGGCAGGAATTGCGCCGTATTGGTTATGCAATTGGTGTCAGTGTTGGTGTCGAGAGCTTGGCCTTTGCCACATTGAATGCTTATGCCGGTTGGCTTGGGAAAATTCCTCTGGCGGCTTACGGGCTGACACTTAACCTGATGGCGTTGGCATTTATGTTGGCGATTGGCATCGGTTCAGCAACCACAGTGCGCGTAGGCATCGCGTTTGGTCGCGGTGATATCCCTGATGCAGCTCTTGCCGGTTGGACGGGGCTAGGCGTGAATACTGTTATGATGATGGGCGTTGGCGTTATCACATATTTCCTTTCAGGCCCGCTCACATCCATCTACACGGATGATCCTGTGTTGATTGCTGAGGCTGTTATTTCTGTGGCCTTCATTACCTGGGTATTCGTGCCGGATGGCGGACAAGCCGTGATGGCGAACGCACTACGCGGTCGTAAAGATGTATGGGCTCCAAGTATTATTCAGACGGTGAGCTTCTTTGGCGTCATGGTGCCGGTCGGGTATTTATCGACATTTATATACGACAATGGTGTCGTCGGATTGTTCCACGGCATTCTGACTGGCTGTATCGTATCGTTAGCTTGGCTAAGTCTGCGCTTTCATCGTCTGGCGATGCGCGATATCCGCCGAGCGAAAGAGGCGGAAGCAGATTGATCAGGTGTGGCGTTGGCAGTCGATACAGTTCGGCACGCTTGGATCATTCTCAAGTCGCTTGATTGCTATATCTTCATCACAAACTATGTAATAGCCAAAGTTACCATCTTCAATGCGCTCAAGAGCCGCTTCGATGCGTTGGCGTTCAACGCCGTGCCGACGTTCAGTCTCAAACTGCATCGCCTGACCCTGAAGAGCATCCATGCGAGATAAACGCCCAATGGATGTTTGGTCGAGTTCAACGGGCTTTCGAGATTCTGCTGAGATGGTATCACCCATAATGTCGATATGCAGAAGGTCCTCGGCGGCCTGGATGTCTCTGCATTTGATACACATCGTTCGCGTGTTGTGGCTGCGCTAGAACTTTTGCGACTGACCTATGCCGATGAATATGTGCATGAAGCCGAAGTGGCCGAAGTGCGTGATGTCTGCACCGCAATGGGTTTCCCCGAAGAATGGTTATCTACGATGGGCGAGTGGGTATCCCGTTTTAACGAGATCGATGATGAGGAACTCGAAGGCGAAATGGCAGAATACCGTGACGCTTTGATCAAGCATACTGAACAAATGATGGAAGTCTAAGGGGCAGCCTTTTCAGCCTGCGCACTTAACCAACATTATCTGAAACGTATCCCGGAAGTGCGAATGCAGCCTTATGGACAGCAGGGGCGTAATATCGTGTCTTGATCTCTGCACTTTTAAAACGTGCGTCTAATACATCAAGATCAATGTGTCTAAGCTCAGCGTTATCCGTTGCCCATCCCATGGCCATCGGGCCACCAACATATGTCGGGATGGTTGCCAGATAGCATGAGGCATCGGCGAATAAATGTTTTAGGTGTGTCACTGTATTCTTGAGCTCGTCAGGCTGCATGAAAGGGACGCCATTCTGGGTGACCAAAATACCGCCTGGATTGAGGCAGCGCCGCGCATTGGCATAAAAAGTGTCTTGGAACAAAACTTCCCCTGGGCCAATCGGGTCTGTGCTGTCGACGATCATTACATCATATGTGTGTGGTGGGTTTTTAACGAAAGCGGCTCCGTCATCAAACACAAGGTGTGTGCGCGGATCGTCAAATGCACCAGCCGAATGATTAGGCAGGTATTGTTTTGATAACTCGACAACACTTGGATCAATCTCAACCATGGTACAAAGCTCAACAGATGTGTGGCGTAATACTTCGCGTAGCATACCGCCATCGCCACCCCCAATGATGAGGACTTTCTTGGCGTCGCCGTGTGCCAGAATCGGCACATGGGCGAGCATCTCGTGATAGATGAACTCATCTGCTTCAGTTGTTTGCGTGACCCCATCCAGCATCATCATACGGCCAAAGATGGGGTTCTTGAAAATGACTAGGCGTTGATGATCGGTAGCGCTATCAAAATAGACCTCGTCGCACCGATAATCCGCTTGCCAGCCTTGATAAAGAGTCTCGGTGAATTTTTGATCAGCCATGGGATAACGTTAAGCGCCGCGTCCGCGTAGATGCTCTTCGACAGCAATCCGCTCTGGTGAGAAGGCGCTGCGCAGAACTTTGATTGTTTCGTGAGGCGCTGAATCACCGCACATAAATACGTCCAATGCCGCATAGCCGCACTCAGGCCACGTGTGAATGGAAATATGAGATTCAGCTAAGACCACAACGCCAGAGATGCCGCCGTTGGGCGTGAAGTGATGTAAGTGTATATGTAGCAAAGTCGCCTTCGCGGCTGTCACGGCTTCACGCAGTGCGCTCTCGACATGCTCAAGATTATCAAGATGACTTGCACCATAAATATCAATGATCAAATGCACCCCGGCGTATCGCACGCCTTCACGGACCATGAAATAATCTTTGTCTTCTGATCCTGAAGAAACAGAAGCGGGCTCAAATTCGGTTTGAGACTGCAAAGCAGTTTGAGACTTTGACAAAGCGGCAACCCTTTTTGTTAGCAGATGCATCATATGGTCGTCATATAGCAACCAAGACGGGCGTTTTAATCCCTAGCAAAGCTATGATGCAAGCGGATTTTTTGAATCAGTTGATTTTCTAAAAACGCGTCAAAATAGATATTAAAAATAAATTTGTTTTTTGCATTGTTCTTGTTGATCTCGAAATCGGAAAGGAGTAGAAAACGCGCACTTAATCGCAAGCACAGGCCTGCGGTTTAATTGTTCATCTTTATTCGGAGTTTTGGCCATGTGGGGCATGCATCTCACCGTTGACGTTGCAAATTGCAATGAGAACCGTTCTGCCGCGGATGCGATCGCGCGTTTTGCAAAAGACATGGTCGAGCGGATTAATATGAAGGCCTATGGTGAGCCTTGGATTGTTCACTTTGCTAAAGAGAACCCACAAGCCGCGGGCTATACGCTGACACAGCTTATTGAGACATCAAACATCACGGCCCACTTTTGTGATCACAGTGGTGAATGCTATTTTGATGTGTTCTCATGCATGGAATTTGATGTGGATGCGGCTTTAGACGTCATTGCAGATCATTTTGGATCACGCGACTGGGTTTATAACTGCATTGTGCGTCAGGCGCCTGAAGCAAAACAGATCGCAGCTGCTGAATAATTCCTACTTTGATATCAGGTGTATCTTCGCTGTCACATTGACAGCAGGGGCTTCGCAGACTACCAACCTGAGCCATGACTGACCCTTTGAACCAGCAATCAGGACTGCGCGGTAAACTTGCATCGCTTGTCGATAGCCAGCCGTTCAATAACGCCATTATTGGTGTGATTGTTCTGAATTCGATCGTGATCGGATTACAGACATCTGATCGTGTTGTCGCGTCAGCCGGTTCTGTATTGAGCATCCTGGATACGGCGTTTCTGGCAATCTTTGTTATCGAACTCGCGATGCGATTTGTCGCCTATGGTGCAAGCTTTTTTAAGCGTCCATGGAGTGTCTTTGACCTAATCGTTGTGGGCGTTGCATTGACCCCAGGTGCCGAGGCGTTTTCAGTCGTCCGTGCGCTCCGAATACTCCGGGCGCTCCGTTTGATTTCACAAGTGCCAACCATGCGGGTGGTTGTTGAAGCCTTGTTGCGATCCTTGCCGGGCCTTGGCTCAACGGCGATTTTGTTACTGTTGATCTTTTATGTCGGCGGGGTGATGTCGACGGTGTTATTCAAATCTGCATTCCCCGAATTCTTTGGTAACTTTGGTGGATCAGTCTACAGTTTATTCCAGATCATGACCCTCGAGAGTTGGTCTATGGGCATCGTTCGCCCGGTCATGGAAATCTATCCATATGCTTGGTTGTTCTTTATCTCATTCGTCATTGTCACATCAATGTTGGTCCTGAATTTGGTGGTCGCCATTGTTGTCGACAGCATGCAATCGGCGAAAGAGATGATGGCAGCTGAAGGTGAGGCCGATCGTATTGCAGCCGGTGGCGCAGCTGACGCTACGCTTGAGACCTTACAAACAGAAATCCGCGCGCTTCGTGATGAAGTCCGCGCCTTAAAATCTGAGAAAGACGACGATAGATGAATTTATTCCGCGCATTCCAAGATGACGTAGTGGCCATTGTTGAGAAACTGGTTAAATCAGGCTCGTTACCAGAAGGTCTGGATACGTCTCGTATTACGGTTGAGCCACCGCGTGACGCAACACACGGAGATATCTCAACCAATGCTGCGATGTTACTGGCAAAGCCTGCGGGAATGAAGCCGCGCGATGTCGCCGAGATGATTGCACCTGAAATTGCGGCCCTCAAAGGTGTGGCAAAAGTGGATGTTGCAGGTCCAGGCTTCATTAATGCCGGTCTTACGGACGAATATTGGCATGACCGCCTTGTCTATGTGCTTAAGGCAGGCACGGCGTATGGTGCGTCTGAGATTGGCGGTGGTGAGAAGATTAACGTTGAATATGTATCAGCGAACCCAACAGGTCCCTTGCACGTTGCACATGCACGTGGCGCCGTTATTGGCGATGCGCTTGTGAATTTGTTACGCAAAGCCGGGTTTGATGTGACATCTGAATACTACATCAACGATGCAGGTAATCAGGTCGATCAACTCGCGCGTTCTGCACATTTGCGATACCGCGAAGCCCTTGGTGAGGTGATCGGTGAAATTCCTGAAGGTGTATACCCCGGCGATTACATGATCCCGATTGGTCAGGAGTTGGCTGAGACGCTGGGTGATAGTCTTAAAGATGCACCCGAAGCAGAATGGATCGATATATTCCGCAACATTGCTATAGAACGTCTTCTTGTGGGCATCAAAGAAGACCTGGCCGCTTTGGGTATTCATCAAGACGTGTTCACGTCTGAGCGAGATCTCGTGCAAGCAGGCGCTGTTGAGCATGTCGAAGATTTGCTTCAGGGGCGTGACCTTCTGTACCGGGGTGTGCTGGAACCACCAAAAGGCAAAGCTGCACCCGAAGATTATGAGCCACGCGAGCAAACACTTTTTCGTGCAACAGATTTCGGCGATGATACGGATCGTCCGCTCAAGAAATCTGATGGGTCATGGACTTATTTTTCGAATGATATCGCCAACCATTTAGATAAGTACGAGCGTGGCTTCAAAAAGATGATTGATATCTGGGGTGCCGATCACGGTGGATACGTGAAACGCATGCAAGCCGCGGTGCGTGCTGTAACAGATAACGAGGGCGAGCTTGATGTGAAGCTTTGCCAGATTGTGCATCTGAAAAAAGGTGGCGAGCCTTTCCGGATGTCTAAGCGGTCAGGGAACTTTGTTACGTTACGTGACTTGATTGAAGAGTTGGGCGAGAACGGCAAAGACGTTGTACGCTTTATCATGCTTACGCGTAAAAACGACAGCCAGATGGACTTTGATCTGGAAAAAGCTGTTGAGCAATCTCGTGACAATCCGGTGTTCTATGTGCAGTACGCGCACGCCCGTTGTCATTCTGTCTTAAGAAATGCAGCTGAAACGTTAGGCGCGGATACGCTGAGTGCGGATAAACTGGTTAAAGCTAATTTGAAGCATCTCGATGATGCCGCTGAGATTGAAGTTATTCGCACCCTCGCAGCATGGCCGAAGATGGTGGAAGCTGCCGCAGAAGCACATGAACCTCACCGTGTCGCATTCTATCTGGACGATCTTGCCTCTGTATTCCATGGCCTTTGGAACAAAGGTAAAGATGACACCAGATTGCGATTTATTGATGAAAACGATGAAGATGTGACGCGTGCAAGGCTTGCTTTGGTGCTTGGTGTCGCAACCGTTATTGCATCTGGTCTTGAAGTGATTGGTGTGACGCCGCTAGAAGAGCTTAGGTAAAACGAGCGGTCGCTTATTAATCTTTATCGGCGGCCAAGCGCTCGAGCAATGACATCCGTAAATCTGAGCGTAAATCATCAGACGGCTCAATACCTTTAGGGCTCATATCAATGCCG
>DGOK01000102.1:0-4668 GCA_002389385.1 Rhodospirillaceae bacterium UBA4468 | reverse complement strand
CACTGCTTGAGAAAATCTGCAAGTGCCTGATCTTCAACCATCTCAGCAATTATCTCGACACCAATCTCGTGGCACAGCGTCGCCATTGAGGCGAGGAAGGTCTTACCGGCACGTTTGACGACAGGACCATCAAATTTAACGGTGTCGACGTCAAAACTATTCAAGTAATCAAAGCTCGCGGCACCCGCACCGAAATCATCAAGTGCGACTTTAAAGCCAATATGACGGAATTTCTGGATAGCATTATTGACGGCTTCAAGATCATTAATCTCGGCAGACTCAGTAATCTCAAGACTGATATGCTCTTCAACGCCAATGTGGGTCGTCAATAAGCTGAGTAATTTGGCGCAAAATTCAGGATCACTAATAGAATGGCCAGAAACGTTGATCGCAACAGGGATGCAAGGGCCATTTTCAAGTACCGCATCGATTGTTTCTAATGCGTGCTGAGCGACGGCCAAATCAAACTCGGTAATAACTTCGACTTCTTCAGCCAGTGTGATCAGCTGATATGGTGATTAGCCAGCATTCTCGCGTAATCGGGTGAGAGCTTCATAATGATGGAAAGTGCCATCGCTTAATCGTGCAACGGGCATGTATACGAGATCAAAGCTACCGTCGGCACAGATTTCTTTAAATTTCTGGACGGCTAACACATTCTCGGCAAGGCGCTCTTCCAGCATTGTTGTGAGATTGCCAGCCGGTAACTCACCGTCGTTTTTCGTAAATTACTGAAGTGAATACAGCATGGCTTTGGCCATCTGCTTATCGTCCATACCATTAGATGCACCGTCCATTGTTGCCACTTTAGGTATTAGGCTTTTTGTTTCCGGCGCAGCGGCTTGCATCGCATGGGGGATTTTCTCACTGAGGGCCGTTGCATCGACACCCTCGCCATGGACAACCGAGAAATTCTCATCGTCGATCCGTCCTGCGGTATCCCCACCAAGAGATTCCGTATTTAGAGCTTGGCCAATGGCTCTAAGAACGGCGTTCTCTTTGGTGCTGCCAGCTTCAATGCCGGCTTCACTTAAGTCGCCAATATTGATCATACTGACTTTAGGTTTGCCACCCGCAGCCTCGTAAGACTTAATCCGCTGCGTTGCGGCATCCATAAACGCGTCGCTAATTAAGACACCAGAATTCGTATCCCGGTCTTCAGGATTTCGACCAATTGGAATTGTTTGTTTTGGCGCGACTTTTATAGCCAGAGAGAAATCATTATCGAAGTCTGGAACCCGGTAGCCAGAAATAGCAATCTGAGGGTCAACTTTCATGGATGTTTGTGCGCGGACTAACAGGTCTTTAATAAGCGCATCCTGCGTTCCAAAACCAAACATCTCCTGGACGGTGGCTTGATCGTCAGGATGAATGAGATCAAGGAAGTTCGTTCCTATGAGTTCACTATCTTTTTTGCCAAACACCGTTTGGGCGGGGCCGGTGCAAAATTTAACTGCAAGATTGGTAGATACTTGCAGCAGGATATCTGCACGACAAAACGCCAAGGCAGCGAAGCGGCCAAGGTTCATCATTTGTGTAGACTTTTTGTCTCCATCATCACCATTTTCTTCTCTACTTTTCCCACCTAAGAGCACCATAGCGTAGGTTTCTTAATTATACCGAATTTATAATACCCGGTTTATTTTTTTTGGCGTTTCGAATCTCCGACAGTTCAATATGACACTAAGTTTGCTGAGATGCTTGTTGTATTGAGTTCAGTGCCGCACTTATTCAAAACACGGGGATGCGCATTAATAGGTAATCCGTTACTGTGATGAAATGAGAGGTTTTCGAAACGGTTTAAAGCATTTAAGCGAAATTTGCCCACATATGCAACGTGCAATGGAGGCTTATGGACGGCCAAAATCGCGCAAGCGGGCCCCTGGTTTTGGGACGTTGGTGCGTATCATCATTGATCAACAAGTGTCTGTGCAGGCTGGTGCAGCAATCAGGAAGCGCCTAGATGAGCTTCTGGGGGTGGTGACACCTGATGCAGTTTTGGCCGCGGGTGAAGAGGGACTTCGTAGCGCAGGACTGAGCGGCGCAAAGGCTTGCTATGTCTCTGGGATTGCCCGGGCTATTGATCAAGGTGATATCAACCTGGAGCAGCTTGGTCGATGTCGAGAGGACACAATCAGACGCGAATTAATGGCGCTCAAAGGGATAGGCCTGTGGACGGCAGATATTTATCTGATGTTTGCCATTGGGCGGCCGGATATCCTGCCGATTGGTGATATTGCCTTACAAGCTGCGGCTGGAAACTTACTCGGACTTAAAGAGCGTCCGACACCTCAAGAGTTAGGCGAAATCGGTAAGCGTTGGCAGCCTTACCGAACGGTGGCAGCTGTGATGTTGTGGCACTATTACAAGAAGATGCCAGCGCAAACTTAAGCGATACGTTTAACGCTCGCGGAAGCTCTCTGAGAAGGCCTTCACAAACGGTTTTAGCAGGAATTCCAACAAAGTCTTTTTACCCGTCTTCACATCGGCGATGACTTCCATTTCAGGCAGCACGCGGTTGCGCTGAGGGTCATTACCAACATAGTTTTTGGCTAGTTTTACCCGAGCACGGTAAAAAGTGTTTCCTTCGTCGTCTTGCACGGTCGTAGCGGAAAAACCTGAAATAATGCCATCAATACCGCCGTATCGCGTGTAATCAAAGGCTGTAACCTTCACTGTGGCTTCCTGATTAACGTAGATAAAGCCGATGTCCTGTGTCGAGATACGCGCTTCAACGAACCGGTTTGCATCGTTTGGAATGACTTCCAGTACCGTTGAGCCAGGTACAATGACACCGCCAACAGTCTACGTCTGAAGTTCCTGAACAATCCCGGTAACGGGGGAGCGAATAGACAGGCGGCTAATTTGATCATCCTTGAGAGCAATGGTATCGCGGAGTTCTGCGATCTCGCCCAATACTTGAGCGTTCTGTTCACTCGCATCCATACGTGAGCGTGATTCCATCTCGGCTAAACGGCTGTCGGCTTCGTCGATCGCGTTCTGTGCTGTTTTTTGATTTCCAACGAATTTAGCCAATGCGCCCTCGGCTCGTGCGAGTTTGCGTTGGTCATTCAGCAAAATGACCTTTGAGATCAGGCCCTTTTCCTCAAGTGTTTTCCGCATTTAGACCTGTTACTCGAGGATTTGAATTTGCCGTTTATTCCCTGCAACCTGATCCTGTAATAGCTATAATTCATTGCGTCGTTGATCAAGTTGGTCACGCAGGACATCTGCCTGCGCTTCAAAGGCTTCGCGTTTTGCATCCAGAACGCCTGATTGTGTGACGGCAAAGGCCCGGTACTGCGGCGCAATGCTCTCAATATCAAATTCTTTACCGGATGAAACAGCAGCAAGCTGTTGTGCGCGCAATTCGAGGTTAGAGAGTCTTGTCAGAAGTTGGTCGCGTTCGGGGATGATGCCGGCATCATCCAATGTGAATAAAACGTCACCACGCTTTACAAGATCTCCCTCGCCAACAGATAGCGATTTAACGATACCGCCTTCCAGGTGCTGCACACGTTGAACGGAGCCAAGAGGGGATACCTCGCCTGATGAAACAACGACTTCGGTAATCTGCGTCACGGCAGCCCATGCGATGAACAGACACATCATGATACATATAAAGACACCTGCGAGACGCATAAGGTGGCTTGGGCCATGTTCTTCAAGCATCAGCGATTGCGCAAGGGCACCACGGCCAACAAGGAAACCTTCGTCAGCGATCATTGGCGCGCCTGGAATTGGAGGAGGCGGGCCTTTTGGCGCTGGCGCTTGGGCTTTAGGTGGCGTTTAGGTATTCATCTTCTCTATGTCCTTACTCAGCTGCTTCAGCAGCTTTAGCCATTTCTTCCGGCGTACCGTCGAACGAAATCGAACCTCTGTTCATAACGATCACACGATCAGCCTCACGAACGTATGAGGGACGGTGCGCCACAATCACGACAGTTCTTTTCCCGCGGTACTCGCGGATTAAATTGATAATGCAATGATCTGATTCCATATCGAGCGCACTCTCGGGTTCGTCCAGAAGTACAATTGGAGAGTCATTCAAGAGCGTTCGTGCGATCGCCAGTCCTTTGCGGAAACTGCTGCTTGCATCTCCGTCATTGGATTCTTCAGCGCCTCTTTTTCGGAGGAGATTCGCCGCTCCCTTAGAGTTTGTTCCTTTATCTAATGCACTCCCATGTTTATGCTAGCTATCCACAATCGTTAGCAGGGCAAGCAGCTAACCTGACCGATGTTTACTATACCCAAAAATTGAGGTCGAGGTATCGCGGTCGTTCGCCGCCGCTTAAGTAATTGCAATCAGCAGTGAAGTCGCCGCATTAAGGTGAAGAGATGAAAAGCATTCAGGTTGTACTTGGACAATGGCTCTAGCTACGTCTCTGGTGAGTTGGCTGAATGGCTGGGCGATAAGAAAATGGGCACGTCAGGGGAGCACCATACCATCCGCAAACTCAGGGAAAAATCGAACGATGGCATCAAACATTAAAGAACCGCATCCTGTTGGATAACTACTTCTTCCCAGCAGACCTTGAGGCGCAGATTGAGGCCTTCGTCGATCATTATAATCATCAGAGATACCATGAGAGCATCAACAACCTCACGCCCGCAGATGTTTACTTTGGGCGTGGGCAATCGATTTTAAAACAACGAGAAAGGATCAAA
>DGOK01000081.1:5889-7134 GCA_002389385.1 Rhodospirillaceae bacterium UBA4468 | reverse complement strand
GGAGAAGGACAGGATGAGGGGTGCTTCTTAAGGCATTCATATACTATGCAACGACCCCTCACCCGGCGCTGCGCGCCACCCTCTCCCGAGGGAGAGGGTGATGTTATCTGTCTACTTAGTCGAGACGTTTGAGGAGTTTCATCCATGTCCGGGCACGGGGCTCAAGAGATGAGATGTAGATATGCTCATCCAATTGATGTGCGCCGTGGCCATCAGCACCCAAGCCATCCAGCGTTGGCACACCTTCAGCTGCCGTCAGGTTGCCATCGGAACAGCCACCGGTGATAGACGTATGTTGTAGGTCGAGACCATGCTCAAGGCTGAATGCGCGGGCCTTGTTGAACAGATCCATAATGCCATCCGTGAGTTCCATGGGTGGCCGTGAGATGCCTCCTGTGATCTCGAGGGTTACATCAGGATTATGGGCTTTCAGCGCAAGGATGTGTTTTTCCATCTCTTCGCCATCGGCTTTGCGGATGTAACGATGATCGAGTTCCATCACGCATGATTGAGGGACAACGTTCACACCTGTGCCACCGCTGATCAGGCCACAGTTAAACGTGATGCCCGGTCATAATCCGTCAGAGCTTCGATGTCGCAAATCTGTTTTGCCATTTCGAGAACCGCACTGCGTCCGTACTCATGCTTTGAGCCAGAGTGAGCCGCGCGTCCGGTTGCTGTCAGTTTGAAGCGTGCGCTGCCTTTTCGTTGAACAACAATTTTGCCGCCGTCGCGCGCAGGTTCCGTGACCAACACATACTTTGCACGGCGGGCTTCTTCGGCGATGTATTTTCTGGAGTAGGGGCTGCCGACTTCTTCTTCGGGGATATACATAAAGGTAACGGGCAGGTCTGGGTCACCACCAGCGGCCAACAATTGCTTGTACGCATAAAAGGCAATGTATGCGCCAGCTTTCATGTCATAGGTGCCGGGGCCATAAAGATTATCGCCTTCGATACGGATTGGATTGCCGGATGTTGAGGTGCCGATCGGATGCACCGTATCGATATGTGAGACGACAAGAATGCCTTTGTTGGCGCGGGATGAGCCTTGAGCTCTGCCACGGATCAGATCGCCATACCCATCTTCGCCAGGCGTACGCTCAACCTCCAGGCCGACAGATTTGAACTCTGCTTCGATATGATCGACCATCTTGGTGACGGCTGTTGCGTCGGACGAGGGGCTTTCAATTGAAATCCAGTCGATGACGCCTTTGACAAGATCGTCAGTGCTCAGGTCCGCAGT
>DGOK01000081.1:513-5790 GCA_002389385.1 Rhodospirillaceae bacterium UBA4468 | reverse complement strand
ATTTTTTGTTTAGCCATCAACTCCGAGGGTATCACCTGAAGCTTGATTAGATAATGACGTTTGTTGTTGGGGCGTCATCGCCAGCTACAGACTGATTATCGTTGCCTTCTCCACGTCTGTTTTTTTTGGACACCAAGGTTTCGGCGACGACGATCAGGGCCAAAGAAATTGCCCGTCTTGATAAAGGCGCGAGGTTGTTCTGCAACGATCCGCAGGCGCAAGAATATTTGCTTTGGTGAAAACGGTTTGGCAAGAAACTCAGTCATCCCCAGGTCGCGTGCGGTCAGGACGTTTTTCTTATCGGACATTGATGTCACGACGATGATAGGGACAAACGGGTTTGGGCTTTTCGGATCACGGCGGATTTTTTGCAAAAGGCCCATACCATTAAAGCCGGGGGCCCAATCGGCAAACACTACATCGGGTGGCGTTGCACAGAACATGTCCCATGCATCGTCTGGATTTTGCATCTCAATAATATCGCCGATATTGAATGTTCTCAGAATGCTGCGGATGGTTTGGCGCATATAATTATTATACTCAGCCACAAGAACCGAGATATTTGAGAAATCAATGCTTCGCATGCCTTCTGACATAACAACTCTCCCTTCGCCGTATTACTTACTGTGAATACAGGCATAAGATGTCAGGTAACTGTCAGATTTGTATGTCTTAGGCGTAAGGAAGTGTTTCGTAATGCTAAAAAAACGAGGCCCGAAGGCCCCGTTTCTCAAAACATATAATGTTGACGCTTAGTATATTTCCGCAAAGCCCCGCTCGCGAAGGAATACTTCGAGCCAGTTTTACTTAGCGTGTTGGTACGGGAACTTCCGTAGAGTAGTCGTAGAAACCACGACCCGTCTTGCGGCCAAGCCAGCCAGCTTCAACATATTTAACCAACAATGGGCAAGGACGATACTTGGTATCAGCCAGGCCATCATGCAGCACGTGCATCACAGCAAGGCAGGTATCCAGACCAATGAAATCAGCCAGCTCTAGCGGGCCCATGGGATGGTTTGTGCCAAGCTTCATCGCAGTGTCGATGGCATCAACCGAACCAACGCCTTCATAAAGCGTATAGATTGCTTCGTTGATCATCGGTAGCAAGATACGGTTGACGATGAATGCTGGGAAATCTTCGGCATTCACAGAGCGTTTGCCGAGCTTTGCAGCAAGCTCACGAACCGTGCTGTAAGTGTCTTCGTCCGTCGCGATGCCACGGATCAATTCAACTAATTCCATGCGTGGAACCGGGTTCATGAAGTGCATGCCAAGGAATTTGCCTGGACGATCTGTCTGTGCACCAAGGCGCGTAATCGAAATCGATGACGTGTTTGACGCGATGATCGCGTCTTCCTTAAGAACAGGGCAGAGCGTCTTGAGGATCGCTTTCTTAACGTCCTCATCTTCACTGGCAGCTTCAACGACGAAGTCACGGTCGCCTAGATCTGCGTATTCTGTTGACGTCGAGATGAGGGCCGTTGCGGTCTTTTGGTCATCTTCGGTAATCAAGTTGCGTGAGATCTGGCGCACCATGCCTTTCTCAATTTTGCTCATGCCTGCTTTAAGAGCATCCTCGGAAAGATCGAGCATACGCACGTCATAACCTGCCAATGAACAAACATGCGCAATGCCGCTACCCATTTGTCCGGAGCCAATAACACCAATCTTCTGAATATCAATCGCCATGGTCTTCTCCTTGCTGTCAAATGCAGCGGTCACCAATTTATCCATACTTATGTTCAGTGCAGTTTGTTCTTTTTATTTGTCGAGTTCTGCGGACAGAGCAGGCACGGCGTCGAATAGATCGGCGACAAGACCATAGTCCGCAACTTGGAAAATCGGCGCTTCTTCATCTTTGTTGATAGCGACGATAACTTTACTGTCTTTCATTCCAGCTAAGTGCTGAATGGCGCCGGAAATACCGACAGCAATATAGAGATCAGGGGCAACAACCTTACCGGTTTGGCCGACCTGATAATCGTTTGGTACGAACCCGGCGTCGACTGCAGCGCGAGATGCACCCACAGCAGCGCCCAGCTTGTCAGCTATTTCTTCGAGCATGACGAAATTTTCGCCAGACTGCATCCCGCGACCACCAGAAACCACGATCCCGGCGCTTGTCAGTTCAGGGCGTTCTGATTTGGTCAGGTTTTGGCTGACGAATGATGAATGGTCGCTGGCAGCAGCGGCATCAATTGTTTCAACGCTGGCAGAGCCACCTTCTTCGGCGGCAGCATCAAAGGCCGTTGCGCGCACGGTGATGACTTTAACTGCATCCGTTGACTGAACTGTCGCCATGGCGTTGCCGGCATAAATGGGGCGGACAAACGTGTCAGGGCTTTCAATCGAGACAATCTCGGAGATTTGCTGCACATCAAGCTTTGCCGCAACGCGCGGACTGATGTTTTTGCCAGATGTTGAGGCAGGGGCAACAATATAGTCATAGCCATCGGCAATCGACAGGATCAGGTCCGTGACGCTTTCAGCCAATGCGTTTGCATAGTGATCGCCTTCGGCGTGCAGAACCTTTGCAATGCCAGGGACTTTCGCAACAGCTTCGCAGACGCTGCCACAATCTTTGCCAGCAACGAGGGCAGTAACATCACCAAGAGCGGCCGCAGCCGTAACAGCATTGAGCGTAACCGCGCGGAATGCTGCGTTGTCGTGATCGACATAAAGAAGAACGTTTGCCATCTTATATCACCTTCGCTTCGTTTTTCAGTTTGTCGACAAGTTCAGCAACGTCAGCAACCTTCACGCCGCCTTGGCGCTTTGGTGGCTCTTCAACCTTGATGGTTTTGAGACGTGGCGCAATGTCGACACCAAGTTCAGCCGGAGTGGTCGTATCAATTGGCTTTTTCTTGGCCTTCATAATGTTTGGCAATGACGCGTAGCGCGGCTCGTTCAAGCGCAGGTCAGTGCTCATGACCATCGGTAATTTGACATTGATGGTCTCGAGCCCACCATCAACTTCGCGGGTTACTAAGGCTTCACCACTGCCAATTTCGAGTTCTGACGCGAACGTGGCCTGTGGCCAGTCCATCAAAGCGGCAAGCATCTGACCGGTTTGGTTGGAGTCGTCGTCAATTGCCTGTTTGCCGACAATAACGATGTCCGGGCTTTCTTTCAGGGCAATGGCTTTGAGAATTTTTGCAACGGCGAGGGGCTGAACTTCTTGGTCAGTCTCAACCAGGATGCCGCGATCAGCGCCCATAGCGAGTGCTGTACGGATTGTTTCCTGAGATTGTGCCGGTCCGATGGAAACGGCAATCAATTCTTCAATCGTGCCAGATTCTTTCAAACGCATGCCTTCTTCGACGGCAATTTCGTCGAAAGGGTTCATCGACATTTTTACATTTTGAAGTTCAACGCCTGATTGATCAGGCTTTACACGGATTTTGACGTTATAGTCGACGACCCGCTTTACAGCGACAAGTGCCTTCATGATATCTCCTCGAGCCGCAGGTTGCGGCGTACCGGCTTCCCAAAAACGCGTGAAAACGTGTGTGACCGCAGTTGCACCCGTCTCTTCGCAGGCGCAACATTAGGCCTTGCCCGATAGGTGGTCAAGCCAACATTACCACAAATATATCAGTGAACAGATGAGTTTTTTGGCGGAATTTAAGGGTTTAGCACATGCCCCGTGCAACGCAGCGACTTATCGATTGGCGCCGGGAACCCACAATACGTCAGTCGCGCCATTGTCGTTGAGTTTCCGAGACAACTGAAACAAATGATCTGACAGGCGATTGATGTATTTGATGGTGATCGGATTGATCTCTTCGGTATCGCTTAATTCGGTCAATAAACGCTCACATCGGCGTGCAACGGTACGCGCCAAATGTAGAAAGCTCGATGCGGGTGAGCCGCCGGGTAGGATAAATGACGTGAGCGAGGCCAGCTCATCGTTCATGGCATCAATTTCGGATTCCAGGCGGTCAACTTGTTCTTGAACCACACGGAGCGCGCCGTTAGAGCGATTGCCGCCCTCAGGCGTACAAAGATCAGCGCCTAAATCAAACAAGTCGTTCTGGATACGCGCCAGCATGGCGTCTGCTTCGCCTTCGGTGTGCAACCGCGCCAGTCCAATGACCGCATTTGCTTCGTCAGAGGTGCCATAAGCTGCCACACGGACGTCATGTTTTTTGACCCGGTCGCCGCTGCCCAGAGATGTCTCCCCAGTGTCGCCGCCACGGGTATAAATTTTTGTGAGAGTTACCACATTGTCCTCATGATTTCTTTAGGGGGGATTATTCCATGCCAGCCGAGCCCATGATCAGGGCAAAGATTAGCAGCGCGACAGCTTGTCCGATAACGCGTGCGCGCATCAGGTTGTTTGAGTGTTTCTGATAAAACGGCCCATTTCGCGCGAAATTGATGAGGCCGACCACAAGAATGATCAACGTCGCAAGCATCGCGAAAATAAGCAAAAATGGTAAGAAGCTACTCATACCCTAAATATAAAGGGGCTTTATCGATTTTGCGAGGGAAAATCGTTATTTGATGACTTCTTTCCGTGCGATTTCTTGTTCCAGACTTGGCCTCGAAAGTTCAATGTTTATGTGATTATTTGGTCACGACATTGCGGCATGTTCCCATGAGATATGGTCGGGTGAATAAAGGTTATGAGAGAGACATGAGTGAAAACCTCAAAGATACGGGCCTAAGCTTTGATGAATTTGATGAACGTCGTCGTCCGGCAACGGTGACGACTAGCTTTGACGATGTTTTGGACTGCGCCCAATCAAGGCGAGGTTTCATGAAAAGTGCTGCGATGTTAGGTTCCGCCGCATTTGTGATGAGTGTCTGGAACGCCGCCGCGTCAAAAGCGGCTGGACGGCCCAATTTTGACTTTGTGCTGGTTAGGGCAAACACCCTGGATACCGTCACGGTGCCGAACGGGTATTCATGACGACCCTTGATCAAGTGGGGCGATCCGCTTTGATCAGATGGCGCGCCATTTGATGATCAAAGCCGAGGCAGTGGGCGGAGTCAGGAACGCGCCTTTGGTGATAATAATGATGGGATGGCGATTTTCTCGAAAGGGGAGCGGCATGTCATTGCGATCAATAACGAGTACGCAAACCGAAGCATTATCTATGGCAATCGCGCCAGCGGATTACCGGAAACAGCGGATGACATCTTCAATGGTAAAATGGCGCATGGCATTTCAATTTTTGAAATGACGGACAAAAGCGGCGCTTGGGCGCCGGTTGTTGATTCTGAATATAACCGACGCATCACAGCGGATACATCATTTGAGATAACGGGGCC
>DGOK01000081.1:0-447 GCA_002389385.1 Rhodospirillaceae bacterium UBA4468 | reverse complement strand
GGGGACGTACCTGGCATGCGAAGAAAATTTTAACGGCTACTTTTCATCATCCGACCTGTCATATGAAGCATCTGATACATTCAAACGTTATGGTATCGGGAATAGGGACTGGGGATATGGCTGGGCCAAGACGGATGCCCGTTTTGATATTTCCAAACACCCGAACGAGCCGAACCGGTTTGGCTATGTGGTTGAGGTTGATCCGTTGGCCCCGACATCGACACCGAAAAAGCGAACGGCGCTGGGCCGCTTGAAGCACGAGAATGCAGAACTGGTATTAAGCGCCGATAAGCATGTTGTTGTTTATATGGGTGACGATGAACGCGGCGAATTTCTCTACAAGTTTGTCAGCGCATCTCAGTATGACGCTAAAGATAACCCTTCAGATTTGCTCGACGATGGCACACTTTATGCCGCCATTTTTAACGATGATAAGACGGGCCATTG
>DGOK01000015.1:98570-115675 GCA_002389385.1 Rhodospirillaceae bacterium UBA4468 | reverse complement strand
CGGAAACACGGCAATCGGCTGATAAGAATAATCCTGCCATCGACTGTCGCTGTCCTTGCGTTCAATCACCACACCCAGCTGCATAACCTCGTGAATATCCAGCGCAGACGCCTGTATTTTTAACAACAGGCCCTCAGCTTCTTCGAGGTTTTCCGGGCGATTTACATTAAAGAATGGATCAACCGGCTCAACCGGGAATGGGACATGCGTAATGCCAATCCGGTCCGTCCATAAATCGATCTTGCGCATCTCTTCTTCGATCATGGCTTTGCGCAATTCATCTTTAAGCGCGATGGGCCAGACACCAAATACGGGGTGTGTCCGATCACTGGTAATGGCACAAGAAAGCGGCGAAGCACCTTCGTTAATTGGTACCATTAATTCTACGACAAGGTTATGCGGCAAAAACGGTGCATCTGTTGCAAAACTGATGACGTGTTCAGCACCCGGCACATTCTCTGCTGCCCATTCCATAGCTGTCAGGATACCCGCGAGTGGGCCTTGATGACCCACAATAACGTCAGCAACGACAGGCAATCCGTACTTCTTGAACCGGTCCGCATCTCCGTTCGCATTCAAAATCAGATGGTGGACCTGAGGACGCACACGGTCGATTACGTGATCCAGAATGGGCTTTCCCCCAAGCTCGCGCATTGGCTTATCTCCGCCGCCCATACGCCGCGCCAAACCACCAGCGAGCAACACGCCAACGATGGGTTTCTTTTCGTCGCTCATGCCGCTTCCTTTTCAGGCCAAACAATACGGCTGCCGAACAATGCAACAGGCCGCTCAGCGCCAATGTTCTTGATCACGGCAGAGCCAGTCGGTAACCGGCCCATATTCCCATTGTCACAAACAATCGGCTCATCAGTACCAATAGATTTTTCTTCGATACGTTTGGCCACTCTAATCATGATGCCCTCTGAGGCCAGTAATGCGTCAGGCTCAACCTCGGCGTAATACCATGCCATGCGCTCAATCGCATCAGCAGCCATCGCCTGATGTGTTTTAACGTTCTTCAGGTCTTCGACATAATGATGCCGTGCCTTGGGCTCGTAAGCACCGTCTTCATACGTGCCATCCGGGCCTCGCAGCCAATACGTCAGGCTCAGCGTTGCTGAGATAT
This sequence comes from Rhodospirillaceae bacterium UBA4468, assembly GCA_002389385.1. Lineage (GTDB taxonomy): Bacteria > Pseudomonadota > Alphaproteobacteria > Rhodospirillales > Casp-alpha2 > UBA4479. The sequence goes on along the minus strand of DGOK01000015.1, from coordinate 114,549 downwards.
GTTGGCACATGCGGTCAATAAAATTCTTTGTCTGGCCAATATAGATTGCGGTCCTCGTATCATATTTTATCTCGCAGATGTAGATACAGGCTTGCTGCATAACATCCGGATCTTCATCCGCTTTGTAGGCCAAGGGAATGATCGGCCCATTCCATTCCAGCGTTAATTCTTCGGGCTCGCTCATTCAGCCTTAGCCCCTTTACGGCCCATGCCTTTGGGCTCGTCTTCGATTTTTGTAACATCGATATCAAAGTCGATCCGGTCCTGACCCGCGAGTGCAATAAAGCGCTTACCCCGCGCACGTCCAACCAGCGTCAGCCCCACTTGGCGCGCCAATTCAACGCCCCAGGCCGTAAAGCCTGAACGTGAACAAAGGATTGGAATCCCCATCTGTACCGTCTTGATCACCATCTCTGAAGTGAGGCGTCCCGTCGTATAAAAAATCTTATCTTCGCCCGTGATACTATGCATGAACATGTAGCCTGCGATCTTATCGACGGCGTTGTGACGGCCAACATCTTCCATGTAAATTAAAGGCTTATCTTCACGACAAAGAATACAGCCGTGGATCGCACCTGCCTCCAGGTACAAGCTCGGCGTCGTGTTAATTTTCTTGGTCAGGGTATAAAGCCACGACGTTTTCAGGCGCGTATTCTGGTTCAGCTCAACGGTTTCGAACTTCTCCATCACGTCACCAAAGACCGTACCTTGCGCACATCCTGACGTCAGAGTCTTTTTCTTGAGCTTCTCTTCGTAGTCAGTCTCACGCTCGGTGCGCACCACAACGACTTCGATCTCGTCATCATAATCGATACCGGTCACTTTATCGTCGGCGCGCAGCATATTCTGGTTCAGCAAATACCCCACCGCGAGATAATCCGGGTGGTCGCAGATCGTCATCATCGTCACGATCTCACGCCCGTTCAGAAACAACGTCAGGGGCCGCTCAACGGTCACCGATGTCTCAGCGACGTTGCCATCCTGATCAACACCGCTGACCCGCTCGGTCAGCTTTGGGTCCGCCGGGTTCGGGCGGATTAAAAAATCGTCAGCAAAAGGAACGTCATCGCTTGGACGTGTCACGTAAGTCTCTCCTCCCAAGATGTCGAATAAACATCAGCGATGTCTTTCGATCTTAATTTGGTGTCGCGATATTCAGAGGCAAGGGGCGACATATCAAGACAGATTATAATAGTTCTTAAAATGAGAGGGTCAAAATGCTGGTCATCATGCATAATTATGCATTAATATGCATAAATTACGGAAACTTGCTCTAAACGACTAAAATATGACGAAAAATTAAGCTCATGAATGATATCTCAGACGCGTTCCAAGCGGCCTTGCATCTTCTGATGTCTTTTGACGCCGGATTGATGGAAATTGTCGGTTTGTCATTACAGGTCAGTTTTAGTGCGGTCGCGGTCGCCGCCCTCATCGGATTACCCTTAGGCGCTGCCCTCGCTCTGTTTAAATTTCCCGGCCGTGGCACTTTAATCGTCATGTTAAACGCGTTGATGGGCTTACCGCCTGTTGTCGTCGGGTTGATCGTCTATTTGATCCTGTCCCGGGCCGGACCTCTTGGCGTGTTAGGATTATTGTTTACCCCGACAGCCATGATCATCGCCCAGGCCATTTTGGTCACCCCGATCATCGCCGCACTGACAAGGCAGGTGGTTGCCGACCTTTGGGTTGAGTATGCCGAGCAAATGAAATCACTGGGCGCCGGACCACTGCGCGCGATTCCGGCGCTATTGTACGATGCACGCTTTACGTTGGTCACAGCGGTACTTGCAGGCTTTGGCCGCGCCTCGGCCGAAGTTGGTGCCGTGATGATTGTCGGTGGCAACATCGATCATGTGACGCGCGTCATGACAACCGCCATTGCGCTTGAAGTCTCTAAAGGCGACCTAGCCTTGGCCCTCGGCCTCGGCATTGTCCTGATCAGTCTATCGCTCGCCATCAACGCGGCGACCCACGCCATCAAGCATCGCGCGGAGGCACAATGGGTTTAGTTGCCGCCAATCAAACGTCGCCACACAGTACCCTTAAGTCAGGTATTCTACCGATGAAAGCGCGGGGGCTTTGTTATGCACCCGACGGTGACGAGCTGATCAGGGACGTATCGTTTGAGCTACAAGCCGGACCAAAAACCATGATCCTCGGCCCCAATGGCGCAGGCAAATCATTGCTGCTGCGATTGTGTCACGGCCTCCTGAAGCCCAGTTCCGGTCATGTCACATGGGCATCCGCTAACACGTCGCAAACACAAAAGCGCCAGGCCATGGTCTTCCAGCGACCGGTGCTGTTACGCCGCTCAGTCGCGGACAACATCGACTATGCGTTAAAGCTCCACGACATCGCCAAGGCCGACCGACCCGTCATAATTGATGACGTGCTTAATCGGACTGGATTGGCGCGATTCAAAGTCACACCGGCACGACGCTTGTCAGGCGGTGAGCAGCAAAAGCTTGCCCTGGCACGGGCCTGGGCGTGTCGCCCGGAAGTTCTTTTTCTGGACGAACCCACCGCAAGCCTTGATCCAGCAGCGACCCACGCCGTCGAAGATATCGTGCAGACCATGCATGACGAAGGCACCTGCATTGTCATGGTCACCCACGACATCAATCAGGCAAAGCGGCTCGGCGATGACGTGATGTTCATGCACAAAGGCCAGTTACTCGAACACGCGTCCGCAGAAAATTTCTTTAACAAGCCCGAAAGCGGTGAAGCCGCTGCTTTTCTTAAAGGTGAATTACGTTGGTAACGATAAACAGATCAGGAGGATTCTCATGTCACAATTGAAAACATTATTTATCGCAACAATTATGCTGGCCCTTACCGGTACAGCGCACGCTGCAGATAAGTACATCACGGTCGCTTCGACGACTTCGACCGCAAACTCTGGCCTGTTTGATTATCTACTCCCGACATTCACCAAGAAAACCGGCATTGAAGTTCGTGTCGTTGCTGTTGGCACAGGCAAAGCCATCCGCCTCGCCCGCAATGGTGATGCCGATGTGTTGTTCGTGCACCACAAACCATCAGAAGAAAAGTTCGTCACCGATGGCATGGGCGTGGAACGTTTCGATGTGATGTATAACGACTTCGTCATGGTCGGCCCGAAAGCTGACCCGGCAGGTATCAAGGGCTTAAAAACAGCAAATCAGGCACTTAAAAAAATCAGCGACACGCAAGCACCATTTGCATCACGCGGCGATGACAGCGGCACGAACAAGAAAGAATTGTCGCTCTGGAAGTCAGCCGGCATTGACCCCAAAGGTGCATCTGGCACCTGGTATCGGGAAACCGGATCGGGCATGGGAGTAACCTTGAATGTCGCTTCTGGCATGGGTGCATATTCTCTGACCGACCGCGCCACATGGCTCAAGTTCAAGAACAAGGGCGATCTAACAATCCTCGTCGAAGGCGACACCGTTCTGTTCAACCAATACGGCATCATCCTGATCAACGAGAAGAAACATCCCCACATCAAAACAGCACTCGGTCAGGCATTTGTTGATTGGGTGGTATCTCCAGAAGGCCAAACGAAAATTGGCGAGTATCAGATTCTTGGCAATCAGGCATTCTTCGCGAATGCTCAGCCGGGGAGTCAACGTACATAGCGACGCCCCCTCACCTGTCCTCTCCCCCTCTGCGTTGGGGAGAGGAACTCACGTATCAAAACACAGTCCTATTTATCCCTCTCCCCCTTTTAGGGGGGAGGTTAGGTGAGGGGGTAAAGCTTAAACTTTAAAAAGAAAGTGCGACCTGACCCAAGTCGCCAAAATCACCAATGACTTGATCACCGGGATTGACCAACGTGGCGCCTGTCATGGTGCCTGTTGTGATGACGTCGCCTTTGCGGAATGGTAAGCCGATGCCATTGGCTTCGTTCGCTGCCCAGCATAGTGCTTCGACGGGATCACCGAGCACATCTGCGCCGACGCCCTGATTGGCCACATCACCGTTCAGCAATAATTTTGCCATCACGGCTTTGAGGTCGACGTCTTGCCAGTTCGCGATTTCAGGTCCCGGCACAAACGCAACATTGAATGAGAAATCACTGATACAAAGATGTGAGCCCGCACCCTTGAAGCCGCCTTCAAACCGACAGCCAACAACTTCGATGGCGATATGTGCACGCTCGATTGCAGCCACCACATCAGCTCGCGTGATTTCCTGACTGCTGCCCAGATTTCGACCCATAACAAACGCAAATTCGCATTCAACGGCCGTGCCTTGTTCCGGGCGTGCTTCGAGTTTATCGCCGGGCTCATGGATTAATTCAGCGAACACGGGCCCGATAGACGGCCCTTCCATCCCCAGTAATTCTTGTGCAAGACCGCTCGTCGCAGCGACTTTCCAGCCAGCCCGCGTGAGCTCAGATGCCTTCGCACCTGCTGCTTGAATTGCATACGCCGCAGCCCGAGAGCCAATCGCATCGATTTCAGAAACGGCAACATGCCCACCGTTTTTTCGGGCATTCCATATTTGTGACGCGAGATCAGCCATCATAGCCATCCACGGCAACGAGAATACCTTTTGATGCCGCCTGACGAATTTCAATCGCGCCTTTATACTCTTCAGATGCGTGCCAATTTTTGGCATCATCAAATGTAGGGAACTTGATCACAACGATACGCGGGAACGGCATGTCACCTTCGAGGACAGCCATCTCGCCACCGCGAACAATATATTCGCCGCCGTATTTAGTGAGGGTGTCCGGGACAAGTGCACGGTATTTTTCAAATAGCTGCGGATCATGCACATCAACTTGTGCGATCATATACGCGGTCATTGTTGGTTCCTTTCCTTTTGGTGAAACACCCCTCACCCGGCGCTGCGCGCCACCCTCTCCCTCGGGAGAGGGGATTATAATAAATTACGGACAGCGCTATCGTTGTCAGACCAATCGACCCAGTCCCGTGGGCCCAGGCCAAATTTGTTCTTATGATTGGTATTCGCATCTACAGCTAAAAGTGCCTTGCACACATCGCGCTGTGCCCTTGCGCAGGCCATCATCAATGCGGTGTTCCCGTGTTCGTCCGCTGTATCGACTTTTTGCCCTGCGTCCAACGCGGCCTGCACGACTTCAATGTCACCACGTGCCGCAGCGTCGAGAAATTCCTGATCAGTCATTCATATGTCTCCCATTATATTCTTAGATATCATGTCATCAGCCACAAAGGTCAAGGTGCGTTGTAGTGCACGGTGCCAAGGCCTGCAGTATCGTATCCGCTCATATCTTTAATGCGTTCGGCAAAGCCCTGCCCGCGCGCAAAGCTAAGTAAACGTTGGACAGGCGGCTCGAAGAAATCTTTCCGGCGCACCAAAAGATCATAACGCTCGCGGTGTAACGAAATAAAATCGAGCCCCAATTGTTTTGCTGCCGCTTGAATACCTAGTCCGGTATCGGCGCGGCCCTCGATAATGGACAGACCAACATCGGTCTCCGAACGTGCCTCAATATCGGCGACATCTAGGCTATCGATATCGACACCAGCTTGGCTCGCAAGGAACTGAAACAGCACGCGGCTGCCCGCCTGGGCTTCGCGGAGCACAAACCTGGCACGGGCAAATGACGCCGTCTTGATCGATGTGATCCGCATATGGTTGCCCTTGGCGACCATCAATCCCTGTTCACGCCATGCCCATTCAATCAGAACACAATCCATCCCTGCGTTGGCTTCGCTGACAGCGGACACATTATAGCCGCCATCAATCATATCCAGAACATGCATACCGCAGGCGACCGCTTCTCCGCGGGCAAATCGTTGCAGGCCATCCAGACTGCCACCCGGCATCAACGCCAATTCACATTCTGATCCTCGTACTGCCCATTCTAACAATGGGTCATGTGAGCCAACGATCACGGGTGGTGGAGGCGTTGCCTGCGCAGCCGTAATATCAGGAAACGTCGAGGAACGGGCCAGCCAGATATCGATCAGCTGTTTTGGAAACAGAATCTTGCCTGTGACCCGGGTGCATGGAATTTCACCGGTCGCGACCAGGTCATAGACCTTGCGTTCCTTGAGGCGCAGATAGTCTGCTACCTCGTGTGTGGTCATCAAATCTCTCATGCGTACGCCTGTTTCCGAAGTCCCTGCCAAGAAGCCCTAAACTTCATATGTCTTTATTTCCATACAATATGCGTTATGAATTCCAAGTACATGCCTAATCATCGGATACGTTAGGGGACCCCCCTATAAAAATGGACGTACCATGACTATATTAAAGGCAACCTGGGAAGGAAGAAACGGCAATGAAGCTTAACGGTAAAGAAGTTCTCGTCTGTTCATGTGAAGATACCATGAGCATCGACGGCGATGCGCTCGCCAAGGCCCTCGGCGGCGAAGGCAAGTTACAACCCGCGCGACACCTGTGCCGTGTTGAGCTGGACCGATTTATGGATGATGCTGGCAAGGCAGATAAAATCCTCGTTGCCTGCACGCAAGAAGCGCCTCTGTTTCTAGATGCTCTCGAAGAATTGGGCGATAAAGCCCCTGAAGCCAACTTCGTGAATATCCGCGAGCTCGCGGGATGGTCAGAAGACGGCCAGAACAAAGATACAAACGTCACTGCCAAGATGGCCGCACTGATTAGTGAAGCCGCTTTGGAAGTGCGCGATGCGACGTCCGTCACAATGGTTAGCACAGGCATTGTCTTAGTGCTTGGTAAAGATGACAGCGCCATCGAGGCCGCGCGCAAACTGGCCGACCGCATGGACGTCACCGTGGTCTTGCAAGGTGGCGCTGATGTCAGCCCACCCAACGTCATGGATATCCCTGTGTTTATGGGCAATATCAAAAGTGCGCGTGGTCACTTGGGCGCCTTCGAAGTTAATGTTGAGAATTTCCGCCCGACCGTGCCGAGTTCCAAATCCAAGTTGGAGTTCACCGGCATTGGTGAAGCTGGTAGTTCCACCTGCGATCTGATCCTTGATCTTCGTGGCGATACTCCCTTATTCCCGGCCCCTGAAAAGCGCGATGGCTATTTCAATCCTGATCCGGGTAATCCGGCATTGGTGATGGAAGCGTTGTTCACGCTCAGCGATATGATTGGTGAATACGAGAAACCAAAATATATTGATTATGATGCTGGGATTTGCGCGCATTCCGCCAGCAAGATTACCGGGTGCACGAACTGCTTCGATGTCTGCCCAACCATTGCGATTGTCCCGAATGGCGACAAGGTCAAATTTGATCCCTATACCTGTGCTGGGTGTGGCCTCTGCGCCGTCGTCTGCCCTACCGGGGCCGCGCGGTATAACTTACCCGCTGGCGACACGGTAACAGAACGTCTGCGCACGTTGGTAGGCACGTACACCAAAGCGGGCGGCGAGACGCCGGTTGTGCTGGTTCACGATGATACATTTGGGCGCGACATCATCGCCCTTTCTGCGCGTTACGGTCGCGGACTCCCGGGGCATGTTTTGCCTCTTGCCATTAATCAGGCGACACAGATCGGCATTGAGACAATTACACTGGCGTTGGCATTGGGTGCTTCAGAAGTGGCGATTGTTTTGCCGCCTAAGAAACGCGAAGACCGCGACACACTGTTAGGTGAGTTCGCGATTGTTGATGCCATCACGGATGGGCTTGGATACGGCACCGGGCGCGTTCGCTTGCTTGAGCCCGACGATCCAGATCAATTGGAAGCGGCCTTGTATGGCACTGCACCAGCAACAGCAATTGCCGCAAGTGATATCGGTGCCGCTGGACGTAAACGCTCAGTCCTGCGCCTGTCGCTTGATGCATTGCATAGGAAATCCCCAAGCCCGGTCGACGAGATTGTGCTACCCGCAGGGGCACCGTTTGGCCGCGTCCTTGTCGATGCAGAAAACTGTACCCTTTGCCTTGCATGCGTTGGCGCATGTCCAACGGGGGCACTTAAGGATAATGAAGGGCTGCCACAACTTGGCTTTACAGAAGATGCCTGCGTGCAGTGTGGTCTCTGTAAGAATACCTGCCCTGAGAAAGTGATCTCACTTGAGCCACGGTTAAGCTTCGCCGAAGAAGCGCGGTCTCATCAGGTCATCAAAGAAGAGCAACCGTTCCTCTGTATTCGCTGTGGCAAGCCGTTCGCGACCCATGCATCGCTGGCGCATTTGACCGACAAACTCAAAGACCATGCAATGTTCCAGGGACCTGGAAAGCTTGACCGGATCAAGATGTGCGACGACTGTCGTATCGTGCAAATGGCGACCGATGGCGACAATCCATTGGCACACGGCACCGTTCCTGTGCCTAAGACCACAGAAGATTATCTGCGCGAGCGAGATGACCTGCGCAAAAAGGCAAAAGATGATATGATCAAAAAAGGCCTGACCGATGGTGAGGCTTAGCTTTTACATCGTCATTCCCCAAAAAGCGGGAACCTAGATAAACGATGTGCTGGATCCCCGCCTTCGCGGGGATGACGAATAGAGTTAACGTGCCTATATTAAGGGTGCGGAAGAAATAAGGACTGACACTTTGGACGGCATAGAGAGCAAAGCAGACAAAGATTCGATGATCGACCCGTTTGGTCGCCACGTCAGCTATCTCCGCGTTTCTGTGACGGATCGATGTGATTTCCGTTGCGTCTACTGCATGTCTGAAGACATGACCTTCCTGCCCAAAAAAGATGTCCTAAGCCTCGAGGAGCTTGAGCGCATGTGCACAGCCTTTGTGCGCAAAGGTGTCAAAAAGCTGCGCCTAACAGGTGGCGAGCCTCTGGTGCGTAAAAACATCATGAGCTTGATCAACAATCTAGGCAAACTCATCGACACCGGCGAACTAGAAGAACTCACGTTGACGACGAACGGCAGCCAATTGCATCGCTATGCCGATGATCTGGTGGCCGCAGGCGTTAAACGCATCAATGTTTCTGTTGATACACTCGACCCCGTTAAATTTCAGGAAGCGACCCGCTGGGGCAAACTGGAACAGGTGATGACGGGCTTGGCTGCTGCCAAGAAGGCCGGGCTTCAGGTAAAGATTAACGCCGTCGCGTTGAAGCATCTGAATGCCATGGAATTTGATGATATGATCCGCTGGTGCGGCGAGAACGGTTTCGATTTGACATTGATTGAAACCATGCCGCTCGGTGAAATCGGCGAAGACCGCGTTGATCAGTATCTCCCCTTGTCTCAAGTCCGTCAGGACCTGGAAAAGCGCTGGACCCTGAAAGAAATTCCTTATCGTACCGGTGGTCCAGCACGTTATACGGAAATCGTCGAGACGGGTGCAAAGCTGGGTTTCATTACACCGCTCACACATAATTTCTGCGAAAGCTGCAATCGCGTTCGGCTCACCTGCACGGGTACACTTTACATGTGCTTGGGCCAGGAAGACGCCGCTGATCTGCGCGCCCCGATCCGGGCAAGCGAAGACGATGCATTGTTGAACGCAGCTATTGATGAAGCCATTGGTCGCAAGCCAAAAGGCCATGATTTTATTATCGACCGTCGCGACAGTGCGCCAGCCGTTGGTCGTCATATGTCTGTCACCGGCGGTTAATTAGGTTTTCTGATGAAATATATTCTCCCCCTCTTTCTAGGCCTGTTGTTCTGGCACCCTGTATTCGCTGTTGCAGATGTGACCGAAGCCACCTGCAAAGCCGACTATAATGCGATGATTGAAGCCACTGAGCAGAACCGCGAAGCCTCACTTGCTGAATTAAACGCCTCTCTTCGTCTGACAAACGACGAAGACGCTGCGGGCAGCATCAATAACCAGATCAATCAGACCTGGGAAATGGAAGAGCAATTCCGCAATCATGCCGCAACTGCGTTTCGCGATTGCATGAATTATGTGAAGTCTGTCGGCTCATAACGCCTCCCCTTTGTTTGCAGTTGCGAACAAATTCTTTCCCTAAGCCCATTCATATGGCAAAACCGTGCTCCGAGCGCGTCTGTTCGCGCATCCGAATTTCTATCCTTGAGGAGCATTCCATGGATTTCCAGAACATTATTGCCGAGAAAAAAGATGACGGCGTCGCCCTTATTACTCTCAATCGCCCAGATGCGTTAAACGCTCTGAACGACGCCCTGATCAATGAGTTAGGCACTGCCATTGATACGTTTGAAACTGATACCGATATCGGCTGTATCGTCATCACCGGTTCAGAAAAAGCCTTTGCCGCAGGCGCAGACATCAAAGAAATGCAGTCCAAGTCATATATGGACACATACATGTCGAACTTCATTTCCACGTGGGAGCGTGTGGCAAAATGCCGCAAGCCCGTCATTGCTGCTGTGAACGGCTTCGCCCTTGGTGGCGGATGTGAGCTGGCCATGATGTGTGATTTCATTATCGCCGGTGATCGCGCCAAGTTCGGTCAGCCAGAAGTCAAGTTGGGCATCTTACCCGGTGCTGGTGGATCGCAGCGCCTGACACGTTTTGTTGGTAAATCTAAAGCCATGGAAATGTGCTTAACCGGTCGCATGATGGACGCTGAAGAAGCTGAGCGCGCTGGTCTCACCAGCCGCGTTGTACCAGCTGCTGAATTGCTTGAAGACGCGCTGAAGACAGCGTCAACCATCGCCAGTATGTCGACACCGACAACCATGATGATCAAAGAATCAGTGAACCGTTCTTACGAGACAACGCTTGCTGAAGGTATCCTGTTTGAGCGTCGGACTTTCCACGCCGCGTTCGCAACTGAAGATCAGAAAGAAGGTATGTCCGCTTTCGCTGAGAAGCGCAAAGCCGATTGGCAGAATAAGTAAGTATTTAAGAAAGCCCCCTCACCTAACCTCTCCCCCTAGAAGGGGGAGAGGGATAAGTGGAACTCTGCATTGATCCGAGAGTTCCTCTCCCCTACGCAGTGGGGGAGAGGACAGGTGAGGGGGCGTTTTCTAAACCTTTCGCGCCAGCGTCAGGCCATCACCAATCGGGATTAGAGACAGCTCAACCCGCGTATCATCTTTTAGCATCGCATTGAATTTCCGCATCGCCTGAGCATTCTCGGACGTTGTGTCTGGATCCGCTGCATTGCCATCCATAAAGATATTATCGACGGCAATCACGCCACCGACACGAAGTAACGAAAGACAGCGTTCAAAATATTCTGGATAGCCCGGCTTATCTGCATCGATGAAGGCAAAGTCGTAATCCCCCGTCTCGCCCGCCGTGATCATTGCATCTAGCGTTTCTGTCGCAGGCGCAATCCGAAGATCGATTTTGCCCCGAACCCCAGCGTCCTTCCAGAAAGGCTCACCCACAGCGGTATAATCTTCAGAAATATCGCACGCGACGATCCGCCCGTCCGCAGGCAGCGCCAAAGCCACTACCAAAGATGAGTACCCCGTAAAGACCCCGACTTCGATACAGTTTTTGGCATCCAGCATACGCACCAGCATCTGCATCAACTGCCCTTGCTCTGGGGAAATCTGCATAATCGCCATCGGATGCTTAGCGGTCTCGTCGCGCAAACGTCTCAGAACGTCTGGCTCGCGGAGTGAAATATCCAGCATGTAGGCGTAAAGACGATCAACGATATCAATCGTGTGGGTGCTCAAGGTTTTCTCTCCATAATCTGGTTATGCGCATTGAAGGTGAGGCAGATCATGCGCTATTTTAACCGCCAAGAACAATACTGATATACAATCCGTTTCATCCCCATAGAAAGAAAAAACCAATGCAGAAAATCGGCATGATTGGCGGCTTAAGCTGGGTCTCCACCGCAGAGTATTACCGCCTGATGAACGAGATCACACAGGCTGAACTCGGTGGTGTGAATTCTGCACATATCGTCTTGGAAAGCGTCAACCGCGAGCTTTATGCCGAATATGTCTATCGTCGGAACGATGAAGATGCAGCGTTCGAGATGATCGCATCGGCAGCTAAATCCGTCGAACGCGCAGGCGCTGAATTTATTGTCATCACCTGTAATGACGTTCACCGCTTCGTGCCCGAGGTCGAAAAACTGATTTCAATTCCCTTCCTCCATATTGCCAGCGCAGCCGCTGAGAAAATTAAAGAAGCCGGTATCTCGACCGTCGCATTATTGGGTGTCCGCAAAACCATGGAACTTGGGTTTTATGCGGACGTGCTCAATGACCATGGCATCAGAACAATTATCCCGGACGATGATGAGCGGACGTTCGTTGATGATTCGATCATGAACGAAATGGTTGCGGGGAAATTCCTCGATACCACACTTGAAGAATATATCGATCTGACGAAAAGCCTGGCTGCGCGTGGTGCCGAAGGCATTGTATTGGGGTGCACCGAAATCCCCCTATTGATTGATGCCAGTCACACGGACGTCCTATTGTTCTCAACCACGGACATCCACTGTCATGCGGCCATTAAACGCGCGATTGCGAATTAAATGGCCCACATTAAGCGCTCCCAATAGAAGATAAATCGTCATCCCGGCAAAGGCCGGGGTCCAGAAACTCTGAATGATGTTTTGATACCCTGGATTCCGGCCTACGCCGGAATGACGACTTGTATGATCATTGATGATACGAGAGGGGCATAATCCGCACTGTATCTCAAGGTCATCATGCGCTACGTTGCCATCATGAACGACAAAATCATTTATCATATGTGCAAGGCTGACGAGTGGGCCCAGGCACAAGCCAGTGGATCATATCCCGGCTCAAGTCAGGATCAGGCCGACGGCTTCATCCATTTCTCAACCTACGAACAGGTCTGGACATCCGCAGCAAAACATCGCTGTGGTCAGGATGGCATTCTGTTACTCGCCGTCGATACGACGGCCTTGGGTGATGCATTGAAGTGGGAAGCTTCGCGCGGCGGTGCATTGTTCCCGCATCTATATGGTCCATTGAATACAGACGATGTTATCGACACTGAGCCGTTGCCTCTGGATGATAACGGCATTCACATTTTCCCAAGCGGCTTTCCACCACCTGAGTTGGACTAAAACACGTGCCTGATCTCTATTCGATGCTGCGTCCCTTTATCGGCTGTGTACAGGCCGAGACCGCTCATAACATGGCACTTTGGGCACTCAAACGACGTCTCGTCTCTGGGGCCCCGTTTTCTGATCCGGTTTTAGAAACAAACTTATGGGGCCGCGACTTTGCTAATCCTATTGGGCTTGCCGCAGGGTTCGACAAGAACGCTGACGTACCCATGCAAGCTTTGGCGCTTGGATTTGGCTTTGTGGAGATCGGCTCTGTCACGCCGCGCCCGCAAGCTGGCAATCCAAAACCACGGTTATTTCGCCTCGATGAAGACGAAGGTGTGGTCAACCGCATGGGCTTTAATTCAAAGGGCGTAGACTATACCGCAGCAAACCTCTCAGCCCTGCCACCGACCCGGGGGCTTGGTGTCATTGGGGTTAATCTGGGTAAGAATAAAGAAACCGAAGATGCTGCTGCTGACTATGTCATTGGCATCGAGAAACTGGCTCAGTATGCGGACTATATGGTCATCAATGTTTCTTCGCCGAACACGCCGGGGCTTCGGGCATTACAAGACAAGGCTGAGTTGGAAGCACTGGTATCGCGCGTCCGGGACGTGCTCGACAAAACTGTCCCCACCAACACACCGCCGCTTCTGGTTAAGGTCGCACCCGACCTGACCGATGATGACATTGCAGATATTGCGACTGTTGCAGGCTCCAGCGCCGTCGACGGCTTGATTGCCACCAACACAACAATTGATCGCCCTGCGAGCCTGATCAATGCGTCAAAGTCAGAAGGCGGCGGCCTGAGTGGCAAGCCACTTATGAAACCATCGACAAAAATTCTCAGTGATCTCTATAAGGCGACGAACGGTCAGGTGCCGTTGATTGGTGTCGGCGGCATCATGTCTGGTGAGGATGCTTATTATAAAATCAGAGCTGGCGCATCACTGGTGCAATTCTATTCATCCATGGTTTACGAAGGCCCATTCCTGCCCGGTCGCATGTGCCGGACACTTGCAGGCCTGTTAAAACGCGATGGATTTGAGCACGTTGCCGATGCCGTTGGTGCGGATCACCGTTAATCACCCTCTTCATGCTTGGGCGGACCAAACAGCATTCGACTAACCACTGAAATCGCCATCACAATAAACAAGATGCGGACGATGTGATGCGTTGAGACGAAGGCTGTATCAATGCCCATCGCCAAACTGATCAACGTCATCTCGGCCAATCCGCCCGGTGCAAAGGAAATCCAGAGCGCATGGTAATCCAGCTGCGTGATATTATGCAGTAATGACGCCGCACCCAATGCCATACCCAACGTTACCGCCGCACCGATAATACCAATACCTACGGGATTGATTAACTGACGACGTTCGACGCCAACAAAACGACACCCCACGTTCGTGCCAATGACAAGCTGAGCCAGGTTCACAAGCTCGCCGGGTGGCTTCGCTGTCGTAAAGCCCATGAAGTGAACAATGGCGCTGACGACCATAGGACCCAGTAACGCGGCTGCGGGTAGCTTCAGGCGCTTCGCCACAACATAACCAACAAAAGCACATGCGGCTAAAATCAACCCATCTTGTAGACCCATTTCTGTCACCGATCCCATCGGTGAGATTTCCGGCGGCTGATAGCCTTCAAAGATACGGAAATACAACGGGATCAACATCACTGTGAACATGACACGTGTGGCATGAATAAGCGAAATCGCCCGCACATCAACACCATAGGATTCAGCGATCAAAATCATCTCGCCAAAGCCGCCGGGGGTTGCCGAAAGTACCGCTTCAAATTTGGTCATCTTGCCAAACTTCTGGAACGCCCAAGACAAGAACACCGTGATCACGACGACAAAAACAATCAGCACAGCGATACTTAAAATCCAGCTTGAAGCTTGCTCGAGAACATCCGGCGTGAATGCGCTGCCGAGCATGACGCCCAGCACCGTAATCATTATGGCACGACCTTTCCCGGGTCCTTTAAGGCGCACACCTGCAACGGCAATACCTGCCGTAAAGAACATGGAGCCAATCATCCACGCGAGTGGAATGCCCGCGAGCGAGAACAACCAACCGCCCAGCGCACCCCATAAAAGGGTCGCTATCATTACAGGGAAGCGTTGTTTCCAATCTCGGGAGTCGGGTTTCTGGGGACGGTCTTCGGCTTCTAGATATTCACTCAAGCGCTAAACTGCTCCTTTAAGACCCGTTCTTCGAGGTTATGCTCGGGATCAAACAAAAGTTTTGGCGCGAGGCTACGATCCTCGGATATTTCCACGCACACAACATTACGGACTTCATTGAAATCGGCTGTCGCACTAACACGACGATCATCAGGATCATGGACTTCAAAAGCGATCTTAGCTTTGGCGGGCAATAAAGCGCCGCGCCAATGACGAGGCCTGAACGCACTGATTGGTGTCAACGCCAGTAGATCATTACCCAATGGAATGATGGGGCCTGAAGCAGACAAGTTATACGCCGTGCTCCCTGCTGGCGTCGCAACCAAAACACCGTCACAGATCATCTCGTCCATACGCGAGACACCATCGACAATAATTTTGATCTTGGCGGCCTGACGTGTTTCACGCAAAAGCGATACTTCGTTAATCGCGATACTCGTATGAATTTTACCGTCCAGGTCTGTCGCACTCATCCGCAACGGATGCATCTCAATTAGTTCGGCACGGTCAAGACGCGCAGGCAGATTCTCTTCTGAAAACTCGTTCATCATAAAGCCGACGGATCCACGGTTCATCCCATAGATCGGCACATCGCGGTCCAAAAAATCATGGATTGTATGCAGCATCATGCCATCGCCGCCCAATGCCACGATCACATCAGCCTTATCAGGGCTCACGCCGCCATACTGTTTGATCAAGCGGGCCGTCGCCTTTTCGGCCTCAGATGATGGGGCTGCGACAAACGCAATATTTTTTAAACTCATGAGAAAATGTCCTTCTGAACATAAACTTAGCGACTTCGGCGCGGTGGAGAAAGCCCGTTGTCATAAGGGATATATTATTCCGCGATCAGCGCCCGGCACTCGACAAATTTAAACACACTGGCCTCGGTACCATACAAGACGACAAGCTCTATGTTCGCGA
>DGOK01000015.1:84999-98508 GCA_002389385.1 Rhodospirillaceae bacterium UBA4468 | reverse complement strand
GGCGTTATATCAGCCCGGTCGAGGCGAATGGCGAGGAAGCGTTGTGTATCAACTTCGGCCACCCCTGCAACGACGCCTTCGACACGCAAGGGAACCGGCCCGGCATCTCGGAATAAATCTCCTAAGTCCCGGCGCAGTACAGTCAATCGTTGACCCGTATGCAAACCACGCTCTAGAAGTTCCAGGATCATGCCAAGGACTGGCTGCATAGCCTCAAGAATATCAATCCGCGCATCTTTTTCGCGCTTGAATTGAGACTTACCCGCCGTGTCATCCGAACCCGCACGCAACTCTAGTCATCGGAACGGCGGAATCCGCCCAGTATCAATCAGACTTAAGCCCAGGTCCGCAAATTGCGCTCGGTGTGCTTTGCTATCGAGACCGGGCAAACGGAGTTCAAGCTTTCGGTATCGACCCAACGGCGTGATAAACGCAGTAATACCGCCCTTATCCTTGCGCTTGATTTTCTTAGGCCCAAACGTAAATGACGTCGCTTCGCGGGTCATCTTAAGAACCGGTCCATCCTTGTCAGAGGTAATTTCCAACGTCCCCGTCGCATTGAGGCGATACAGGCCAGGTGCTTTTTCAGGCCCCCAGATGATATCTGTCACAAATCTGCGCTTAGGGGCCTTATCATAACGAATACCGACATTAACCGGTGTCTTCAGCGCCTGAATACGGTCTGGATAGGGGCGGAGCAGAATGTCGTTCAGGTCGGCATCGGCGGCAAACCCAACAGGTGTCCAGATAACGCCTAGTGCGACAACCAAAGCGGCTGTCCATGTCTTAATCATGGACGCGTTGCGGGGGGCTGTGGTTCGGATTGCCCCGAGGCTGGCGGCGCACCGGCAAACGCACGCGCAATGGCATTGCCTGTGCCGCCGGACTTACGATCTTCCTGAAACCCCTGGATACGTTGCCACAACGTCTTGAGGCCACGCCACAGTTTTGGCAGCACCCACATCAGGAATAACCCAAACATCACCATCCAGATGAGGAACACCGTGGGACTGAACAACGCCAACAATAATCCAATAACGACAATGACGTCCTCAAAAATGGACGCGAACCAGTTTGAGAATGGCTCAGGCGACGTATTAATAATCGCGCGCGATCCCATTTTGGCAGCATGCGTGCCCGCACTGACGACGCCGCCGAGTAATAACGCAGCCACGACCTGCCATGACTCAGCCACATCAGACACACTCCCCATCGCCAGCAAAGCACCCGCCGGGATACGAATAAACGTATGCAGCGTATCATTCAGGCTATCGATACCAGGAATTTTGTCTGCAAAGAATTCAAGGGCATAGAGCACGCTAGCGGTGATCAGCACAGGGGGTGTCTCAAGCACTTCTAAATCTGTTGGCAGATCAACAACGCCGAACGCGCCCAGGCTACCCAACACAAGTGTCGTTGCATAAAGATTAAGACCGCTGGCCCACGATGCGCCGAGGGCTAAAGCTATTGCACTCATCGCATCCACGGGGCTCTCCGTCGCTGATGGTTGTATGCTGTCATCATGATTCTGCCATGATAACGAACCGATTAGAGTACGTCGATTGCCGTGACAATTATGTACGCACCCGTCACGAGTAGGGCAACAAAGAAGACTTTACGGAAACTGTCTTCCGAGAACTTGGCGCGAATACGCTGACCCAGCATCATACCAACAATCGCAGGCAATAAGCCCGTCGCCGACATCACTCCTTGATCGCTATTTAGCAAGCCATTGCCACCGAGCGCCACGCCAAGTGCCAATGTCGACAGCGTGAAAAGGATGCCCATCGCCTGGATCAGCATATCGCGGCTTAATCCAATGGATTGCAGGAACATCACACCAGGCACCACGAACGATCCCGTCATCCCTGTGAGCACGCCGTTGATTATCCCCAATACCGGGCCAACCCATGTTTCTTTGCGTTCTGTGATACTCAGGCGCACACCGATGAGACTAAGCGCAGCGTATGTTGCGATAAGTGCGCCCAGCAGTGCGGAGAGCACCGATAGATCGACACGCGTCAGCGCTAAAGCCCCGACCCAGACCACACACGTCGCTGTCGCGAAAAAGAGCCACAACCGTGCAATCAGCTCACGTGCATGACCGCCGACCATGGCTTGCCAAAGATTGGTGACAAACGACGGCACCAAAAGCAGCGCCATGGCTTGCGGCAGATCAAACGCGACCGTCAAGATCGCAAGGCTGACCGTAGGCAAGCCCAAGCCGATGACACCTTTTACAGTGCCCGCTAACAGAAATGTGCCAAAAATAATCAGGAGTGTTGTGACGTCGATCATGGCCGCATGCTAATCCGCTGAAAACCCGCTCACAAGCCTCCTATTTAGAGGGCCGTTTATCGGCGTTACACATCTAAATCGATGCGTCGTCCTTCGGCATCAGAAAGATAAACCGCCTCGACGATTTTCGGGTTCGATAGATAATCAACGGCTGTATTCTCAGGCGTCTAACCAGCCTGCAGTTTCTCCAGAACATGCGCGCATAATCGATATACACAATCACCGCCATAGCCGTGATCGTTCCACGCATAGTCCAAAGGCTGCTCATCATTGCTTCCATCTGCGCGAGAGAACAGATGCGCATCCCAATCAAGGCGGAGCGTGCCGGCTGAGCCTTCCACCCACATTTCGCCCATCACCAATCGGCGATTCTTTGCAGCATGATCGACCAACCGGTTGCCATCGATCACAGCGCGTTTGCCATTTTTAAATGAAAGGATAATCACGCCTGCATCTTCGCCTTTGATAGCCGGGTTCAAGCGCTGGAGATCAGCAAACACATGGCTCACATCACCAAACAATGCGCGGAATACATCAATCAGATGCACCAACGTTTCATGGACTAACAATCTTGGCATGTCTTGAAAGTAAGGCTGGCGATCCAGATACGCCGACGGTCCCTGCCCGTCACCGGGGCGAAGACGGAACGTGCCTTGATACACATCGCCGAGTGCACCTGCCCCCAGTTGCGCTTTATTCTCGCCATACCACGGCTGGAAACGGAAGTTCTCGAGGACGATTAAGGGCACACCCGTCTCGGTCGCAATGTCAGCCGCTTTTGTGGCGTCATCAAGTGACCCGCAAAAAGGTTTTTGACAGATCGTGGCGACACCATTGCGGAGGGCCTGTGTCACGAACGCAAGATGGGTTGGTGGCGGCGTGACCATATCCACGAGGTCAGGAGACGTCGCTGTAAGCATCTCGGCAAAATCATCAAAGATCTGACAATCCGGAAAGTCTTTTGCGACCAGCCCAGCAACATCGTGATCCAATGAACAGATACCAACCACGTCAACATCAAGCCGCGACCATGCGTCAAAATGAAACTGGCTAAAGAACTCTGTCCCTGCAACTGCGACACGCATCGTCATACCTTTTGCAGTGTTGTTAATTGTCGATCCTGAAGCTTCGACAAGATGACATAAGCTGTGATCGCGCCGATCAACGCCATAAACATATCAGACTGCGTATCCCACGGATCACCTTGTGTTCCCAAGAATGCTTGGGCGTTTTGATCAAGGGCAATCGCCGCCCACCATTCGATCAATTCATAAAACGCACTGAACGCCAGCGGTATGGAGATACATATAAGAAAAAGCATCTTGCCCGGCACCAGCGGCGTTTTCCTCAACAGGATTTCGCGGGTCAACAAGGCAGGTACAAAACCCTACCAGAAATGGCCGATGCGATCATAAGGATTACGTTCAAAATCGAAAACGTCTTGCAGGTAAAGCCCGACCGGGACTTCGGCATACGTATAGTGCCCACCCATGACCAAGATCGGCCCATGGATAAAAATCATCCACAGCAGAATCCTGCTCAACGGAAAGTCAGACTTCTTTAGATGACGCCATGCGTACATTCGCCTCGTTCAAACGTACGCCAGTATAGCTGTGATACTCGGGCTTGCTAGTCCTCTATGATATGCTGCCCTTTGGGAAACTATCTTTCAACCCGGTGCGCCGGGATATCATCAAACCGTCTCGTAGATTCTCTGAGCGCAGCTTCACGGTCGACAGCGATATCAGTTAATTGCGCATCACTAAGGTTCGCTAATTGATTACGCTCACGTCGTATCCGAAGCGCTAAAATACCCAGCGCCAAGATACGCGGAAGACGTCCAGGGCGATGCTCAAGCGCAAACTCCATCCACTCGAGTGCAATAGATAAATTACTCATAACCATATTCCTTTTCAAAATTTGCGAGGAAGAATATGCGCTTGAGCACACTCGCCATCGCTGTTGACGAGAACATGATGGAAAACCTTACATTAGGTAATGGAATTTGTTTTATACTACCCATTATGAAATCTAATACTACACCCGTCCCTTTGAGAAACATTGATGTCGCTTTTGCGCGCGCCTTTGTCGCGTCCGCTGAAACCGGTGGGATGACGGCTGCCGGACGTTTACAAAACCTTACACAAGGGGCCGTGAGCCAGCAGATCAAGCGACTTGAAGACCTGCTGCAGAAAGAGCTTTTTGATCGTGAACATCGGCAACTCACATTAACCTCGGAAGGCGAAAGGCTGCTCTTGCACGCGCGCCGCTTGATCGCACTCAACGACGAAATCTGGGGATTAATGAGCACTCCCGGATTTGAGGGCAAAGTACGGCTCGGTGTAACAACAGACATAATTCGTGCCTTTATGCCGCCGATCCTGCGGAGCTTTAACGAGACATGGCCAAACGTAAAGATTGATCTTGTCTGTCATTCATCGCCAAGACTGCTAAAGCAGCTGGCAGATGGCGAAATCGATATGACGCTGACAACAGAGACGGCGACACCGAATAATGCCGAGCGGTTGATGACCGATGATCTGGTGTGGGTTGGTTGCCGCGGCGGCCAGGCCGTCAATGAACGGCCATTACCGGTCTCCGTTACGGATGGCGCATGTACATTTCGTACAGCAATGCTGGGCGCGCTTGAACAGGATCAGCGTGACTGGCGATTGATCGGGCCCGTTGGTAACAATGATGCCCTACTGGCGACCCTTGAGGCTGATTTAGCCGTGACGTCATTATTGCGGAGCACCGTCCCCAGCCACGTGAGCATTCTTCCCGATGATATTGGTTTGTCACGCCTGCAACCATTCCATGTAAATTTGTATCGGCGCACCAGCCAGACCAACGACATTGCGAATGAGCTGGCGCGCCACATTCGGGAATAATTCCAGCGCCGGTTTCAGACGCAAGTATCACCTATGGCCCGCAAGGCAAGCTGAGGCGCTGCGCAACATCCCATTATGATAGTGGCCATTAACCGGCTCAATGTCGGCATTTCCTCAACATCAACGTTGTATGCTGCGCCTGCACACGCTATCAAATGGCCAAATCAAAAGGAAAAATTTGGTCATGACTGAGATTCAAAATCCATCTTTGCCAAAGGACATGATTAAAGTCCTATTGCTTGAAGGCATCAGCGACACCGCTGTTGAGACCTTTAAGACTGCCGGATACAACAATATTGAGCGCCTCAGTACGGCTCTGGGCGTTGATGAGCTTATTGAAAAGCTTAAAGACACCCGTATTCTTGGTATTCGGTCGCGGACACAAATCACTGCTGATGTAGTTGAATCAACATCACGACTGATTGCCGTTGGATGTTTCTCAGTTGGTACAAACCAAATTGATTTGGGTGCATCACAACGTCGTGGCGTGCCTGTGTTCAACGCCCCATTTTCAAACACGCGCTCGGTCGCCGAATTGACGATTGCAGAAACTGTCATGCTTCTAAGGCGCACTTTCCCACGCTCCATGTCTGCGCATCAGGGCGGTTGGGAAAAATCAGCAATTGGTAGCCGTGAAATGCGCGGCAAAACACTGGGCATTGTTGGCTATGGCAATATTGGCACGCAGTTATCCATGCTTGCTGAAAGCATGGGGTTGCGGGTGATTTATTTCGATCACACCGACAAACTTCGCCATGGAAATGTTGAGCCAGCATCAAGCTTGAAAGAACTTCTCGAGAACTCAGATGTTGTGTCGTTGCATGTTCCTGACACCGCCGAGACCCAAAACATGATTGGCGCAGGCGAAATTGCATCCATGAAGGACGGCGCATACCTGATCAACAATGCACGCGGCACGATTGTCGATATAGATGCACTCGCCGCTGCGATTAAATCAGGCAAGTTGGCAGGGGCTGCGATCGATGTGTTCCCAAGCGAACCCTCGTCAAACAAAGAAGCTTTTAAATCCCCGCTGCAGGGTCTCGACAACGTCATTCTAACACCGCATGTCGGCGGCTCCACCGAAGAGGCGCAGGAGCGCATCGGTGAAGAAGTGGCACGTAAACTGATCGACTATTCAGACATCGGCACCACGATTGGTGCTGTAAACTTTCCCCAAGCACTGTTACCGCCTCGCCCAAAAGGAACACGGTTCCTTCAGGTGCAGAAGAACTTGCCGGGTGAGTTGGGCCGCTTGAACGACGTCTTTGCAAAACGCGAAATCAACATCGCCGGTCAGTACTATCAAACTGAAGGGGACATTGGTTACGTGGTTCTTGATGCGGAATCAGCCGTCGATAATTATGAAGATTTACTGTCTGAAATCCGTGCACTCAGCGGTACCATTCGTGCCCGCCTTGTACACCGTCTCGAATAAACGTCGTTAGCTTTTCGGCGTGCCGTCGGTAGGTTCTTTGTCTGCCTCGGCATCGGCTGCGAAAATCTCTTCGAGTTCGCTAGCCCATGCGACAGCCGCAGCTTGAACAGCCGCTTCATCTTTTGCTTCACCAAACTGATCGGTCAATTGCCGTTCGTCATGGTCACAGAACATTTCAGCGATGCGGCGGGCTTCCTTTTCAGGGAAGCCAATGCTTTGAAACGTCAGCTTTCCCGCTTCGATACCTGAATGGAATGTCTCACGGATGACGTGCGTTACAGCTTGCTCCATCAGTTGGTGCGCATGACTGCGGTCTTTGGCTCGGGCAATAATTGTGAGATTTGGAAATCGTTCGCGCACCAATTCAGCGGTTTTGACAGAATGCGCAGCGTCATCAGTCGCAAGCAATAGGACCTTGGCATCCCCTGCCCCTGCCGCTGACATCACATCGAAGCGTGTTGAGTCCCCATAGTAAACCTTGTTGCCATACTTTGGCGACGAAGTTGACCTGATTGGGATCAAGCTCGAGCGCTGTAAATCCAATGCGCTTGGCGCGCAGCATACGTCCAATGATCTGCCCGAACCGCCCGAACCCTGCAATGATCACCGGGTGTTCATTATCATCCGGCATCTCGTCCAGCACTTCCATGGGGCGCTCAAAGGAGATCCGTTCTGCGGCCAGATACAAAAGAGGTGTCACTGCCATTGAAATCGTGACGACCAAAATCGTCAGGTCTGCGGTTTCACGTGCTAATGCCCCTGCTGTGACGACGATTCCTAAAATCACAAAGGCGAACTCTCCACCCTGTGAAATTGAGATCGCGAGATATCGACGCGCCTCAGCGGCTAAACCTGCAAAATATCCAAGCCCCCAAAGCACAGCGGCTTTCAGAGCAACCAACCCAAATACCAGGGCGATCACCGTGCCGAAATCGGTGGTCAACAATCCAAAGTTCACGGACATGCCAACGGCAATAAAGAATAGTCTGAGCAAGAGCCCCTTGAACGGCTCTATATCCGCTTCGAGCGCGTGACGGAATTGACTGTCGGCCAGCAGCACGCCCGCGATGATCGCCCCATCAATCCAGACCTGAGATCCACCTAACGCAGCGCCACCGAGTAAAGGCATGAGCGCAATAATCGGGATCGCTGCGATGTCTTGAAACAGCAACATCGAGAAGGCTGTACGTCCATACCGTGTCATCAGATGCCACTTTTTGGCCATGATTTGCAGGGCGAATGCTGTCTATGATAAGGATGATGCAAGACCGATGCTTAATGCCCCCTGCCACGGCAATCCAAAACCGTAGGCGAAAGCTACCAAAAGCCCCGTCGTCAAAATAACTTGGCTGCCACCCAACCCAAACACTGGGCGACGCATAGTCCACAATCTTGAAGGCTGAAGTTCCAGACCAATCAGGAACAACAACAAGACAACGCCAAACTCACCAAAATGAAGGATACTCTCAACGTCGCTGACAAGCCTGAGGCCCCAAGGGCCAATCGCCGCGCCCGCCGCTAAATATCCCAATATCGAGCCTAACCCTAAGCGCTTGAACAGCGGCACAGCGATCACGGCGGCAGCGAGAAAAATAGCAGTTTGCGCAAGAAGCGACATCAAAATTCCCTAAAAATTATCCTAAGACTTCTTGACATACCAAAGCCCCGCATGCGAGTGGATATTCATCATGACACAAAGACTTCTAATATTTAGAACAAATGGGTCGGGTCCTTGTCAGATAACCGCTTTTTCAAGGAACGGCTTACCCGCTTTTATTCTCGCATAGCTAAACGGTGATAAATCTAGAGTTTTGAATGCACCATACGTGATCAATTCGGATGCACCTCGGCCCATAGCTGGCGATTGCTGGAAACCATGACCCGAGAACCCACTCACAAAAATGAAATTCTCCACCTCAGTATGTGATCCTAAAATCGCATTTTGATCGAGCGTATTATAAGCGTAATGACCAGCCCATGAATTGATCACCTTGATCACTTCAAAACGGGGAATGCGGTTCGCCAGTGCTGGTTAGACTTTGCTTTCCCAAATGCTGTGATCTTGCTCAAAGTCATCATAGTCGACAGCGTGATCATCATCTGGCGGACATCCAGCTAAATAATATGCGCCGTCACTCCGCACATGAACGCCGCTTGGGTCAATCGTCAACGGCAAGTCCCGATCCAACAGTGTCTCGGCAGCAAAGACAAATGTGTAACGCTTGCGTGGCTCTACAGGGATTTCAATTCCCGCCATTCTTGATGTCAGCACAGCGCACGGGCCCGATGCATTCACAACCTGGCCACACGTGATCACGTCACCGCTTAACAATGTGACACTTTCAACGCGGGTCCCGGCGGCATTGCGCGTCATCGCAACGACTTCGTTGGTGACGTATTCGGCGCCTTTCTCGCGGGCAGACCTTTTGTACCAATCGAACAAAGTTCCGCCGTCAAAATACCCTTCATCAATCAGGTTATGGTTGCCGCCAATAATCCCATCCAGATTATAGAATGGATATTCGCGGGCAATATCATCTGGCGTCATGAACTGAGTTCCGGCCCCGCACGCTTGTTGTATCTTTTGGGCGGCGCGCAAATTATCTGCAAACGCATCGTTGTCAGCCAGGTACATATAGCCGTAACTGTGGAATGCGAGATCCAGTACTCGTGGATCATCCCCTAGGTAGTGACGCAGATTTTTGACGTAGTCAGCCACGAACTTTGAAATTCGGATATTGATCTCGGCTGAGAACTGCTGACGCATGCAGCTGTTGGTGTGCGCTGTTGATGAGAACTCGTAGGTTGGGTCTTTCTCAACCACCAGTATTGAACCATCGAAGTCCGGGTTGTTACCAAGAAAGCATGCAACCGACGATCCAATCACGGCGCCGCCAACAATGACGACGTCGTATCTCTTGCGAGACGAGGCAGATAGCTCATTCATCATTCAGCCTCGATTTCAATCTGCGTCGACCGATAGAAAAGTTTAAGTGCTGCCAATCAAGCACTACGACGATTTGCGACAATCAAACATGTAATAAGTATCTTTGCCTGCCGGCACATTGAAGTTGATATCCTGGTTGCGTGCATCATCAAATCCAACGCGTGCAATCAAGGTCAGCCACATGCTACGTGTCAGCACACTATAATGATTTGGATTTAGCTCGTGCCTACACGGCGTATCCGGGGCTGGAACTTCTGCATAGAACACGCCGCCTGGCTTTAGGATACGTGCCATTTCTTGCAACGTGAAATACGGAAAGACACTGTGCTCAAGCACATGACGACACCAGACAACATCAAAGGTCGCATCTTCAAATTCTAAAAATGACATATCCCGCTCAACGATCTCAAATCCTTCGTCGCGGCTTTTCTGTGCTTCATCACCAAATCCAATGCCCATGACATCGTAGCCATGCTCGCGGAATGTGCGCAGCGCCAGACCGTGACCGCAGCCAACGTCGAGAACTTTCGCCCCCTTCTTGATGTCATAATGAGCAATCAATGCTGGCACGGTTTGCGTGATAATGGATATATGCGGCTCGCCAAAAGGCGCCGGATAAATATCGTCCACACGCGCGTCCAGAAACGCATCTAACTTTGTATAATCGCGAATTGTCGCACCCCCTCTGCGTTTCAGAATATGCGCGGAACGCCTAACAAAGGCTTTACGGATATTTCTAACTGGCCTGTTGTTCAGACACTAACTGTGCGCAGAACATCGCTTCAAGTATTGTCGGACGTGGCCCCAGCGATCCGCCCGGTCAGGAACAGTCCAGCCGAGACAGCGGGACCGATCCCCAGCGCAAACATCACCGTGCCAACACCGGCAACACCGCCAAGTAGCCAACCACACAGCACCACGGATAGCTCGATACTAATCCGCACCCAGGCAATCGGCAGTTGAGTCACGCGCTGCAATCCAGTCATGAGCCCGTCTCTAGGTCCTGCCCCCAGGTTCGCAACCAGATAGATACCGCTGCCAAGTCCAACCAACAAAATACCCACGACGACTGCCACCACTTGTAAAACAAGGCTGGCCGGCATTGGCAAAAGTGGCAACACGAACTCAATGGTTGCTGAAATAATGATGGCATTCATCACGGTGCCGATCCCAGGTTTTTGTCGCAACGGAATCCACGCAAGCAACACGATAAAACTGACCACGAACGTGGTGACGCCAATACTTGTGCCGGTGTGGATCGCGACACCTTGGGCCAGTACGGTCCATGGACTAACGCCGATCCCAGCCGAGATCAGCAACGTCTCGCCAAGCCCAAACAGGAACAAGCCAAAGCTTAGAAAGAACAACGTCGTCAACCTGGGACGGAAGTTCAGCGGCTTCGGCGAACTCCACCCCGTGACGGGAATACTTTTGACCATGAATATACGCATCAAACCTTATAAGGCTGAGCGCTGCCCAATGCTATAGTCACGCACAGATTAGATTGTTGCTGGAACAACATTTAAATTTGAAATATATACTAACCTAAAAATCTGCGTGATTTTACTTGAGCAAAATGAATTTCAATCTTTTTACTTCGTGGCTTCTTGATGGACAGAGATTTTTTCTCGGATCGTAATTCTTCGTATTTAAGCTTAACTGCATTCTCTCCGTATGTTCTCTCCAATCTTAGAACAACAAAATGGCCACGAGCCATATCTTGATAATGATTAATGAATATCGCATTTATACTCGCGCCAGCAATTGCACCTATAACAGGGACGAACTGGGCTGCTGCTTTGGAAGTAACGGTGATGCCAAATCTTTCTGCAATTTTTTCAATAAACCGAACCAGAACAGGTGCTGATTGCTTATTCACCAATTTACTTGTAGCGACTTGTGAAGTTTTGGTTGCTAAATAAGTTGCAGAATCTGCCACAACTTTCCCTAAAGCTGCACGTATAGCATAATAAGATGCCTCAGCAGCATCGTCTGATTTTGTTTTAGGTGAGCCTAATGCAAAGACCTCCATACACGACATTGCCACTTCAGGGGAATGGATGTCCTCACCTTCTGATCTAGCAATATCCGTGATCGATCTAAGTATGATTGCCGTTGTTATAGGCAGCTCAAATAGCAACCCAGAAAGGCCAAATACACCTCCTGCAGCACCAGATGCGACAGCCATTCCCTTGTGAAGCCAATCAGAAGATATTTGCTGTTCGTTATCTGACATAGTTAAAAGTGCTGCCTCCATAGCTTTATTCAAAGACAGCTCAACAACGTCTCCAATCGATTCTTGCCAATCATTGGGTAATTTCTCCATACCTTTTTCAATTGGCGTCCCAAGAACATTCGACATACGAACCATTAGACTTGGAGCTTCTAAGATCAGTATTGCTTTCTTTAATTCTTGAATGTCTTGATTATTCATTTCAAAGACGTGACCTACTTGAGTCGATGTCATCTTATACCCCCCAAACGTTATTTATTTCTCTAGTTTTAATTTTAAAAAATATTTATTACACATTATAATTGTTTTCTATAAAATAATACAATCTGATTGTATTTTATATATAAAATCTACTTTAATGGTATATTATGCAACATTAAACTCAGGACAAATCGTCCATCGGTTTGTATATATCGAAATTATGAAACGCTACTAGTTAGGCAATTACTTTAAGGACCACATCGAAAGACGTGTCCTGCGCTTGATCTGACAATTACAAATTAAAAAAGCACGCAATACCTACCAACCATCCATTCTCTCAACATCGCACATTGAGTTCCTTAGCGGGATAGAACCGCTGATGGGGTCGGCGGTGTCTGTTGGGATTGCTCGGTTCATGTTTGCTGCCATGGGGTTGTCTGGGCTGTAGGGCGTGTCGGCTGCACCTTCGATCCACCAACCATGTTGGGCGAAGACCGATCCCGGCTCTATATTTTTGACGAGTTTTGCCCGCGCTACGAAATGTCCGACAGGCGTCGTGACTTTCGTCCAATCGCCATTATTGATGTTTCTGGACTCTGCCGTTTCTTTTGAAATTTCCAGAATGGGGTCAGGCATCAAACGCCGGAGTGATTCAATATTCCGGTGCTGGCTATGACAGAACGCAACAATTTTAGCACCGCTCAGCTGCAGTGGGAATTTATCGTCGCGTTGCCGGGGCAAACCGGATTCCAATACGGGGATTGGATCATAGCCGTTCTGTAAAAGAGTCTCGGAATATATTTCAAGTTTTCTGGTTGGCGTTTGGAACCCTTTTGGATTTCCATTCTCGTCACATTCAGCGTAACTACGATAGGGCACTTTCGATGGCAATGTCACCCCTTCTGGATGGGCACGTAATTGCGCAATATTGAGGCCCGCCGGGGCCAGGATGTGATCATACCCTGTGTCGATATCACAATCGAAAAACTGCGACGAAAGGCCAAGCCTTTTGGCTAAGGCCAGAACAATATCTATATCACTTCGCGCTTCAGCCATTGACTTAACAACGGCGGCTCGCAATTGTACCGTGCGCATTCCTTCGACACTGGCATCAAAGCCTGTGCGCAATCCTTCGCGTTCCCATGATGTGGCAACGGGTAAGACAATATCTGCATAATTGGCGCTGGGGTTTAGAAAGAAATCTGCGTGAATATGGAAATCCAATTGCTTGAGCGCTGCAATCGCACGGTCTGTATCTGGTTGCGACGCGAGGATATTTCCGCCAAATGAAATCAACATTTTTACCGGGTACGGATCATGATCCAGCACGGCGCGGTACACATCGCGTGCGGTGACCCAACCAGATAGCGCAGGCCCAATCGGTCTTTCCTTCAAGCCCAGTGCTTTTGCCCGTTGGCCATCACTCAAAAGATCTTGGCCCGATACATCCGCAAATGCTGCAGCAGCCCCAGGCACGTTGCCACCCTTGTCGCCGTAACTT
>DGOK01000015.1:0-84891 GCA_002389385.1 Rhodospirillaceae bacterium UBA4468 | reverse complement strand
GTTTCAGTCTCAATCCATTCAAGAGGCTGCGCGCATACTTTGTCAGCAAACATGCCAAATGCCGTTTGGCACGCGATCATGCCCTCTTTCGTATCGACCATGATCTCAGCCAGAAGATCGATCTTGTCGTTGCTATCACGCCACTGCCCTTTCGCGGCGTCATAGTGCATCAAGGCCCCGTCTTCTTGCTGGCTTCCGAACAGTACGTCTGGATCACCATCAACAGTGATGTCCGACTGGCGAAGGAACGCGCCTGTATCAGCACGCACCAAAAGCGGACCATTGGTCCATTCAGTGACGAACGTATGATCGTAGCCGCCCTCTTCAATCAGGACTTTTGTAATGCCTTGACCCAGCGCCTGATCGGCACCCGGTTTCACGCGCAACCAGCAATCTGCCCGTTGGGCAAAGACCGTTGGCCTGGGATCGACGACGATCATCTTCGCCCCTTGCTTTCTCCCCTTCTGAATTTCGATTGAGCGGGCAAGCCACGTGGCAGACGGATTATGGCCCCACAACAAAATACAATCTGTGTTCGCAAAATCAGGCGTGCCGATATCGGTCCCATAGGTAAATCGAGAGGCCAGGTCCTTATGCCAATTACAGATTTCCGTGCCATAAATAGTATTGGGGCTACCAAAAGAACGGATGAGACGTTCAACCCAGGATATGCCATCTGAAATATGTGTGCCGCTTGGTGTCGTCACCGAGAAGGCAACCTGTTCGGCACCGTGCTCATCACGAACCGTGATCATTCGACTGGCAATTTCGTCGAGTGCCTCGTCCCATGAGATGGCTTCCCAAGTTGCAGGGGTGCCATCTTTTGCGGATGTTCGCCGCATGGGGTGGGTCAGTCTGTCCTTATGGTACACAAGCTCAGGCGCAGCCTTTCCCTTGGGACAGAGCTTTTCCCCGCTGGGGTGTCCCTCAAGCGGCTCGATGCGCACAAGCTTGTCATCCTCAACAACCGCGAGACAACCGCACCGTGATCGGCATTGCGCACAATATGAAGGTGTTTTTGTTGTCTTGGTTGCCACAGGTAAATCTCCTTATAAATTTACCCATCGCCATGATGAGCAAAATGACGCATCCATATTTCTGTTCGTGCTTTATCGCGCGCTTCATAGTCTTGGATGGCTTGTCCGAGGTCACCGACCTCCGCCGTTTCTTTGTCAGCACCGATCTCAGTCAACCGCATCGTATACCACGCAGTTATACCGCCTTCCGGTGCATCAACGAACCTTGGAAAGGTTGGCTCTGGTTTCTGATTCGTTTTCCATAGATTGGGAAGTGACGGTTCAAGGACAAGTGCGCGGGCAAGACCGATTATATCGACTGCGCCGCTGGCCAAGGCGTCCTCTGCTTGCGCGCAGGTCTTAAAGCCGCCCGTCAGCATAAGTGGCTTAGACGTCACCCCGCGCGCACGCTTCGCGAACTCAATAAAACAGGGTCCTTTACCCGCTCCGTCAGACGCGGCCGTTGCACCAGATAAATATGTGCCACCGCTGATATCGATCACGTCGACCGACGTTTGGTCCAGCGCTTCGACCACATTCAGTGCATCTTCCTGATCAAGCCCTCCCTCAAGCTGATCCGAGGAATTCAGCTTTACCGCAATTGGGAAACTCGGCCCAACACGAGCACGTATTGATTCAATGGTTTCCAGCAAAAGCCTCATACGATTGACAATTTTTCCACCGTATTGATCGCTTCGTTTATTAAACAGAGGCGACAGGAACTGGCTAAGCAGAAACCCGTGTGCTGCATGAACTTGCACACCCCCAAACCCTGCCTGCTGCGCAAGTTGCGCTGTTCTCGCAAACTCGGATGGCGATTGATGTATTTTGTCTTGTGTTAATTCCGCACAGCGCAATTCAGGTAAATCGAGCGCACTCGGACCTTTAGGGTGACTGGTTGGTGCGTATGCAAGCGCCCCAGCGTGACCAAGTTGCAGCCACAGGTGCGTGCCGTTTACGTCGCCCTTCTGGGCAAGCTCTCGGAATCGTGTAAGGTCAGAAGCCTCATCAAGAACAAGATTGCCCGGTTTCTCAGCGTAATCTGCACTGCCTTGGAATTCGCCAATTATGGATAGGGCCACTCCACCTTCTGCCCAAC
The DNA here is from genome assembly GCA_002389385.1 of Rhodospirillaceae bacterium UBA4468. Taxonomy (GTDB): domain Bacteria; phylum Pseudomonadota; class Alphaproteobacteria; order Rhodospirillales; family Casp-alpha2; genus UBA4479. The sequence goes on along the minus strand of DGOK01000015.1, from coordinate 82,776 downwards.
GCTGATATAATCTGATCTGTTGATCTGTAGGATGACCCGTTCCATCGCCCAGAGAATCCGACATCGCAGATTTCACGATCCGGTTCTTCAAGGTCACACCACACGGCAGATCTAACGGTTCGAACAGCTTTACACGTTGTTGCATTGAGGTTTCCACGATTAAGTTTTTCGCTTTCATCTGCGTGAACGAAAACTCGCAGCCCTCCCACTTAACGTCAAGGAGAGGCGCGCCGTACTCAACAGATGCCCGCTGTATAACGTTTTCAAGCAGCATCTGTTTATCTGCGTTGATCGTTCTTATATAAATTACATATCGAGAACTAAACATTATAGCGAGATGCATCATGACGTCGAAAACCGGCTTGCCTGAAAGCGAAACCATCAACGTTCTGCGAAACAGACGCAGTATCCGGAAGTACGCCCCAACGCCTGTAAGCGACGCGCATGTCGACGCTATTCTGAGCGGTGCATTGCGTGCACCAACGTCTTCAAACCTGCATGCTTATAGCGTCATTGTGGTTCGAGACCCCGAAACAAAGTCGCAACTTGCGGTGCCGTGTGGCAACCAAAAGCACATCGTCGACTGCCCAGTATTCATCGCCTTCTGTGCCGATTTAACCCGTATTGAATCCGCGTTTGAACGTAATGGGCACAATATGGAAAACAATAACCTGGAACTTGGCTTGGTTGCCTCAATCGATGCCTCGCTTGTTGGCATGGCGGCTTACGTCTCAGCAGAGTCTTTGGGTATTCATGGCGTGATGATTGGCGCGGTGCGTAACAAACCAGAAGACATCGCGGGCATCCTTGGTTTACCTGATCGGGTTTATGCTGTGTTCGGCATGTGCCTGGGCTTTCCGACTGAGACGCCAAAACAGAAGCCGCGCATGCCTGTAACTGGAATTGTGCATCATGAACGCTATAATGCGGATGCCGCGCTTGGCGCGATTGATCCCTACGACGTCGATCTGAAAAGCCACTACGACAGTATCGGCAAAGAGTCGCATCCCAATTCCTGGACCCACGAGGTCGATGCCAAATTCTCACCCCGCCCAAGAGACGGCCTCCGCGCCGCGCTTAAAGATCGGGGCTTTGATTTTACGTGAAGTGAGACTTGGGTCGAAAGCCCTACCAGTCGATACGCTCGATGTCTTCGAATTGGATTTGCTCGCCGTTTTCTAGGGTGAGGGTGCCTGATGCGTCACTGGTGAGGGCGACATAGCCGTCGGCTTGTTCAACCACTAAGCCTTCGTCGAGGTCGAGTGACCAATTCTCGCCGGGCTCGCTTTCAAGGCGCAATGTGTCCAGCCAGCCTTCGCCACCCTACACCGCATCATTGCCACCATTCTCGCCAAGCTCAAAAATATCATTACCACCGCCGCCGACCAGCGTGTCATCGCCTTGGCCGCCGCTAAGGGTATCGTTGCCCTCGCCGCCGAACAATTGATCCGCACCAATGCCGCCCGTAATTTGGTCATCGCCAGCTTCACCAAAAATCAGGTCATCACCGTCCGTCCCCATAATGACGTCTGTATTATCCGTGCCGCTGATGCCCGCATCAAAGCCACCATTGTTAACATCAACTTCGACGTGGCTAAGGCTGCTATGCGTTTCGCCATCGGCCTCGGTGACATCGGCACGCACGCTCAACAAGAAATCATCTGATCCGGTTGGAACAGTCATCGACAAGCCATCAACTTCCTCAGATGAAAGACTCCATGTGCCGTCACCGTTATCAGTTCCAAAGTTCAAAGCTCCACCATCCGGCAATCCATCAACGACGTAAGATACAGTTTCAGAGCCGTCCGTGTCGGTCAGGTTGGTCGCAATGTTAAGATCGAAAGCGACACCTTCTGGCGATCCGCCCGGCGTTCCAAAACCCTGGGTCGCATGATTTGTAAGGTCGCTGATATCCTCTTCAGATAGCGCAGAATTCCATGATGCGATCTCGCCGATGCTACCTTGAAACTCATGACCATCGCCGCTTGAGGTAAACGTATCAACGCGGATGCTGCCGTTCAGCACTTTGCCAATACCGACGAAGCCACCATGTGCGTTCATCGCTGGAACGTTTCCTACCGTGCCTTCAAGTTCACCGTTCAAGTACCCCTTTAAGGTCCCGGTGCCATCTGTTGAGTCGTGAACCATTGCCGCGGAATAAGATGTGTTCGGTTCTATAAGACCAAGATCAACGGCTTTGTATTGTTCACCAGAACCCCACTCCGCGTTATTCCATGCGAATGCATAAAGCCTGGCTTCGCCCATGTCCGCGTCAGGTGCGATGGACAAGCTGTAACCGCGTCCGCTCCAGTTTCGCCACTTTCAAAATCAAACAACTCATTGTCAGACTTCGGTGACTGATCGCTTGGGAGAAGCGCCATGTCTCGTTCCTTTTCTTTTCGGGGCATTCATGTGCCCGCGTATAATCAATTCATCGATACGTTGAACGATGGTTTAATCTTAAATGCAGTCAGAATCCTGAAACCCTTGATTTTAATTTCATAAGATCAATGACTTAACCCTAGGCAGGCCATGCGTATTCTCATAAATCTAGCATAAATCAGGGATGATGGGGACTTCGCCTGCCCCAAAGTTAGAATTTGCCATGATATCTGGCTGTCACCAGTCATTGGCGGCACACCACAACGGATGCGATTAAGCGATTTCTAGCGTTAATCACCCGCCGCGAGCAGATGCTTAACAAGCTTCTGAACTTCAAAGCCGTCCCGCGCCGTCGGCATATTTATATCTTCGCCGCGCAGGCGTGCCGCAACACCATCAAGGGTACGTTGGCGTTCTTTATCACCGATGTCTGATATCTCTGTGAATTGCTCAGTCCATGGGCTGCCATCACTGGCACTGATCCGCCCCCCGCTATGAAGTCGATATGACATCTTCGAGCCTCGGACCGTATACTTCGTTCCAGCTGGGCCAGCACCACCTGTTGCGGCACGGATAAATACGGGCACACCTGAGAAATCCAGGTCGGCCATCAAGTGGGTCTCAGCAGACGTGCCATCAGCCGGGTATTTCACATGGGCATGAACGATATCGCCCTCACCCAATAAACGCCGGGTTAAATAAAGCCAGTGCGACAATATCTCACGTGTAAAACCACCTTGTTCGCGCTTGGCGAGCCATGTCGCGGTTTCCTGAAAAGCTCGCGGCCACTGGTTTAAGTGGACCAGAACTTCAATGCCAACAACGTCGCCCATGGCGCCTGATTTCATCTACTTTTCGATATGCGTGCTACCACGTGCATTACCATGATTGAAATTCAACACATGAGGCAGCTTTGCGCGTTCAATCTCACCCAAAAGCTCCGTGCTCTCAGTTACATTGACGCCGAACGGCTTCTCACAATACACAGCCGTCTTTACTTCTATCGCGCTCAGGAAATATCCACGATGCGACTGCGGCGGACTGGCAACGTACACAAGATCAACACCCGGATCAGCGATTAGTTCATCCGCATTGGCACTTATATTCATGCTCGGGTGTTTGGCGATGACAGCGCTCGCCGCTGCCGAGTCCGGGTCCGGGTCCCATATCGTTGTCACTGTGAAGGAACTATGGACAGCCATATCTGCGAGCATTTTCTGCCCCATACCACCCAAGCCTATAATGCCAACGTTATACATTGTGATGATCTGCCTTTGTTGATGCGTTGCAGATGAATAACACATCATTGATGTATTCGTACATTTTCTTTGCTAGAGTATTTCCATGGAATTAATGGTCAATCTGGAGCTTCTGGCAACTGGCGTAACGGCCACCATCTTCATAGCTGTATTTGCTGTCTGGTTTAGTGATCGAAGCAAGAATCGCGTTAATCTTGGGTTGTCAGCTGTTATTTTTTTATCATCTATGTATCTTTGCCAATCAGAAGTATTGGCCTTGTTTGATGGCTCCGCAGATAAATTTGCTAAACCGTTTTCCAATGCCATAGCTGCGCTGTGGTGGTTGGCAGTCGCTTTTCTATTCAACAAATCACTTAACCGGTTTATCTGGCATGGCAAACTTGCGTGGGACGGGGAGCCAGCAGTTCCAAGGTTGCTCCGCGAAATTGCTACTGTCTTAATCTATCTGACGGCAGGCATGATCATCCTCCGGTTTGTATTTGATCAACCTATTACAGCAGTTGCAGCCACTTCTGGTGTTGTTGCGTTGGTCATGGGGTATTCAGCTCAATCAACATTGAAGGAGATTTTTGCCGGCATATCCCTCAATCTGGATGATCCCTTTCGCAAAGGGGATTTAGTGGAATTTGATGGAGAGTGGGGCTTCATCAAGGATATGAACTGTCGCAGTGTTACCTAACAGGATATGGATCAGAATATCGTCGTCCTCCCGAATTCAAAAGTTGCTGAGGGGAAAATCCGTAACCTTGCGCGCCCGACAGATGTGATGCGCCGCACCTTCTACTTTCATGCAGAATACAATGCACCGACATCAATCGTCCTGGAAGTGGCGGAACAGGCAATCAAGGAATGCCCCAAGGTTAGCCCTCACCCCGGCAACTTTGTCGCCTTCAATGGATTTGATGAACTTAGCGCAAAATACAAAATGCATTTTCATGCCAAAAATTTTGATGATTGGTTTCTCGCTGGCGATCAAGTCTCGAACGCCCTTTGGTATGGTTTAAACCGCCGTGGAATTCGTTTCGCATTTCAACGTCATTTGAATTACGCTTTTCTTGAAGATGATAATCGACTTCTTTCAGGCTCGCTGTTGGATGATTCAAACTGGTAAGATCTGGTCACCCTTTTCAATCGCGTGCCTGTTTTCGAACAAATGCAAGAAGAAGATATTCAAGATCTTGCCAAAGCAGCAGATTGGCGGATTTTTGGCCCGCCAGAGAGAATTCTCCCCGTTTCAGAGATAAATTCTTCGATGTTCATTATTGCTTCTGGTCGTGCCGATGTATTTGAAGTCATGAACAACGGTTCCGAAATCAAATTGGATGAGTTGGGCCCAGGTCAGTCCGTTGGAATTATGATAATCCTGACCGGTGCATCAACAAAAACAGTCATTCGGGTAGCGGTTGAAACAGCCGCCTGGGAAATTAACAGTGATGCACTCCACGCAATATTTGAGCGCCGCCCCATTGCCATGGAGCATATTGCCGAAAGTGTTGCAAAATGGCAGGCAGATGAAGACAAAACACTGGTTACTCGTAAACTCAGCCGAGCCCAAGCAGACAAGATTATCGATAAACGCCAAACCTCGTTAAGCAAGCTTATCGCCAGCTTCTTTGCTCAAAGAAAAACCGAAGAAACCAATGTCGAGTTTACTGATTACTAGTGTATGCCTGGTGTAAGCTGCGATGCTGACGCGGCTTAAAATTACTCCGCAGGCTTAACGCGGATTCTGCTTTGCTTCATCTTTTTGCCATGTAATTTTTCGATGGCAATCATGGCATCGTCTTCGTGTTCCATCTCGATAAATCCGAAGCCTTTTGAAACACCTCGATTTTCATCAATGACAAGCGAACAGCTTATAACTGGGCCATGAACTTTGAACATGCTTTCTAATTTCTGCTCGTCAAATTCTCGGGGTAAATTAAGGACAATCAGTTTCATTTTGGTTCCGATAAATTAAAAATGTGAGGCATTAAAGCGACGCAGAAAATTGAACGTTAACAAATCAAATTTTGCTTCAATCTAGAACCTCAATGTTCTGAGCGTACCCGTAATACCCAGAGCTTCTTTGGCAGCTTGGATCGTGTTGTTTAAATCCGTTAATTTCTGCTCTGCCGCAGCGACTTCGGACTCATTTTTCGCACCGTTCTCTACTTGATCAAACTTAAGGTGCTCAACCTTCGATTTTGCGCGACTGCGATCTATCAGGTTATTCACGAGGGTCAACTGTTCTTCATCAAAGGCAATCTCTTCAATATTCAACCCCAAAGATTGAAGCTCAGCGATATCAGGCAATTCATCACAGAAGCCATAAACGATTTTATTATGGCGGTATCCATACTTCGCAATCCTGCATCTTTCTTCAATCTCGCCGATTTCCAGGCGAAAGTCACTTTGCGGCTTGGGCGTAAGTTTGAAAGCTTGCATGGGGCGGCGCCTTTTTAAACGGTGTATTCAGTTGAGAAGACAATAAACAAAAGGCCCAGCATCACTGCCCAGGCCTTTAGAAATTTGGTAGCGGAGGAGGGACTTGAACCCCCGACACGCGGATTATGATTCCGCTGCTCTAACCAGCTGAGCTACTCCGCCCCAAGGCAAATGTACATAGAATGCACATGTGAGAGCGTGCGATTTACGGCGTTCGGGGCGACCTGTCAAGACATCGGGCGCAATCAATTCAGGCGACGGTATGTATTCGGTAAATATTATGGATACCGCCCCCTCACCCGGCGCTTCGCGCCCACCCTCTCCCTCAGGAGAGGGTTATATCGGTTCACTGAACTTCGATGTCGGGGGGCGGAAGCTTGATCTTTACCGGTTCAGCCGTTGAAATTCGGCGAAGCAGCGCGTTCGTGCCGATCTCGGAAGCTTTCAAGGTTGTCGTTTCTACAAGAATTTGTTGTTCAGCCTTGCCTTCAGCCGTCAGCCAAGGCCGGTCGGTTAAATCACCACGGGGCATTGAGCGCGGAATGGGCTCCGGGTCTTTAACCCAGTAGTTGATCATTTCAGGCGCTGAAAAGTTTGGCGCAGCCTTAGGCTCTGGCGCGTCATAGCGGCTCGGGTGGGGCCCATAGTAGTTCACCAGGCGCAAACTGTCCGCATGCTTGGGCTTGTGGTAACACTGCGTCGCTGCAAGCGACTTATAGCAGTATAAAGGCTCCCAAGCGGTCACATGGCGCTCATACTCATGGACATGGCCGCAGGCACTCAAAACAATCGCAAAAGCGACGGTAAAACAGACTTTATTCAACATATCCAGTCCTCCTCAGGTCTTAACTGAAAGTTAATAAGCAGATTCAATGCCAATATTTGAGCGCCCAGCAAAAAGGCCCGCCTCGATTATCTCAAAGGCAGACCTTCTTTACTTTTCAGTAACTTATCGCGTTAACGCTTATTTGTTAACGTTGATCACCATGCGGCCACGGATCTGACCTTTGAGGATTTTGCCGGCCAATTCAGGTAACTCGGCAAACCCTGCCCGGTTGGTCGCGTCACTCAGCTTATCCTGAGGCAGTTGCGTGGAGAGACGATCCCAAGCCACAACACGGCGATCTTTAGGACATGTCGCACTATCGATACCGCAGAGATTAATGCCTCGCAGCAAGAACGGCAGGACCGTTGTATCCAACTTGAAAGACCCTGCATTACCGACAGACGCACATGCGCCCCAATATGACAGTGTCGTGAGAACGTGGTGCAACGTTGGTCCGCCCACGTTATCAATCGCACCGGCCCAGCGCTCTTTGGACAATGGACCACGGGGCGCCTCTATCAATTCGTCACGGGACACAATCGTCGTCGCGCCAAGGCTTTTCAGATAATCGTGCTGCTCTTCGCGTCCAGTCGAGGCCGCAACCTTATAGCCAAGGTTGGCCAGGATCGACACAGCGACTGAACCCACGCCGCCCGCACCACCGGTCACCAGAACTTCTTTGTCAGCATCAGGGGTCAGTCTGCCGTGCTCTTCCAGCGTCATGATCGCCAGCATCGCCGTCAGGCCTGCGGTACCGATCGCCATGGATTGCTCAAGGCTTAAACCTTTAGGCAAAGGCACCAACCAATCGCCGCTTACCCGGGCGCGGGTTGCAAAGCCACCCCAGTGCACTTCGCCGACACGCCAACCGGTCAGAATAACCTCGTCACCTGGCTTATAATCTGGATGGGCTGACTCTTCGACAACGCCCGAGAAATCGATGCCCGGCACGTGTGGATAATCCCGCACCAGCTTGCCAATACCGCTCAGGATCATGCCATCCTTGTAGTTTAGCGTGGTGTACTTAACAGCAACCGTCACATCGCCTTCCGGCAGGCGGTCATTCGACAGCGTCTCAAAACTATGTGAGACTTTGCCTTCGTCGTCAGCACTCAAGAGTAGCGCGTTAAATTCATTGTCACTCATTTAAATTCTCCAAATCCCATATGATTGCGAGAAACATAAGCACCACATCAGTGACGTCAATCATTGTTGATTAATAAGAGGCACACTATGCTGACCCTAATAGGAGATAACTTCATGAGTGATGACCTCGAGCGGCGCACTTTCAAGCCGGGCCAGATTATTTTTGCCCAGGAATCCGTTGGGGATGAGGCCTTTATTATTGAATTTGGTGAAGTCGAAATCGCCCGTGGCGACGGTCGTGCCGAACTTATTGTCGGGATGATCGGCGAAGGGCGAACTATTGGGTAAAATGGCCCTGGTAGATAGTGAACCCCGCTCTGCCACCGCACGCACGCGCACCAAAACCAGGTGTATCGTCATTCCAAAACGCGTCTTTGAGAAAGTCCTGAAGACCAGCAATCCGATCGTCATCAGCGTCCTGAACACCCTCCTCCGCAGGCTACGGGGTGAAACCGGCAACGCCGCAAAAAGAACGCTGGGTTAAAGCGCTTTTAACTGCCACGCCAATATCTCACCTGCCATGAATGGTTTCAGCGCAACGCCTTCACCAGTCATGATCGTTTCTGGCACGGTCCAGTCTTGGCGGGTCATGGTGATCTTCGCGTCGTTTACAGGAAGACCATAGAACGTGGGGCCGTTCAAAGAGGCAAAGGCTTCAAGGCGATCCAGTGCCCCCTCGTCCTCAAACGCCTGTGTATAGACAGGCATCGCAACCGGTGCACTGTAAACACCCGCACACCCACAAGCCGATTCTTTCAAATGCGCACCATGAGGCGCCGTATCCGTGCCCAGGAAGAACCGGGCATCCCCGGACGTCGCCGCTGCACGCAAAGCTTGGCGGTGGAGTTCACGCTTGGCAATCGGCAGACAATACAGATGTGGCCTGATCCCGCCTTTGAAGAGGTCGCTGCGGTTGATCACCAGATGATGCGCCGTGATGGTTGCAGCCAGAGTCTTCACATCGCCACCTAGGACGAAATCAACGGCTTCTTTTGTCGTGACATGCTCAAACACAACTTTAAGGCCGGGTAGTTTTGCGATCAGCGGCGTTAACACGCGCTCAATGAATACGGCTTCGCGGTCAAAGATATCAATATCTGGGTCCGTCACTTCACCATGGATCAGTAACGGCATCCCAATTTCTTGCATCGTTTCCAGGACAGACATCACATTGGCGATATCAGACACACCCGATGTAGAGTTCGTCGTCGCACCCTGAGGATAGAGTTTCACCGCCGCAAATACGCCAGCAGCAAATCCTTGCCGCAATTCATCTGCAGATGTCTGATCGGTTAAATACGCAGTCATCAAAGGCTTGAACTCAAGCCCCTTTGGCACGGCGGCATTAATACGATCCCGATACGCCTCAGCACCCGCGACCGTGGTCACAGGGGGCACGAGGTTCGGCATAACAATCGCGCGGGCGAACTCGGCAACAGTGGCAGGAACAACGCTGGAGAGCATATCATCATCGCGAAAATGCACATGCCAGTCATCGGGGCGGCGGAGGGTGATTTGTGTAATTTCAGTCATATCCTTTTGCTGACATGATTCTTGCCATCTGTCTAGAGTCCTCAGCCAAGACTCCACGTTTGGGATAAATGTGATAGCATTGAAGCAACCGACCAAAGGAGTTTCATATGCGCGTTTTGATGATTATCGCTTTATCCATTTTATTGCTACCCAATGCGGTAAGTGCGCAAAGCTCTCGCTATTCAACGTGGGCAGACCCAACGGCAAGTTCAGCACCGAATCCAGCGCTTGATAAACTTGTTGCGGAATTAAACAAACTCATCGATAAGGCCGAGAAAGCCAATGCCGCCGATCCAACTTTTTTGCAGGACCTGCGCAATCTTACCAACGCGCAACGTGCACCATCACAAAAGCTGCTGGTCAGTGATGCCTTTGCCGATGGAGATTACACCAACAACCCAGTATGGCAGGTCGTCAGCGGCGAATATTTTATTGAGAGTGGTTGGGGACTGCGCAATCGTCTCATCACTGCAAACCCGCAAACGTCATCCAACACGTCAGGGAATAGCGGCGAAGATTTCGCAAAGGCGATTTTAGGCCAGCTCCTGAAACAAGCGACGAAAACACCAAGCCAACCCGCGGCATCCTCCGAGAATTTAATCACCTTGAGCACGCCAATCAGCAATGCATTTGATCTGGAAGTTGAAATGTCGTCATGGCTTGCAGATAGCCATTTCGAGCTTGGCGTCTTTCAAGGCGAGCAGGCACTTATTGGGTACCGGTTGCTGTATGTCAGTGGCAAAGGCATTCAATTGCACCGGGTTGGCAATGCCGGTTCCAGCGTTATCGCTACCTCATCCCAGGCAATCACCATCGAAGATAAAGATTTTCATACCATTATCTGGTCACGCAGTGGCGATGGATCGATGCGGGTTTCTCTTGATGGAACTAACGTTATCACAACGTCTGATCGAGGCTTCTCAGATCCGTTTGATGGCGTTCGTATTTCTGACAAGGGCGGAGATTTTATCATCAAGCAGGTCAAGGTCAGTGGCAGTTAATCCTTAATCCGGACCTAAGCACTCAAGACGTCAAACACACCACCAGCGGCGTCGCTTCCAATGATATGATGCTGATGCCAAAGCGCATAGAACAATAACGTCCATTGCGCATGGCCTTTTGTATCACCCGCATTAAATAGGCATTCTACAGCATCTGGGTCACAGACTTCGACAACACCTGCCTGTTGCGCAACCAACGTACCAAGCTTGCTTCCCTGCCCTGAGATCCAATGTCCAACAGGTACAGTGAAACCGCGCTTGGGCGTAAATGGCAGACTTTCAGGCAATGCCGTTTCCAGCCATTTCCTCAAAAGCCACTTGCCGGTCCTACCGCGCACCTTAAGTCGGTTCGGTAACTTGAATGCAAAATCAGCAACAAACGGATCAAGGAATGGCACGCGTCCCTCAACACCATGCGCCATCAAACACCGATCAAGTTTCGTGAGCAGATCGTTCGGCAGCCAATCGGCACAGTCCACGGCCTGCGCAATTTGCAATGAGTTGTGACCATAATCCCGCGCCTCACGCTCAGCCGCCGCGACACCATCTCGCCACCCACGTGGATCTTCGCGCAGCACACCCGTACCGTCCAGGATCGCGGCATGACGCATGGGCCTGCCACCAAATATCGCAGGACGACATTGGCGACGATAACGCCCGTAACCTGCAAACAATTCATCCCCACCTTCACCAGACAGAACAACTTTCAACCCGGCTTCGTGGGCTTTTCGTGCCAGCATATATGTGGGCACGACGGCATAATCAGCGCATGGATCATCCATTGCCGCTGTGATAGCGGGTAACTCGCGCCAGAAATCATCTTCGTTGAGTGTGATCTCTTCATGATCCGCACCACACGCCTTGGCAACCACCTTTGCATGCGCGCGTTCATCATGAACATCGCTGCCCGGAAACCCTGCCGTTAACGCATGCACGGGGCTTTGATTAAGCCGGCTCATCACTTTCAAAATCACGGACGAGTCGATACCGCCTGAAAGAAACATCCCATAAGGCACGTCAGACCGCTGATGCACATCGACGGCATCCATAATGATTTTATCAAATGCCTTAAGTGCATCATCTGAACTGACCTTTGCAGGCCGCCCCGGCGGCAATTCAGAGAGCAAAGCCCGTTCAGCAATGCGGCCTTCACGCACAACAATCGTTTCTCCCGGCAGGACACGATAGATGCCCGGAAAGATCGTCTCCGCCCCCGTCGTGAATTGCAGTGCCAGCAGCTCGTCACGTTTAGATGCATCGACTTCAGGCTTTACCAGTTTGGCACGCAGCAATGCTTGAGGTTCCGAGGCAAAGACAAAGCCGTCTGCTGCCAGACCATAGTACAATGGTTTAATGCCAAAAGGATCGCGCGATAGAACCAGCGCACCGTCATCAACATCGTGGATCGCAACGGCATACATGCCGCGCAAATGTTCAGCAAAATCGATGCCATGGGTGCGATAGAGATACAGTATCGGCTCGCAGTCAGAGTTCGTTTTAAACACGACCTTCGACATATCTTCGCAGAGTTCGATGTAGTTATAAATCTCGCCGTTAGCGACCAGTGCGAGTTCTGATGCATCGCCGTCTTTGGCTGCGTATAACGGTTGATCACCGGTCTCAAGATCAATGATTGCGAGACGGTTTTGGACCAAGGCCACGTCAGCAACATTATATTTGCCGCGCCCGTCAGGCCCCCGGTGCGCGATGGCATCCGCCATTGCACGCAAGATTTCAACCGATGGTGGGGTGCCGTCCACACTCATGAGACCGGCGATACCACACATCTTTAGCCTGCGACTTTCTTAAAGAACTCCAGGTATTGCTCAACAACCCCGGCTTCAGTGAAATTATCCTGATAGGTTTGATATCCATTCTCGGCGATCCGTCGCGCCAGATCTTCATCATCAAGGACGCCGCGAATAGCTCGCGCCATCAAGATTTCATCGTCAATCGGGACCAGCACGCCTGATTCCATGTTTTCAATTAAAGTACCCGGCCCCATGCTATCGGCTGCAACCACGGGCAATCCTTGTGCCCAGGCTTCGATCACAACATTGCCCAGTGGTTCATGTCGAGATGGGCAGACAAACAAATCAGCTGTTTTTAAAAGTGCTGCGGTGTCATCTCGCCAGCCTAAGAAACGCACACGCGGCTTGATACCCAGCACCTCGGCCTGCTTTTGCAGCTCTTCTTTTAAGGGGCCATCGCCCGCAAGCCACAGGTATGCATTTGGTACCCGTGTCAGCGCACTCAACAGCACATCGAATGCTTTGTTTTCATGAAGTCGCCCAAGGGCCACGATCAACGGCACATCATTCGGTGTGTAGAATTCTCGGCGGGTTAAGGGTTCCGCGTCTTCGTCAAAAACAAAATTTGGCAGATAGTGCGCTTTTTCAGCGGGCCAATCGTGTTCGACAAGATACTCAACAATATCCTGCGTATTACCAATCAAGTGATCACATGCGGCATAATATTTAAGGTCGTAATATCCACCCAACCGCGCAGCATGAACAAAGTCACCCTTGGGACACATAGATGTAGCACGGTTCATCCAGGTCAGGACGACGTCTGGTTGGAATTCTTTGATTTCTCGCTTAAGTGCACGCGTGGTCGAAAAGTCCATGCGTCCGCCAAACGGCAGCTCAATAGGCTCGACCTCTCCATGACGAAGGAGGGCGGCACGCGCAGGGTTCTTGCGAATAACAACTTTTTGCTCGAGGCCTGTCCGGTTCAATGCGATCGCGAGGCGTACAAAAAACGCTTCAGCTCCACCAAACTCGGCACCTGCCATGATTTGAAGAACCTTCATCGCTATTTCATTAACTCCTCAAATGCAGCTGCGGCATCAGGCCATCGCCAGTTACGCTGTGTCTTAAGCGCATTCTCATGCTGCGTCGACCATAACACATCATCGCTAAGCAAATTTCTCGCAGAAAGTGCAAAACCTGCATCATCATTGCGAATATATCCTGTTTGACCGTCACGCACCCGTTCAACCATTGAACCGATAGGTTGCACAACAGTTGGCACGCCCATAGCTTGCACCTCGGCAACAGCCAGACAGAACGTCTCGTTGATGTCACCTTTATACAGCATCACGCGCGCCATGCGAATTTCATCAATCAACGTCGCTTTATTTACCGGTTGTCTGAGTTTCACACCGACATCGGCAAGGCTATCGGCCTTTGCCAACACCTGCCCCATCGCATCCCCTTTTCGAACCCCGGCCGAACCATAGGTGGCAGCTCCCGAGAAAATATGAAGTTCGGCGCCTTGCACATAAGATGCAATCTCATCTCGCCAAAGATCAAGCAACCAATCCAGCCCACGGAGCGGGTTGGATGTAAAAATTGCCCGAGGCCCCGGTGGTTGATGTGCAGGTTCTGCATCACAGAACAAATCCGGTAATCCGTAAGGTATCGTCACACGCCCGCCATTCGGGACCCATCCAGGTAACGTATCCGCATGATAATCACCGATGAAAACAATCACCGGACGACGTCGCCAGAATTGTCGGATATATCTGAATTTTACCATGTAGCTACATGGATTATGGGTCCAGAAAACCGTACGCTTGGCACCTTCACATAGCTTTAAAAGTTTATCGCCACGGTTTGCAATGAACATATTCGCAGTGTCAGGCACACCATCTGAGATCGGCCGCCATTTAACGCCTTTATAATCGAGGGCTTGCTCGCAGTTATTGTAAACACTGACGTCGTGGCCGCGTGCAGCCAGAATTTCAACCAACTGAATGACCGAAGACTCGGCACCGCCCAGCGGACCCTTCTCAGGCGTCTGGCCATCAAAAACAATACCGTCGTCAGCAAGAATAACTGTGCTCATGATGCCCCTTCATCTTTCGCATATGCCGCCTTGAGGTATGAAAGCAACGGAAACATACCGGCACAAATCGCAATCAATAAACCGAGGCCACCTTCGCGGTAACCTTTGCGAAAGAAGTAACATTTGATGAACCGTGAAAAGAACCGACGCATGTTGTTGGCAAAGCTGCCGATATCACCACTTTCAATTAAATCTTTAGCACGCGCATTTGAATAATTATCCAACCGCTTGATCATGTCCGAGATGTCGCGATCAACATAATGCACAAGGCGACTTTTGAGCATTGGGCCTTTTGAGCCGGACCATTCCAAAGATGGATGGACACGTTGCATGCCCCAACGTTTAACACCTTTGCGAAACAAGCCCGGGTAGGCCGCTTTGCCAAATGATGCGCCCCAGCCCCACCGAACCAAGCGCTGGCCGATATAGTTATCGACAAGGATTTCGTGCCAATCGGCTTTCGTGGTTTGCACAGTGGTCCGAATTTCAGCAGCAAGAACATCGCTCACGCGTTCATCCGCGTCGATCTCAAAGATCCACTCACCCTGGCAGGCTTCAATACCGGCATTTCGTCTTTCGCCTTCGATGGCCCATTTTCCATCAATTAAACGATCTGTAAATTCAGCTGCAATCTCTTTTGAGCCGTCGCTGCATTTATCAAGCAAGACCACGATCTCATCTGCAAACCCAAGTGTCTCCAGGCATGCACGAAGCTGATGCGCTTCGTTATGAACACTAATAACAGCAGAAAGTTGGATGTCGGTACTCATGCGCCCGCATCCTTGGCCTTTTGCCAAAGTTCCGTCGCTGCGCTCAATGCCTGATCAACGCTCAGGCTATCCATCAACGTTCCTGTATTTCGGTGATCAAAATTTTCTGGGAAAATTTCATCGAAGGCAATGCTTGCCTGCGCGACTGCACACAAAGGGCCCCATGGCGCATATTGCTCAACGGGTGACGGGCCGAATAAACCCAATGTCGGAATGCCGCTTGCCGCCGCTAAATGCATCAAGCCGGAATCATTTCCGATGTAAAAAGACGCACGCTCAAGGCATGCATACACACTCAACAGATCAATACGCCCAACCAAATCCAACAACCGGTATTCAGGAATTGATTCAATAACCGGCAACGCCATCGGACGCTCGTCATCGCGCCCAAAGATGGCCACTCTGGCATTTGGTAAAATACCGTCCTTAGCCGTCAACCGTGCAACAAGTTCCGCAAAGGACTGACCACGCCACTGTTTTGCAGACCAGTTCGCTGTCGGCCCAATCGCGATCACAGGCCCGCCATCTGGAATTAAGCGCTTTGCTATTTCCCGTCTCTCATCGTCGACCCACATTTTTGGCGACGGCGGATTATCTTCTGAATTAATAACCCGAGCCAACGTCAGAATCCGGTGACCGGTATCGCGTGAGCGGGCCATCCGATATCGTTTTTTGGTTCCAATAAGAAACGTCATGGGCGCGTTTCGAAGATCGACAAGAATGTCCCACCGCTGGCCAAATGTCTTCGCCCATAGATAAACCCAATGCAGCGAGCCAACCATTTTATCCAGCACGATTATGCGTTCGAGACCCGGCACGGGTTCAAATAATGACGCGGCTGCAGGCCCACACGCAACCGTCACCCGCAGTCCTGGATTTTGATCCAGAATCCGCGACAGTATGCCTGTCGAAAGGATTGCATCCCCCACTCGTGTCGATGTCACAAAAAGTGCGCGCATTATCGTCCTAACGTGAATATTATCCTCTTATAAGCGGGCACAAAGCCGATGCAAAGCCCGCCCTTGCAACACACCGCCCCAAGCCCCCATCTTAAGGATAGCTAATAGGAGCATGTAAGTTAATGAAACGCAGTAAACGTCTAGATCGCGGTGTTGTAAGAATAACAGGCGATGATACAGAAACCTTCCTGCAAGGGCTGATTTCCAACGATATCAGGCGTGCCGACGGCACACATGGTCTGTATGCAGCACTTTTGACGCCGCAAGGGAAATATCTGTTCGACTTTTTCATCGTCCGCGATGGTGACGCGTTGCTCGTAGATTGCTACCGCGAAGATATCGATCTCTTTGTAAAAAAGCTCACAATATTCAAATTGCGCTCCAAGGTTACCTTGGAAGACGTCAGTACTGACTATAATGTGTATACGTTTTTTGGCGATGATGTTGCTGCCACTCTGAGTATGGAGAGCGACCAGCATAAAACCGACGAAGGATGTATCCTGTATACGGACCCAAGGCTCGAACAGGCAGGTGTGCGCGGGTTTGTATCAAGCAGTGTCGACGTGACGTCATGGGGTGAAGATGCCTCTGATGACATCTATCACTATCACCGCATTTCCTTAGGTCTTGTTGAAGCGCCATTGGATCTCATCAAAGATAAATCCATTTTATTGGAAAGCGGCTTCGATGAGTTATCCGGCGTCGACTGGAAAAAAGGCTGCTACATGGGGCAGGAATTGACGGCACGAACCAAGTATCGTGGTCTGATTAAAAAGCGGCTGATCCCTATTAAAATAACAGACGGTGCACCAGAGCCCGGCGCGATGATCTCATATGCTGGCAAAACGGTTGGCGATTTACGATCGATTTCAGACGATATGGCGATTGCGATGTTAAAACTAGATGCCATTCAGAATGCCGATACGCTTGAGCTCGAAGGTGCCACTGCGGCGCCCGTTGTACCCCATTGGATGCAACTGCCCAAACCTGACGACGAGGCCGACAACGCGTGATTTTTGATCTTCTCAGGCGGGCTCCGAGAATGTTGGCACCCGTTGCCAGAAAATACGGGCGTCGCCTGAACCAGTGTGGTGCCACGGCCAAAGGCGTATTCTGGCGTGATGAGAAATGGCAAGCCGTTCGCTTTGATCGGATGTGTGAAATCTTTGAGCCATCCGACCTGAGTGACGGCGGCGTCACCATCAATGACTTTGGCTGCGGTTATGGTGCCCTTTTCGATCATATCGCGCACTGGCCTTTGATGAATGGGGGCCAGTATTACGGCTATGATATCGCTCAGGAAATGATTGCCGCCTGCCGCGACCGCATCAACGATCCGCGCGCAACATTCATACGGAAAATGGTCGCAACCAATTCAGCCGATTACAGCATCGCATCGGGTACATATAATTTGCATGGCAATGCTGACGAAGACGCTTGGCATGAATACATCGAAACCAGCCTTGTTCAATTATGGGATAAGACTGAAAAAGCACTTGCATTCAATCTGTTACGCGATGATGAGGCCGAGAGGTACGATGGCCTATATTACATCGATCCAGATCGCATGCGTAAATTCTGCCAGACGAAACTATCTGCGAACGTGGAAGTATTTGATGAAAGTCCGATGCCGGACGTGACGTTTTTTGTGCGACGTTAAGACGTTTTATTCAGCTGCCAGCTAATCGAGATTGCTATCGATGTAAGCGCCTTTTTGCAGATCGATTACAAGCTCTTCGACATAGGGGCGTAACTGAAGAATACCGCGCCAAATGCCATAGTTGTAATGTTGATCACGATGTCCTTCGAAATCCCACACAATGTATTTTGGTTCACCCGGGAAGTTTTGTGGCAATTGCTCAGCTGTCTTTTGGCCAAGAATAACCACGACATCAACGATTTTGCGGTGTGAATGTGCAAATCCATCCCAATGCTTTGGCCAAAGCCCATCGTTGCTCACGCCAGCAAGTGTCAGAGCGGATAACGCAAATGGATCTGCCTTGTCTGACGGATTGAGACCCGCGCTAAAGCCGCAAATTCCAGAGATATTATGAGAACGCACCAAAGCTTCACATGCCAGCGAATAGCGGCTGTTGTCGTCACATACGAACAACACGCTTGTTTGCTTTCTGGGAAATTGGTGGATCGCGTTCATCAGCATTCAGTTCCTTTGTAGGACTGAACTATGCACTCTTACCCTGACGAAATGATGACAACTTCAAAAAAACTGAAGAATATAGCAGATTTTCTTATCTGGGTGGCAATATCCATTGCTGGTTATGTCATTCTACTTTCAGAGCGCCAATTAAAGAGTCGTATTCCCACTGTTGATGGGTGGACGACTCAATCATATTTTCTCAAGTTTCTTTGAGAAATCCAGCAAGAAAGCCGTTTGCGGACCAACTTCACATGATTTCAGATCAGCTTTCGTCTCGCTCAACCAATGCGGCCTGCGCTGCCGCCAGACGTGCAATCGGCACGCGGTAAGGCGAACATGATACGTACGTCAGGCCAATTTGTTGGCAGAAGTGAACCGATGCCGGGTCGCCGCCATGCTCACCACAAATACCAAGCTTTATATCAGGGCGGATTTCACGGCCTTTCTTCACAGCAATCTTCACCAGCGCACCAACGCCTTCAGGATCAATCGTCATGAATGGATCAGATTCCATGATGCCTTTACGTTGATAGACATCAAGGAATGGTGCCGCATCATCACGGGAGAACCCAAACGTGGTCTGTGTCAGGTCGTTAGTTCCAAAGCTAAAGAATTCTGCCGTCTCGGCAATTTCGTCAGCCATCAAGCATGCGCGTGGCAGCTCAATCATAGTGCCGACCATGTATTCAAAGGTTTTGCCGCTCTCGTCCATAACCGCCTTGGCTGCTGCATTGACCACAGCCGTCATGGCGTCCAGCTCGCTTTTCATACCCACTAGCGGGATCATGACTTCTGGGATCGCAGTAATGTTATCGGCAGCAACTTTAACAACCGCTTCAAAGATCGCCCGCGCCTGCATTTCATAAACTTCAGGATACGTAATTCCCAATCGACAGCCACGATGCCCAAGCATTGGGTTCGACTCGTCCAACTGGTTCTTACGCGCCTTGATTTCTTTCAACGACACACCCGCAGATTTAGCAACTTCGGCCAGCTCTTCGTCATTGTGCGGCAAGAACTCGTTCAACGGTGGATCCAGCAAGCGGATGGTAATCGGCAAGCCTTCCATGATCCGGAACAGATTTTCAAAGTCATCGCGCTGATACGGCAATAGTTTTGCTAATGCTTTTCGACGCGACTTTTCGCCAGATGCCAGGATCATCTCACGCATGTGCACGATCCGCTCTGGCTCAAAGAACATATGCTCGGTCCGGCTCAGGCCAATACCTTCTGCGCCAAATTTACGCGCAGTCTTGGCATCCGTTGGCGTTTCCGCATTCGCGCGGACACCCATGGTGCGATACTCATCGACCCAAGCCATCAGCTTGCCAAAGTCACCCGTAAGTTCTGGCAGGATCATATCGACCTCACCGTCCATGATCTGACCGGTGGTGCCGTCCAGAGTAATGATTTCACCCTCGGTGTACGTCCGCTCCATACAGGTCAGCGTCTTGTTCGCTGCATCGACACGCATTTCACCAGCACCAGATACGCAAGGGCGCCCCATGCCCCGAGCAACCACCGCCGCATGAGATGTCATCCCGCCGCGCGTTGTCAAAATACCTTCAGCAGCATGCATGCCGCCGATGTCTTCAGGGCTTGTTTCCATCCGAACCAGAATCACTGACTTGCCATCAGCCTTCCAGGCTTCGGCGTCTTCAGCCGTAAATACAATCGCACCTGTTGCTGCACCCGGAGATGCCGGCAAGCCACGTCCAACGATGTCACGTTCCGCATCCGGATCGAGCATCGGGTGTAAAAGCTGATCCAACTGCATGGGATCAATCCGACGCACAGCGTTTTCTTTTGAGATCACACCTTCGTCGACCATATCACAGGCAATCCGAAGCGCCGCCCGCGCTGTCCGCTTACCGCCACGGGTTTGCAACATCCACAAGCGATCCTGCTGGATGGTGAACTCCATGTCCTGCATGTCTTTGTAGTGTGCTTCAAGCCGGTCACGGATGTCGCAAAGCTCAGCAAACGTCTTTGGCATGGCCTCTTCCATCGATGGAAGGTTCGAGCCAGATGTCTCGCGCTCAAGCTTGGTCAGGGATTGTGGCGTGCGGATACCCGCAACCACGTCTTCGCCCTGTGCATTGATCAGGTACTCGCCATAAAAGGCGTTCTCACCGGTTGCCGGATTACGCGAGAAGCATACGCCCGTCGCACAGTCTTCGCCCATGTTACCAAATACCATGGCTTGAACATTAACCGCTGTACCCCAGCTTGCCGGAATGTCATGCAGGCGACGATAAATCGTTGCCCGTGCATTCATCCAAGACCCGAACACCGCACCAGTGGCACCCCAAAGCTGTTCATGCACATCCTGAGGGAATGGCGCGCCAAGGACTTCGACAACACGCTCCATATACATCGGAACCAGTGTCTTCCAGTCGTCAGCCGTCAGGTCGGTATCAAGGCGATAGCCCCGGTCGACCTTGTAATTATCAAGAATTTCTTCGAACTCGCCATGATCAACACCCAAAACAACGTCAGAGTACATGGTGATAAAGCGGCGATAGCTATCGTACGCAAACCGCGGATCATTACTTTCGGCAGCCAAAGCTTCAACGGTTTCATCATTGAGACCCAGGTTCAGAACCGTGTCCATCATGCCTGGCATCGAGGCCCGGGCACCGGAGCGGACAGAAACCAGCAATGGCTTGTCGTTAGAGCCGAACGTACGCTCCAACGTGCCTTCGATCGCGGCCAGCGCAGCGATCGCCTGTTCCTTCAGATCGCCCGGGTACTTTTGGCCGTTATCGTAATAGTGCGTGCACACTTCGGTTGAGATCGTAAAGCCCGGTGGGACCGGTAGACCTAGGTTGGACATCTCGGCCAGGTTTGCACCCTTGCCGCCCAAAAGGTTTTTCATCTCGGCGCTGCCATCGGCAGAACCATCTCCGAATGCATATACCCACTTGGTCATTGTCTATCCTTCAATCTTCGAAAAGTCTGCCACGCCATCCAGCGCGGACCGAATGCCGTTCAATAATTTCAATCTATTCACCCGAAGCGCCACGTCATCCGCGTTCACAGTCACCTCATCAAAGAACGCATCAACAGGGGCGCGCAATCCGGCCAACGCCTGCATCGCACCGACAAAGTTCTCGTCCGCAATCGCTGCATCAATATTTGGGCGTGCGGCATCAAGAGCCGACGCAAGGGCCCGTTCTTCGTCTTGTTGGAACAAGCTCGTATCCGGTGCGTCGCGATATTCGGCGCTGTCTTTTTTCTCTTCGATGCTGAGGATGTTGGCGGCGCGTTTGCGACCTGCCAGCAAATTGCCACCGTCTTCGGTGCCAAGGAATTCCTGTAACGCCTCAACGCGCTTAATCAAGCGCACGAGATCATCTTCACCACCCAATGCAAACACCGCATCAATCAAATCATGCCGCACACCCTTTTCTTTCAGATGAACTTTTAGACGGTCTGCAAAGAAGGAAAGGAGGTCTTCAGCTTTGGCGTTAATATCCTCAGAATCTAACTCTATAAGGCCATCAAAATCCATCTTGCAGTACGCAACTTCTAAAGCCTCTTCTTCTGTATAACGAGAACTTTCAATAAGTTCGCTTCTTAACTTCATCGTATTACGAAACTCTATTACCGCTCGTAATAAGAACATTTGGTTTTTGACTATTGAGAGTAAATTTATTTTAAGTTTATTCTCAATAATTAAACGTATGACACCGAGTGATGCTCTCCGTAATGCATAAGGATCTTTTGACCCCGTTGGCTTTTCTTCAATCCACCAGAAACCACACAAAGTAACTAACTTATCAGCCAAAGCGACGCAGACGCTCACCGGGTTGGTTGGACATGTATCTTTGGGGCCAATTGGAGAATAATGTTCTGAAATTGCATCACACACGGCAGCATCTTCGCCATCGGCAACGGCATAATATCGGCCCACAAGGCCTTGCAAGTCAGGAAATTCCGCAACCATGCCTGTCGACAGATCGGCCTTAGCAAGATGTGCTGCGCGTCTGACCAAAGATGCATCAACTCCTTCAATAGAATTTGATAGATCGTTTGCTAATATTCCGACACGAGCGACTTTCTCAAACAACGTGCCAAGCTTGGCATGGAACACCCGATCATTCAGGGCATCAACACGATCTTCAAGTTTGACCACGCGGTCCTGATCCCAGAAGAATTTGGCGTCCGACAAGCGCGCGCGGAGTACTCGTTCGTTACCCGCGATAACCTGCGTACCGCCATCTTTGGTTTCTGTATTGGCAACAACAACAAAGCGGTTCGCCAGCGCGCCGTCCTTATCCTGACATGCGAAATATTTTTGATGCGTACGCATGGATGTCGTCAGGACTTCTGGCGGCAGCTCCATGAATTGATCTTCGATAGAGCCGATATGCACGACTGGCCATTCGACCAAGCCGGTGACTTCATCCAGCAAGCCCGGATCGTCTTTGAGGGTCAGGCCTTCTTTGGCGCACAATGCTTCGGCATCCGTTTTGATCTTGGCGCGGCGTTCCGCCGGGTCGAGCATGATCTTTGCCGCCATCAATTTGGCTTTATAATCGGCAAAGTCCGAAACAGTGATCGTATCAGGTGCGAGGAACCGATGGCCTACGGTTGTCTTCGATGCTGTTACCGCGCCCAATGTTGCGGCGATCTCTTGGCCAGTAAATAAACAAATCATCGAATGCACAGGACGCACCCAGCGATCCGGATACGATGCCCAAAGCATGGACTTCGGCCATGGCAAATCGCCCATGGCTTTACTCAACAGACCGACAAGAACGTCCGCCGTCGCAGCACCCTTGATATCAACCGTCGCGAAAAAGAACGTGCCCTTTGGCAGCTCGCGTTCTTCGATCACGGCACCTTCGGGGAGCGATCCCTTAAATCCATTGATCGCCTGTTCCGGTGCATCGACCTTGGGGCCGCGCTTTTCTTCGGAAACGTCAGGCTGTTTTTCCGGCAGCCCATCAACAACAAGGCAAAGGCGGCGCGGCGTCACGTATGCCTCAGCCGATGTAAATTCGAGGCCAGCCCCTTTAAGGCCGTCCGTCACCAAACGCTTCAGATCAGCCGCCGCACGCGCCTGCATGCGCGCTGGAATTTCTTCTGAAAGAATTTCGAGGAGGAGTTCAGACATCATTCCGCCTCCACGCCCTGCGTGTGCAACCACTGCTTGGCACACATTTTAGATAACGTCCGAACCCGGCCAATATAGGCTTGGCGTTCGGTTACCGAGATCACGCCGCGTGCATCCAGCAAGTTAAACAAATGCGATGCCTTGAGGGCTTGATCGTACGCAGGCAACACAAGGCCCGCTTGATGGCCCCATTTTTCATGCGGCGTTTTCTCAACCCGCCCGGCACCGGCTTCTATCAGGGCCGTACATTCTTTTTCCGCATCTTCAAAATGGCGCTTCACAGCTTCGGTATTTGCATACTCGAAGTTAAAGCGCGCGTATTCGACTTCGGCCTGATGAAATACATCACCGTAAGATTTGCCGCCCTTATCTTTATCGCGGCCATCCCAATCCAGGTCGTACACGTTCTCAACGCCTTGGACATACATTGCCAAACGCTCGAGCCCGTAGGTCAACTCGACCGGCACAGGGTTGCAGTCATAACCCCCGACTTGCTGGAAGTACGTGAACTGCGTGACTTCCATCCCATCGCACCAGACTTCCCAGCCAAGACCCCAGGCACCCAACGTCGGGCTTTCCCAATCATCTTCGACAAAGCGGATATCATGCATGTCAGGGTCAATGCCCAGAACACGCAGACTTTCCAGGTACAATTCCTGAACATTTTCAGGGCTTGGCTTCATCAACACCTGAAACTGGTAATAATGCTGGAGACGGTTCGGGTTTTCGCCGTAGCGGCCATCGGTCGGGCGGCGTGACGGCTGCACATAAGCACAGTTCCAAACATCGTCCGCGCGGCCTAAAGACCGCAGCGTCGTCGCTGGATGGAAGGTCCCTGCACCCACTTCGATATCGAATGGCTGCAAGATCATACAGCCCTGATCGGCCCAATAGCGTTGCAGCTTGAGGATCAAGTTCTGGAAGCAGGTTTCTTTATTCGCTTGAGGGGCCATATTTCGGGTTTTCGCATCCATTTTCATTGCGCTGCAACATACGGTCGAAAACCCCAGCGATCAAGAAAGATACGGTGTTAATTGGGATAAGTTAGGGGATTCCGCCGGTTAGCCCGGATACGGACAGCCTTTACGGCCACAAGATGTCGACCCTTGCGCGGCTACGAAAGAATCGCAGACCGAGCAACGCGTCATATCTTCAACGGTTTCAGCGGTGCCTTGGGTTTCCCTGCGGGCTTCACGCACCTTGTCATGCTTACGCTTATCCAGCACTTCCTGGCGGCGCTGAAGGTACTTAAAGCTTTGCCAGACGACGAATATAATCGCGCCGAGCAGCAATATCTTGGGGAGTGAAAATCCAAACATGCGTTGTTGTAAAACCTCCGGACAACATGAGCAAGAGAGAGGTGATGTGAATACCACAGGAAAGATAAACCAGGTGGCTACTGCCTATTACTTGAAAAAAACTTAAATCAGAAGAAACAAAGCAGATTTGCCATGAATATCTTGAGCAATCGAGCCATGCATAAATAACAACAATCGATGATGATCTAAGATCAACGGTTGCTTAAATAATGTCTAATCGTCGCGTAAATAGCTACCGATGTGTGACTTCACCATGAGCCTTCATACTGAAATATATTTAAGGTCGAGCCTCATATGCGGAATGAAGCGGCCTTCAATTGATCCAGAAGGTGTATCTTTCACCTTAACAAAACCAATGCTTTGATAAAATTCCTCGGCGTTCGGGTCTGCATCTAGGACAAGGGCCTCAAAACCGTACGTCTGTGCGCGCTCCTGTAGTTTCTGCCAAAGTAATTTGCCGATCCCACTTCCGCGCAGGTTAGGCTCGACGAAAAACGAATGCACCACGCCGATCTTCTTGTCATGATTGATGCTCAATGACGCGCAGCCGCAGATACCATCGGCATCAGCCACCCAGTACTCATCAGCCCGTAAACGCTCAGGTGTCACGGCTAACTCGTCTCGGCACACATCCATAAATGCATCATCGTAGCCGTTGGATTGCTTTGAGAGCATGGACAGATCGCTTAAGGCTGCACCTTCGGTTTCGAGCGCTCGACGTATTCTTATTTTGTCCACATCACTCATTTTATAAGCGGTAGCGATCCCAAATCATTCTTTCTTCAACCGCGCACAATAAACCATCGGCCCAGACGCCAACGTTGGCTTGCTGGCTTGCGCCGCCAAGCCGACGGGACAGCCATGATTTACGCGCCTTGAATTCAGGCATTTTAACATTCTTGCCAAAGCGCTGCTGCAACACCTGATGCATATCACCGATACTATCGACTACACCTAAATCAAGAGCGCGGCGCCCAGTCCAGAAAGCACCCGAGAATAATTCTTTGTCGTCGCTCAATTTTCCTTCACGGCGTTCAGCAACATAAGCTTTGAAGCTGTCGTGCATATCGCCCTGAATCGTTTTAAGTCGCGTCACATCAGCTTTTTTCTGAGGCAAGAAAGGGTCCATGAACGATTTATTATCGCCAGCCGTATGCAAACGACGTTCGATGCCGATCTTCTTAATAACCTCAACAAAACCCAGACTCGACGAAATCACGCCTATTGAGCCAACGATAGTGTTGTCATCAACAATGATCTCATCTGCAGCGCATGCCAGCCAATACCCGCCAGACGCCGCAACATCTTCGCAGAAGGCGATCACTTTAACATCATGCTCGGCAGCCAGCTGGCGGATACGTTTGGCAATCAGCGCCGATTGCACAGGCGACCCACCAGGCGAGTTGATCAACATAGCAACCGCTTTGGCGTTCTTTGTTTTAAAGGCACGCTCTAGGATATCGCCGACGCTTTCCAAGGTCAGGCCACTGCGCATGGCCCCCATTTGTCCAATGACGCCCCGAAGCGGCACGACCGGCACAGTATGAGGCTTATCGCCTGTGACCCATTCTTTGATTTTTGGTGTTACCGTATCGGCAATAAAACCCATAATTATCTCTCCAGTTTTTTATCTATCCATCAGATGGTCAGATGATGAGCATCACGCAAGATCGCCTGCGCGGCATCTGTATAACTGCCATCCACATTATGTAAGATCAAACTCCCTCGAATGACCTCAGTGGTCGATGCCCCCTTCACAGCTTGTACAATCGCGCGTTTCACAGGCCGCCCGTCATCAACAGGCACACATTCAAGAATCTTCAAGTCACCATACCCGCCGCCAAGCGCATCCAGAATTTCTGGCACCCGGTCCGCCCGATGAATAACGCTTAACGTGCCCCGGTCCCTAAGGTGGTCATCCATAAACTGTATCCAGGTTTTTAAATCAGCTGAACTTTCAATCGTCGCCAAAGCGCGTGCCAGGTCTTTAGGGCGTTGCCCCCTATCGACCGGCAGAAATGGCGGGTTAGACATCACATGATCAAACATCATGGCGTCAACGGTAGGACTAGGATGCGCGATATCAACGCCAATGAATCTCGGCGGAAGCTTAAAGTCATTTCTGACCGCCGAGCGCGCCCCCATCGCAATCAAACCAGGCTGCACATCCATACCGGTCACTGAGATGTTTTTAAGACGCGCCAATAAAGCAATAACAGCTGCACCCGAGCCTGTGCCAACATCAAGGACCTGATCGCCAGTTTCCACAGGTACTGATGCGGCCAGTAAGATCGGATCAATCGCGGCACGGAAGCCCGTGACCGGCTGCAGCAATATCGCGCGCCCGCCAAGTATCTGATCTTCAGTTGCCCGCTCTTCGGCTTCTTCATTAATGGCCCACGCAGGCCAGTAATCCTCATCAGCAACCATAACCCGTTGCAAGGCCGTCATATTCATAGGCTCCAGGACACTCGAAGCGAACGCATCCAGCATCAATGCCTCAATCCCTTCCGCGCTCAACTCAGCACGAAGATATGATAAAAACACAGGATCGTTGGATCGGGTCAATTCACGCATAACAGCCTATATTTCTCTGTTCTTGCCCCCTGTAATAGCGGCCCTTATGCTCTTAGCCAAGAACGGTGCCACAGCACCTATAACAGAATTAAGAGATGAGGATATATTAAGTGGGCGTAGTTGTAAGCTTAGATGGTGAACGCGATAAGAGACCATCCTTGGATGAATTGCATGCTTTGATCGCCAATGATCTGAAAGCGGTCAACGAAGAGATCATCAAACGGATGCAAAGTCCGGTGGCACTGATCCCGCAATTGGCATCCCATATTGTTGCAGCGGGCGGCAAGCGTTTGCGTCCAATGTTAACGTTAGCCTCTGCTGAACTCTGTGGTTACACAGGCAAGCGCCATATCACATTGGCAACCTGCGTTGAGTTTATCCATACAGCCACCCTGCTTCATGATGATGTAGTCGACGAGAGCGAACTTCGCCGCGGCCGTGATACTGCCAATGCAATCTTTGGCAACAGCGCGAGTGTTCTCGTGGGAGACTTCCTGTTCTCTCGTTCTTTCGAACTCATGGTCGAAGACGGCTCGCTCAAGGTACTTGGTATATTAAGCCGTGCATCCTCGGTTATTGCTGAGGGTGAAGTCCTGCAACTCATGACGACCAATGATACGGAAACGGGTGAAACCCATTATCTGCAGGTCATTGAGTCAAAAACAGCGCAACTTTTTGCTGCGGCATGTCAGATTGGCGCTGTCGTCGCTGACCGCCCAAAGGTCGAAGAAGATGCCCTCGAAGCTTTTGGCATGAACTTAGGCGTCGTTTTCCAGCTGATCGATGACGTGCTTGATTATCAAGCGGATCAGGAAAAACTTGGCAAAACTGTTGGCGATGATTTCCGTGAAGGCAAGATCACCCTACCTGTGATCCTCGCATTCCGCCGCGGCAACGAAGAAGAGCGCACATTCTGGCGACGCACCCTAGAAGATCTTGAACAAACCGATGACGATTTTGAGTATGCCATTAAGTTGATGCACAAGCATAACGCACTCTCGGACAGCATTGACCGTGCCCGCCATTATGGTGCGATCGCCCGTGATGCGCTCGGCATCTTCAAGGATTGCCCACAAAAGCGCGCTCTCATTGGCCTCATCGAATTCTGCATCCAGCGCGCCCACTAGTTTTCGCCGAACTCTTAAACGCGAACGATTATGGTTGAGTCTGACCTCAGTCGTATCGGGGTTGGAACGGTCTGCGTTTGATGCGTAGTATACGGACCGGACATATACGCGTGATACTGCCAATCTGATTGAGCAACACCCATGTCCAACTCGCCTGCGCGGATTGTGTTTATGTTGTAAACTGAGCCACCCGTAGATTCTACGGAACAACGAATTCCATGCTCTTTCGTACTTTTATTCGTGAGGCGGCAAATAGCACCACCCGTTGGGTAGTAAACGCCCGTAACACCACCGGTGCCGATTGAGATAAATTTCTGAGCAGCATCGGCTGTACCCGCTGTAAGCGAGAGACCAATAACTGCAGCACTGATTGCCAGAGTTTTCTTGAAGTGCATGTGACTCCTCCTTGAGAGTTTGTTTTCGTTTTTAAAAGACTAAATTAATCAGACATCAAGCTCATGCCAGTATGTCCATCTGGACCACTAGGCATCGCGAATGATGTCACAAATATGGCGGTCTCCCTGACCAACCAAACGACCTGGCACAAAGCCTGGCCCATCGCGTACTCAGCATTTCGATTTACGAATATCCCGAGGTACGAATTCTGTTGAGAACTACTAACAAAGCATCTCCCCACAACATGATTCATAATGCTTACCACAACATGGCATATGCTGCAAATTGCGCGGGAATACTTTTCAATCATAGAGTCTCCCTGAAACGGTCACTATTTTTTCCGTTTATCATTAGTGTAACACAGCCCACCACTGGTGTAAGACGCAGTATTTAGGGCACTATTCATTACAAATTCATCTTTTAATTCAGCCACTTATATCAGTAAATGTTTTGTCGATAGCACCGCCAAGTTTCTCGACCAACTCATCCAACTGCTCATCAGATATAATGTATGGTGGTGCCAAAAGAACATGATCGCCGCGCACACCATCTGCGGTCGCGCCACCGGGATAACAAATCAATCCATCTTCAAATGCGTATTTTTTGATCCGTGCATTTAATTTCAATGCCGGATCGAAAGGCTCTTTGGTCGCACGGTCGGCGACAAATTCAATGCCTTGGAATAAACCTCGTCCCCGAATATCTCCGACGTGCGCATGATTTCCAAACCGTGCATGAAGCTTTTCAACCAGCGCCGCGCCTTGGCGCTTAACAGCACCCAGCAAATCATCTTTCTTAATCTTTCGCTGAACGGCCAATGCGGCTGCGCATGCAGTGGGATGACCAAGATAAGTATGCCCATGCTGGAACGCGCCCGACCCATTTATAAACGCATTGTAGACTTTCAATGAGACTACGGTTGCGCTGATGGGCTGATACCCTGCCCCCAATGCCTTGGCGATACATACAATGTCCGGGACAACGTCATCTTGTTCGCAAGCAAACAACGTTCCCGTTCGACCCATACCGCACATCACTTCGTCCAGGATCATGATGACGCCATACTGATCACAGATTTCGCGGATGCGTTTGAAGTATCCCTCAACAGGCGGGATCACACCCGCAGTCGCACCGCCAACGGTCTCGGCTATAAAAGCAGCCACGTTTTCGGCACCTAATCTCAGGATCTCTGTTTCAAGTTCGTTCGCGACCCGAATGCCATATTCAACTTCACTCTCGTCATCACGCTTATCGCGATAAACATAACAAGGTGAGATATGCGACGTATCAACCATCAGTGGTGCATAAGGCTCACGGCGAAATAAATTTCCCCCAACACCTAGCGCACCAAGTGTGTTGCCATGATAACTCTGGCGACGTGCAATGAATTTAGAGCGATTTGGCTGACCTGTTTCCAAGTGATATTGGCGCGACATTTTAAGCGCGGTCTCGACGGCTTCGGATCCGCCAGACAGATAGTATACTGCCCGCATGTCCCCGGGTGCTTTTGAGATAATTAAATCTGCCAGGTCTTCGGCGGGCTGAGATGTAAAGAAACCATTGTGGGCAAAAGCCAGATCATCCAACTGCGCTTTGATCGCAGTCGTTACCTCTGGATCAGAGTGTCCAAGACAAGATACAGCAGCATCCCCAGCATCCAGATATCTATTACCTTCGCTATCGACAATGTAGATTCCGTCACCTTTTGCGGCAACGGGCAACGCTGTCTTTGGAGCGCGATGGAATACGTGTGTTTGTGCTGACATTTGAAGCCTCCCAAGGCCGAGCTGACGGCGATTTATCTCGCTCGTTCTTTCTCTAAGACAAAGCGAAACATGTTTATAGACGGGGTGCAACCGCGTGATTGCACGCAGCCTCGCGCATGTTAGGATGCGCAAAGATTCTAAGACGGAGTGACTCATGGACCTTAAAGACCATATTCGGGCTGTGCCTGATTTCCCAAAACCTGGGATTTTATTTTACGACGTGTCGACATTGCTGGCGCATCCGGATGCATGGCAAGTCGCACTAGGTCGTCTGGCACGCATTGTGTCCAAGTATCAGCCTGATGTTTTGGCCGGGATTGAATCCCGTGGCTTCCTCGTCGCCGCGCCGCTTGCGGCAAAACTTGGCATCGGCTTTTGCATGGTCCGTAAGCCTGGGAAATTACCTGGCGAAACGATCAGTCATGAATATGACCTCGAATACGGCTCAGATACGCTCCAAATCCAACGTGACGCCATTGCTCCCGGACAGCGCGTCGTTGTTCTTGATGATCTGCTGGCAACCGGTGGAACCTTGGGCGCATCTTTGGCATTATTCGATAAGGTAGGCGCCAAAGTTGTTGGTGCTGCATGTATTATAGAGTTAACGTTCCTGAACGGTCGCGATAAAGTAGACGTGCCGTTTGATGCCCTTATTCAATATGATGATTGATAATGCCTGACACTGAAGCCAACGATATAATCTGGGACTTACTGGACCGCCGTGCCGTCAACGACCTTGTTGCACGAGATGGCGCAGACCGGGTTCTTGGCGCTCTCATGGGGAGTGCACTCTCCCCTGAAGCTCAGGCTCAAACGCTCAGCGACTTGGCCGTTGAAGGCAATGTTCCAGCGCAAAAAAAGAATACGGCAACGTTCAAGTCCTGGTCCAACGAGCATGGTTTCAGACGACTTTCAAATATCCTGATCGAGTTAGAACGCGTGCTTGAATTACCAGCACGCGGCCAGGCTATCTTGCAGGCACAGGCCTTAACCCGGTTTATAATTCTTCACCTGGATAAAGATATCGCAGCATTTAAGCGCGCTGTTTCTTCTTCGAATTAATCATTTTCATTCGTCACCCCGGCGAAGGCCGGGGTCCAGTTAGACGGAATGATGTTAATAGCTCTGGATTCCGGCCTGCGCCGGAATGACGTCCTGATCTGTGATAGAACGCCAAGAGTTGTCTTTAACTTGGGTTCTCACCAACAAGCTTAATAACTTTCTTCATCACTGTCGGTAACGCGTGCTCAGCAAATACCGTGGGAGCGACCCAAAAGCCGTCAACATTTGCGCCCTTCTGTGCTTTTCCTTTTAGCACCCGCATCGTCAGACGAAAATGCGTAAAGACGTGAACGGCCTCACCAGGAATTTCAGCCCATTCAATACTCAGTGGTGATGCCGTTTCAATTTCAGTCGGCTCAGGCCACGCACCTTCGCGCCAAGACGTCGACACGAAACCTGTCATTCCACCCAACAAGCCCGTTTCAGGGCGCTTTTGCATCAACACATCACCGTCTGCGTTCTCAAGCCAAAACACCACACAGCATCTTTCTGGTCTGATTTTCTTTGGGGCCTTCACAGGAAGTCGCGCGGGATTGCCCGTTTTATAAGCTTGGCAATCCGCATTCAGTGGACATATGTCGCACTTAGGAGAACGGGGCGCGCAAACACCAGAACCTAAGTCCATCATTGCTTGCGCAAAATCACCCGGCCTGTCTTTGGAGATAAAGCTCTGCGCTGCCGCATGGATATCTTTCTTCCCTTTGGGCAACGGAATGTCGATATCATAGAGCCGTGCCGTAACACGTTCAATATTCCCATCAACCGGGACACAAGGCTGATCGAAGGCAATCGATGCAATGGCCGCGGCTGTGTAAGACCCGATACCTGGCAATTTTCTGAGCTCATCCTCAGTCTCAGGAAAAACGCCGCCATGCTCAGATACGACAACACCTGCACACTTATACAAGTTACGCGCACGTGCGTAATATCCAAGCCCCTGCCAAGCGACCAGAATTTCATCCAATGAACCTGCTGCCATAGCACCGACAGTCGGCCATTGTGCCTTAAAATTGCCAAAATAAGGCCCGACGGTCGCAACAGTGGTTTGTTGCAGCATGATTTCGGAAAGCCAGACAGCATAAGGATCAGCGCGAACACCTGATTTTGCGCGCCACGGGAGGTCGCGACGATGGGCGTCGTACCAAGCTAATAATGACGCGCGAATACGCGCCACCTGAGGGTCAATAGATGTATTCATTTTACTATGCTCGGGCTTACGATGATCATCCCGAGAACACAAGTCCGCGAGCAGACACTGTCTCTTCTTGCTCGCCATTGTCCCACCCCCTAGGATCAGGCGCTGATGATGATAACACCTCAGGAAACGGTTGCTAAATGCCCGCTGATTCAAACATTACGCAGAAACGCCGCGCCCAGACACAGTCTGTTGGAAAGGCGATTTCAGGTCTGACCAGAAAGGCACTGGATCGACGCGGGTTCGTTGATGCTTCAATTATTAATGAATGGCCAACTATTGCGGGCGAACTCATTGGCAAGCATAGCCTGCCTGACCGGATTATTTTCTCACGGGACCGGACACGCCCGGGATCGCTTCATTTGATCCTGGAGAACGGGGCCCTGGCCACCGAAGTTATGCACTTTGAGCCTATATTGCTTGAGCGGATCAATCGCTTCTTTGGGTTTCGCGCTGTCGGCAATATCAAGATCATTCACGGACCTTTACCAAAACCGAAACAAGATAAAAAACCACCGCTTCCAAAATTGGCGCCGGATCGTCGCGCTGATATCGAGAAAAGCCTGGAAGACGTGGGCGATGACGAGCTTCGCGATGCTTTGACAAGATTGGGTGACCATGTCGCCCGGCGTCGAGCCAGCGAAGCATGACCCCCTCACTTATTATAATCTGACTTAATGGAGCATATAATATGCAATTTACTCGCCGCACACTGATTGCCACTGCTTGTGCCACTGTCGTTTCACTTGGTTTCATGGGCAAAGCTGAAGCAAAGATTGTTGATACAGAGACCGCCTTGCAAGATATCGTCATGGGCAAAGCAGATGCACCTGTAGAAATCATCGAGTACGCATCACTCGCGTGCCCTGCATGCCGACATTTCCATGAGAACATCTTTTCAATAATCAAAACGGAATACATTGATACAGGTAAGGTGAAGTTCATTTACCGGGATTTCCCAACGAACACACCGGCTTTGGCCGCTGCCATGATTTCTCGCTGTGCCGGGCCCGACCGCCATGCAGGCATGGTCGACATCTTCTTTGATACGCAGTCACAATGGGAACGTTCAGAAAATCCGCTTCAAGCGCTGACAATGGTCGCGCGCATGGCGGGCATTGGACCAACTGAAGTCGACGAATGCATTAAAAACAGCGAGCTGATGAATGGCATCCAGAATAACGCCAAGAAAGCCAACGAAGAAAAAGGTGTTGCAGCAACACCAACCGTCTTCGTCGCAGGTAAAATGTCAGAGCACGGCATGGATCTGGAAAAGCTGAAAAAAGAAATCGACGAGGCTATTAAGGCAGCAATGTAGCATCAGTTAAACTTGATTTCGGCACCGTCATTCCCGCGAAAGCAGGAACCTAGAGCTTACGATAACTTCCTGGGTCCCCGCTTTCGCGGGGATGGCGGTAGATCGAATATTCATTCATCTGCGTTTATCCGTGCTTATCTGTGGCATACCCTCATTCCCGCTTAGGCGGGAATGAGGATGTTTACGAAATCAACCCGACTTATCCCCAGATTATGTGTGGAAATGGCTAGACCAGCCATTTGCCCATCCCTATAGTCCACAACATCTTGTGCATATGTGCCAAAAAAACGCCATATTTGCATAATACAAGGTATACTGGGGTTGTCTGAGAGCGACGTAGATCGCCGCTTTTACTGACATTTTGGAGAAGTTGCCCGCGTGCTGCATTTTAAAAAGCTACGCCTGAGCGGTTTTAAGTCTTTTGTTGAGCCCACCACAATGGAAATTGATGTGGGCCTGACCGGCGTTGTCGGTCCCAATGGCTGTGGCAAATCCAATCTGGTTGAAGCCTTGAAATGGGTTATGGGCGAAACGTCAGCCAAGCAAATGCGTGGCGGCGAGATGGACGATGTGATTTTCTCGGGCACAGACAAGCGCCCGGCACGTAACGTCGCCGAAGTCGTCCTGACGCTTGATAATGCCGGCAAGCAAGCTCCCACAGAATTTAACGAAGCCGAAGACCTCGAAATTGCCCGACGGATTGAGCGCGAAAAAGGCTCTCTCTATCGGATGAACGGCCAAGACGTCCGCGCCCGTGATGTTCAATTACTCTTCGCGGATCAAGCTTCCGGTTCCCGCTCAACGGCTTTGGTGAGCCAAGGTAAAATTGGCGCTGTGATCGCTGCCAAACCAACCGACCGCCGCTCCCTTCTTGAAGAAGCAGCTGGTATCCGGGGCCTTCATTCCCGCCGTCACGAGGCTGAACTCCGCCTTAAAGGTGCCGAGACAAACCTGGAACGGCTCGACGATATTCTGGTCACCCTTGAAGCGCAGATGAATGGCCTCAAGAAGCAGGCACGCCAAGCCACCCGCTATCGGAATTTGTCCGACCTTATTCGTACTGCCGAAGCCACACTATTCTATCTACGCTGGACAACTGCTGAGGCTGACCTTGAGAAATACCGTGTCCGGTTAAGCGAAGTCGAAGCTGAAGTGAACCGCCTGTCGGTTGTTGTTGGTGTCGCTGGCACCGAGCAAGCTGAAGCCGCTGCGGATATTCCTGCCCTTCGCGAAACTGAAGTCAGCACGGCGGCTGTCCTGCAACGCCTCGTGATTGCACGTGACGGCCTGGACGAAGAAGAAGAACGGATTGAAGCACAGGTTGCCGATACCCAGCACCGTATCGAAGAAACCATTGCTGACAGTAGCCGTGAGCAAACACTGATCTCAGATGCCGAAGCCGCCCATGCGCGCCTTTTAGAAGAGCGCGCAGGAATCGAAGCTGCACGTGAGGGTGAAGAAGAAAACCGCGCGAAGGCAGCAATAGATCTCAGCACAGCAGCCGAAGCCGTCGAAGCGTACGAAGGCTCCCTCTCAATATTAACCGAGCGTGTTGCCAATACCGAAGCGCGCAGTAATGCCCTGCAACGTCGAGTCGGAGAAGTTGAAAATCGTAAGTCGCGTCTGAGCGATCGCCAAAGCCAGCTCAACAACGAACAAGCACGCTTGATCACAGATGCCCCAGAGGCCGACGCAATGGCCGAGGCTGAAGCCGATATCACACGGGCTACCGAAGCCGTCAGTGATGCCGATGCTATTCTTAAGGGTGCTGAGGAAAGCCGTCAGACGGCTGAAGCGGCACGCGAAAAAACACGTACCGCACTTAACGAAGCGCGCGATGCCACAACCAAGCTTGAAGCCGAAAAAACGGCCCTTTCAAATGTCTTGGAAACCGGTGACCCGGATATGTTCCCACCATTGATTGACGCGGTGACGGTTGAGCCCGGCTTTGAAGTTGCCCTTGGCACAGCATTGGGTGATGAGATTGAAGCACCTATTGATGAGGCAGCCGCCATTCACTGGCGCGCGCTGCCACCAATGGCCAATCCACCTGCCCTGCCAAATGGTGC
Source organism: Rhodospirillaceae bacterium UBA4468 (assembly GCA_002389385.1). Lineage (GTDB taxonomy): Bacteria > Pseudomonadota > Alphaproteobacteria > Rhodospirillales > Casp-alpha2 > UBA4479. The sequence continues at coordinate 46,515 of DGOK01000015.1, read as the reverse complement.
AACTCCATTAAGTCAGTGGGTTCAGGCCCCGCCTGCATTGGCTCGAAGCCTATCGCAGATCGGTGTTGTTGATAGTGTCGATGCCGCACGTGCATTGGTAAATGATCTGGTCACAGGCCAACGACTTGTCACCCGAGACGGCGGCCTGTGCCGCTGGGATGGATATACGATTTCTGCAGGTGCGCCGACATCAGCGGCACGCAGACTTGAGCAACGCAACCGCCTCCGTGAGATCGAAGGACAGGTAACTGGCGCTAATCAACGTATAAGCGAGGCTGATAACGCCTCTGAGGCTGCGCGCCTTGAATTCGAAACCCGTAACGAAGAGGTTCGCGCGGCACGTGATGGCTTACGGAATGCCGAAGCTGCCGTTGGCGAAATTCGCCAGCGCCTCTCCGCAATTAAAGAACGTATGGCCGCGCATAGCTCTAAACTGGCTGCACTTGTTAATCAGATTAAAGTCGTCGATACCGATCTTGTCGAAGCCACCGAGCAACTTGATGCGGCAAAACTGGAATTCCAGGAATTACCAGATATTGACGGTGATCGCGCACAGATTAAAACACTGCGTACAGAGCTCAGCGAGCGCCGCACCCAAATGATGGAATGCCGCGCCCGCCACGACGAAATTGAGCGAATGGCCCGTGAACGTGCACAACGCCTCGACGCTATTGGCCGCGAAATGCAGTCTTGGGCAGATCGCAAACAAGGGTCGGGATCACGCTTTGAAGAATTGACCACCCGGAAAGCCGAACTTGAAGAAGTCCGGGCAGCGCTTGCCAGCAAGCCGGCTGAATTAAATCAACGCCGACAGGCCCTGTTGACCGAAATTGAGAAAGCCGAACAGAACCGACGTGATGCTGCAGATAAACTAACAACGGCAGAAGCACGCTTGGCTGAGGCTGATAAAATCTTACGCACTCTGGAAACAGAACTTGCCCGCGTCCGTGAAGACCGAGTGCGCGCCGAAGGATCTGTCGACCAGGCACGTCAGACCTGCTATGCCATTGCCGAGCGGGTTGATGATCGTCTTGAGTGTCGCCCGGACCAGTTGTTTGAGATTGCCGGCCTCGACCCAGAAAAGCCGTTACCTGATCTTGAGCCGATGGAACGCAAAGTTGAACGCCTGCAGCGCGAACGCGAGACAATGGGTCCTGTGAACCTGCGTGCCGAACAGGAAATGAACGAGCTTACCGAACAGATCGAGACGCTGATCTCGGAACGCGATGACCTTATCAAAGCTATCGATAAGCTGCGCCGCGGGATCAATGAGCTGAACCGCGAAGGTCGCCAGCGTCTTTTACAGTCCTTTGAAGAAGTGAATGAACATTTCAAGGTGCTGTTTGGTAAGTTATTTGGCGGTGGCGAGGCGCATCTCGAATTAACTGACGCTGATGACCCACTCGATGCTGGCCTTGAGATCATGGCCAGCCCTCCGGGTAAAAAGATGCAGAACCTGACATTGCTGTCGGGTGGTGAGCAGGCATTGACGGCATTATCATTGTTATTCGCAGTGTTCTTGACGAATCCAGCGCCAATTTGTGTGCTGGACGAGGTCGACGCCCCGCTTGATGATGCGAACGTTGACCGTTTCTGCTCAATGCTCGACGAAATGGCGTCTCAGAAAGCGACCCGCTTCCTCGTCATCACACACCACCGTATGACCATGGCCCGTATGGACCGCTTGTATGGTGTGACGATGTCCGAACGCGGTGTCTCGCAGCTGGTCTCCGTCGACCTGCAAAAAGCAGAACAAATCCGCCAAACGGCTTAAGTTTCCTTTTCCTTTTACAACGTCATTCCCGCGAAAGCTGGAACCTAGCGCTATGGGTGATCAGTTCTGGGTTCCCGCTTTCGCGGGAATGACGCCAGATTAACCATTCATATTTATTTGTGTGGCCTCTTCCTAAAAGAAGTATTCACCACCGAATCGCCAAGAGTCGAAAACAATCCTTGCGACAATGGGTCAATTTGCTAAAACACCCGTGACTGAGGGATAGGCTAATGGTGGCTTGGTCTTTTTTGAGGCAGAGAGAGGCCTTAGGGGATATCAATGGCATCTGACAAGGACCCATCCAAGCAGTCGCCGCAAGACTTGGACGATTTCGGGCAAAAGTTAAAAAAAGCCCGCGAATCCGAAGAAACCCGGCGATTGTGGAAAAGTAATGTAAACAAGGCGCCAAACTCGGCACTTGGGGTTGCTTTTCGGGTGTCTGTCGAGTTAGTTTCCGCGGTGGCAGTTGGATTTGCAATTGGTTGGGGTTTCGATCAATTGTTGGATACAAGCCCTTGGTCTATGGTGGTGTTCATTTTCTTAGGCTTTGGTGCCGGGGTTATGAATGTTTATCGGATGGCCGTTGGTATGAATAATGCCATTGGCTATAGTGAAAAAGACGATGCGTCTCAGGCTGATAAAGTAGAAGAGACGCCGGAAGAAGGGATAGATCGACGTGGCTGAGGGACAATCCCCACTCGCACAGTTCGAGATTAAGACATTGGTGCCAATTGAAATGTTTGGCGTTAATGCATCTTTCACAAACTCATCACTGTTTATGGTGCTGACGGTTATTACCGTGAGCCTGTTTCTTATTGGTGGTATGCGCCGCAGCGCCATGATACCTGGCCGCTGGCAATCAATGGCTGAGCTTTCCTATGTGTTCATTGCGAACATGGTGAAAGACAACGTTGGTAGTGAAGGTCGTCCATACTTCCCATTCATCTTTACGATCTTCATGTTTATCCTGGTTGGAAACTTCTGGGGCATGATGCCTTACAGCTTTACTTTCACGAGCCACATTGCCGTGACCTTTGCGATGGCGTTCTTCGTCTTTATTGGCGTGACAATAATCGCAATTGCCAAGCATAAGCTGCATTTTCTGACATTCTTTATGCCACCGGGTGTGCCAATGGTTATGGCCCCGTTGCTGATTCCAATCGAGATCATCTCTTATCTCTCGCGTCCGATTAGCCTGAGCGTTCGTCTTTTTGCGAACATGCTCGCTGGTCACACGCTGTTGAAAGTGTTTGCGGGCTTTATCATCTCGCTCGGTGTTGCCGCTGGTTGGCTGCCGTTCGTGTTTGTTGTCGCGTTGACGGGCCTGGAATTCGTGATCGCCTTCTTGCAGGCGTTCGTGTTCGCTATTCTAACGTGTCTTTATCTTAACGATGCGCTGCATCTGCACTAAGGGCCGTTGGATAATCATTTACTTAAAACGCTAATCTAAACCTAGAAAGGATATTCTCATGGAAGTAGAAGCTGCAAAGCTCCTTGGTGCTGGTCTCGCCGTTATCGGTGTTATCGGTTCTGGTATCGGCATTGGTAACATCTTTGCTTCATTCATTCAGGCCGTTGGCCGTAACCCGTCGGCTCAGGGCGCTGTTTTCCCTATGACGATGCTTGGCTTCGCACTTGTTGAAGCTATTGCGCTCTTCGCGCTGGTTATCGCGCTTGTAATTTTGTTTGGTTGATTTCTGGAGGGGCCACCTGGTCCCCTTTGAAATCCAACGCTTAAAGCGGGGGTGATATGCCTCAGTTAGATGTTACGACGTTCGCACCGCAGCTGATTTGGCTGACGATCACGTTTACAGCAATGTTCTTCATTATGTGGAAAATTGCTGTGCCAAAGATCTCAGATGCCTTAGAAACTCGGCAAATGCGGCTTGAGGACAACCTGAAGAAGGCTGAAGACCTGAAACGTGAAGCAGAGGCAACGCTCGCTGCTTACGAAAAGGCCTTGGCTGACGCGGGTGCGCAAGCACACAACGATATTCAGGCGATCCAAGAGAAGCTGCATGAAGCAGCTGCGAAGGAAGAAGCTGAGTTAGGCGAAAAGTTGGATGCGAAACTTGCCAAAAGCGAGAAAGCCATTGCAGCCGAAGTTGATAAGGCAATGGAAAGCGTTCGTGATGTTGCGATCGATGTGGCAGCCGAGGCTGTTCAGAGGCTCACTGGAGAAGCACCAGCGGGTGACAATATATCGAAAGCTGTCGACACTGTCCTCAGCGATAAAGCATAAGGGAGCACGCGATGTTACATGATCCAACATTTTGGGTAGCGATTGCGTTAGCTGTCTTTATTATCGCCATCTTCAAGCCGGTCTCCAAGATGGCGACCAAAGGGCTTGATGAGCGTGCAGAGAAGATAAAAGACGAGCTGGATGAAGCTGAGCGTCTTCTTAATGAAGCGCAGGATTTGTTAGCACAGTATCAGCGCAAACAGCGCGATGCAGCGAGCGAAGCCGAAGCAATTATCCAACACGCTAAGCAAGAAACTGAGCGCATGGACCGTGAAGGTCGTGAGCGTCTCAAATCAGCCCTTGAGCGTCGTGAAAAACTCGCGATGGATCGAATTGCACTTGCTGAGCAGCAAGCGATTGACCGCGTGCGTGCACGTGCAGTCGACGTCGCTATTGCAGCAACGCAAGACATCCTGACAGCAAGCATGGACGCAAAGAAGTCTAATGCACTTATCGATGATGCAATTGGTCAGCTTCCCGAGCGTCTGCACTAAGCAACGCTCTTACGATATTAAGAATTAAGAGAGGCCATGTGCCTCTCTTTTTTTATGCATGTTTTGAAGATTATAAGCTCTTCTCCCCTTCTCAATCCGCCGCTTCACGTGTATAAATTTGGGATGAATATTAAGTTTCTCACAGTTGCAGCCCTTATTGCTAGCGCACTTGCCACAAGCAATGTTGCTGCAGACCCTAACTTCAATGGGGAAGTCCTGATTGCGCCATCACCACCGAATTGGTCAGGTGGCACACCTAAAACTGCGAATAATACTTTACGACGTGTTTGGAAACGCGGTTTTCTAAATAAAAATGGCGTGAAGGAACAAATTACGATCAGCCGCAGATATAAAGAAGATACCATCACCGCAACAGCACTTGCCCGCGCAGTTTCAGTCGCAATAACGAAACCCTGCGTCGAAAAGACTGTTACAAAGATCACCCGCGAAACAAAGATGATTGGTGTTGTGGCGTCATTTACGACGCAGTGCGATGGCCTGACAAATTCGGAAACAGCAGACACTATGTTTGTCACCGCAAAAGTCTATATTGGTGAATATAATACATACACCGTGGAGCGTTCCTGGATTGGTAATAAGACGGATCCGACGAGCCCTATAAATTCGCCTAGAACCGGCGAACAGTGGCTTGTCTATTTCTCGCGCATCTCGGTCTGCAATACGCTTCAGTCCGCGTGCAATGTGGCTGAAGCAGAAATTATCCATGCCCACCCTCGCTTTAAGACGATGCGGGCTATTCCAGCCTCAGCAAAACCGATCGTTCCCCAGAAGAATGCCTTAAAGGCCGCACGGACACTCGGCCAGCTAACGGGCAAAGCGGATGCATGCGGTGAAAATATTACGCCTCTAACGTCCAAGATCGGGCGCATGTTCGCATACGTCACAGCGAATGATCGCGACTCAACAGCCGCGGTCGCTGCTTTCGATACGGCAAGGGCGATCAGCGCTAAGGCACAAGCCAAGCGCAAGCGTGAAACGTGCGGACCTGTCCTTCGTGAATTCCGCCAGCACCCAAGTCGTGTCGGCGCCTTTCATCGGTATATCGAACGCTTCATCTAGGATACATTCTTATGATTACAGTTATCGATGCTAAAGGTTCACCAAAAGATATAGGTCACACCATTGGCCGAGCTGTTGCTGCATCTATTCATAATGCCGTGCTGAATAATCATGAGTTTAGTGAGACCTCGACGTTATTCTTAGGTTCCGACTATCTCAAAGCACTTAATGATGCTGCCAGACATGCGTATCCTCATCACATGGTAGAACTTGAAGCCATGGCAGAGGCGATTGAGATTGACGCCCAAACCTTATTCCTCTGGAACTGCCGAGGCGACCTAAGGTTCCCACCAGACACAGCCCAAGCCCGTATTGATGCACTTGCCGACGGATGCACAACGATTATGGCTCCGGGTGATTTTGATGCGGGAAAGCCTGCGATCATTGCGCACAATGAAGACGGCTCTGGCGACTTTATGACGCATCGGTATTGGTTACGCGCAACCCCAGACGATGGCCCCGCATTCGAAAGCTATTTATATCCCGGTATGATGCCAGGCCATAGTGTTGGCGTGAATGCAGCCGGACTGGTCCAGACCATTAATAATGTTCGGCCCGATGATCTTAAACCCGGCATACCGCGACACTTTATCTGTCGTGCAATTCTCGAGAGCGAGAGCATACCTGGTGCCATCGAGCATCTACGTCGTAACGACCGGGCATCAGGTTTCCATCACGCCATTGGTATGCGCGGTGAAGCTTCTCCCATGTCGATTGAAGCCCCGGCATCCAAGACTATTATTCAGTCATTGAGTGAGCCCACAGCACATGCGAACCACTTGCTTGATGATACGTTCAGTGAACTTGATCAGGTCATCACATCGTCTTCTGCCTACCGCCAGGATGCCGTAGGTGGCTATCTAAGCGACGGTGGAGATGCACACACACCCGAAGCTATCCTTTTCCATCGCGGTGAGAACGAAGGCGATGAGAGTGTGCTGCGTCGGCCAGGAGATGGTGGAGATGATTATGGCTGCACACTGGTAACAGCCGTTTTTCATATTCATGCTGATACGGTGACGTGGTCAGTACATGGCGGGCCTGAAGAACGTGATATGCTCACCGGTCGTTACGACGCTTAGTCGAAGCTGCTTGCTGATTAAACCGGCTTATGTCCAATAAAGCACGACCAGCCAATCGCCTGACGTAACGCGAGTTCCTGACCGAACCGCCACAACGATAAATTATACGCTATGGTTTCTTCCGGGATATCACACACCAGTTCATCATAATTATCTTCAATTCGGCGCGCCAGGTTGGCAAAGTGCATCGCCATATGCTCACCCCAATCCATCGAACGCGTCTCAACGAACCCAACATCTTGCAGCGCAGACATAAAATCATCCCTGCTGTAAAGGTCTTTTGGTCCATGCCGTGCAGCCACACACTTTATTTCGGGGCAGGTGTGCTATCATGGAGAACTTTGGTTAAATCCCAAATATCGTACCCAAGGATTACCCTTGAGCTTATCCAAACTTCTCATGGCGCTGGTAATGCACCGCTGGGAACCTGATTATCTTTTTGGCATGGCCCAACCAGGCATATATACAAAAGGAGTTGGTGCACGCTATGGCTATCGAAATATGCAGGCCCATGGCATGATTTGGACTGTACCGTCGTCCGGCACATTAGATGAGTGGATTATATGGAACGATCTGGATGATCTTCGGAAAGTTGTTCTGCGGTCATGAACGGTATCGCCAAGTCCTGACGTATATCGCAAATTGAAACAACAATTGGTGCGCCTAAACGGTTACGTGTAGGCACAACAAGACGGCGATAAGGCACCCATATTGGATCTGCACCATCTCGTCGTATGATGCCTCGAATATGATCAACCATAGGCGCACCATTTTCCAAAACATCTTGGTACGCATCACATACCCGGTCTTCAAATTCGTAGTCTGATTGTGATCGATCACAGGTACGACCAACCGCTTTCCGCGCCCAGTTTGGGCCAAATATTCGCGATGAGCCTGAATACGCACCAATATGTTCAAATATTAACTGCCCGTCCTGTTCTCTTGAGCGGAACGACAATGCATAGGGTGCCATTTGCCCCAAGCTACGTGGCGATTTTGCATTAAAACAAGACTTGTTACGATCCCAAAGCTCGAAAGAATGCCTAAGTAGATCACCTTCTTCTTGGATATTCTCAATGGGTCGAACCGCGCGCTTCATACCTTTAAAAGGCTCAACCTTACGAAACGATGCAAGCTCGCTCATACGTGATAATGCATTTGAATTTTGAGTGAGTATCTCGAGGTTCCAAGCACCCCAATAGAATTCAAGTGTCACACGGACGGACTTGAGCCGTGTGGACAAGAAAAGGCCTACAGCAATAATTGCATCATTAGATGCTGATGCGACATCCCAGCGAACGCGCAATGCCGTCCGCTCAGCAATGATCTCAACCATGCCCATGAAACGAAAAGCTGTTCTACGAGCATCGCGGTTAAAGCCAATTTTTGCATGCTCGATAAAACGACCACGATCATCGACCCACTAACGACCCTGAGCCCGCGGATCCGCGAGCTCAGGGTGTCCAATAGCATAAGGCGTTCTAATTGATCCCATATCCCCCCCGGTTGGAATCAGCGCTGAAATCAGCCTGTATTATAGACTTTAAGAAGATGAAGGAAATTTGTTTTCACATCATCATCAGCAATACGATCCAGCTCTTTCGCAAGCTGTAATGCACGGCGAGAAATCTTTTCGTCTTCAGACGTATCTTCGCTCAATCCTTCAAAGAAGAAGCTCACGGATACATCAAGAATGCCACACATGTCCCAAAGGCGGCTGGAGCCAATACGATTGGTTCCCTTCTCATATTTTTGAACTTGTTGGAAACTAATTCCAAGGCGCTCGCCAAGTTGAGTTTGTGTCAGACCACGCATAATGCGGACTTCTCTTAAACGATGGCCGACATGTACATCAGTTGGATGCGGCATAGATACGTTCTCCTAGAAAAAATTATTCAAGCTCACACAAAAGTTCCATAAAAACCAGAATGGACAGATTATTGTAACACATTATTCTCGTGTTCCGATAATCTTATTGCATAGAATCATTACAATAACCTGAGCTGGTCATTCTTATTAGACAATAAATCCAACCATTCTTGCTCAGAGATAACCGAAACCCCAAGCTCTTCAGCTTTCTTACGTTTCGACCCCGCTCCTGGACCAGCTATAACAAGGTCTGTTTTCTTAGAAACCGAGCCTGAAACTTTGGCCCCCATTGTTTCGGCCTTTGCTTTCGCTTCAGACCGCCCCATCGCTTCCATATTACCCGTGAAAACAATAACTTTACCACTGATCACTGTATCGTTTGATGCCTGCTCTACAGGGTTGATCTCTAACATTGAAGCCAGCTGATCAAGGTCGGCACGACTTTCCGGATTACCAAAGAATGCCACAATATCAGCGACGACGGCGGGGCCGATACCATCAATATCTGAAAGATCCTGGAACGCCTCACCAAGAGGGTCTTCAACGATTGCAATCATTTGGCGCATCCAGACGTCGACACTGCCATAGGCACGCGCTAAATCACGCGCGGTTGTCAGACCAACCTGGCGAATACCCAGCGCATAAATGAAGCGGCCAAGATCTGTCGTTCGGCGCCGTCTAATCGATTCGAATAGATTATTTGCAGACGTATCACCCCAACCTTCGCGTTCTTCAAGCTTTGGGTCTATCGTGCCGTCTTTCTCTTCAAGCAAGAAAATATCAACGGGCGTCTTCAGGACACCCTCTTCCCAGAAAGCTTCAATCGTACGCGAGCCAAAGCCTTCGATGTCCAGCGCATCACGGGAAACAAAATGCTTCAAGCGGGCGACTTGCTGATACGGGCATTCCATACCGCCACTGCATCGACGCACAGCCTCACCTTCTGGTCTCACTGTGGTTGTTTTAAGGGGGCACGGGCACACACTTGGCGGCGCCCATGATGCCGCACCCTCAGTGCGTTTCTCTTTCAGGACCTCTACGATCTTTGGGATAACATCACCAGCACGTTCGATAATCACGCGGTCACCCACACGTGCATCAAGCCTGGTCACCACTTCATCTTCATTATGTAATGTCGCGCGACTGACCACGACCCCACCAACATTAACCGGTTCCAGCTCAGCAACAGGCGTCAACGCGCCCGTACGCCCAACTTGAATAACAATATCATTGAGGATCGTTTCAGCTTTTTCGGCTGGAAACTTATGTGCGATCGCCCACCTAGGCGCACGGCTGACAAAGCCTAAGCGCTCTTGCCAGTCCAACCTATTAACTTTGTATACAACGCCATCAATGTCATAATCCAGCGTCGCACGGTCAGCACCAAGCTTTTGGTAAAGCGCCAGTGTCTCATCCAGTGTTATACAAACTTTTGCGTACGGATTTACCGGAAATCCCCACGCCTTAAGTCGTTCGTAGAACGTTCCTTGATCCGGCCAGTCCACATCACCGCCATACCCCAATGCATCGACACCAGAAACATCACCCCACGCATAGACGAATATTTTCAAAGGTCGCGATGCCGTTACGGCAGGATCTTTCTGACGCAATGATCCCGCAGCTGCATTCCGTGGATTAGCAAAGAGCTTTGCACCTGCATCTTCCTGGCGCTGATTAAGAGATAAAAAATCCGCCTTAGACATGAAGACTTCGCCGCGCACTTCGAGGACAGCCGGTACATTGCCACTTATCTTTTGCGGTATCTCATCCATGGTGCGGATGTTTGCTGTAACGTCCTCGCCTTCGCGGCCATCACCACGTGTTGCACCACGCACAAGCACACCGTCTTCATACCTGAGAGAAATAGATAAGCCATCGATCTTAGGCTCAACGACAATATCAACAGCGTCGTTTGCAGGTAAGCTCAGAAATCGGCGAATACGGTCATAGAATTCAGCAACGTCTTCATCAGAAAACGCATTACCTAAGGATAGCATCGGCAAGCAATGCTGAACTTTTCCAAAGCCGGCGGCAACACCGGCACCGACACGCTTTGATGGGCTATCTTTTCGAATAAGCTTGGGGAATAGCGTCTCAATCGCTTCATTGCGTTGACGCAAAGCATCATAAGCCGCGTCAGATAAACTTGGAGCATCGTCCTGATAATACGCCGCATCAGCTGCAGCAATCTCCGCAGCTAAAATTTCAAGTTCAACAGCAGCATCAGGGGGCGTAAGTTCATCGACAGCGACGCCCCGAAGGTCATTTTTCGCCATTATGCCTCAGCACTATTGAGCAACTGGTTCGCGGCTGCGCGAGCCTCGGTCGTCACAATTTCACCTGACAACATTCGGGCAATCTCTTCTTGCCGCTCGTCACCATTCAACGCCACAACTTCTGTGCGCGTCTGTGCACCAGCAGTACATTTTCGAACGTTCAAATGGTGCGCGCCCTTAGCTGCGACTTGTGGCGAGTGGGTGACAACAAAGACTTGAACACCCTGCCCCAGCCGCACAAGACGCTCACCGACGGCGGCCGCAACCGCGCCACCAATACCAGCGTCAACCTCATCGAAAACAAGAACCGGGACGGGGTCTGCATCTGCCAGCACGACCTTGAGCGCCAACATAAAGCGTGCCAACTCTCCACCCGATGCAATTTTATTCAAAGGACCGGGTTCGGAACCTGGGTTAGTCGCCACCGCAAATGCGACACGGTCAGCGCCAGTCTCAGTCCATTTATCTTGATCCAAAGCAATGACATTGGTCTTGAAGCGCGCATTGCCAAGTCTCAGAGGCTCAAGCTCACCGACCATCGCCTTATCAAGAGCATTCGCCGCCGTGACGCGTTTTTTATGTAACGCGGTCGCGGCACTGGCATAAGCCTTCTTTGCTGTATCAGCTTCGGCTTGCAGACGCTTAAGGCTTTCACCACCTGCATCAATATCGGCGAGCGCTGTTTCCAATTTAGCTTGCGTATCAGCCAACGCATCAACCTCAGTATTGTGTTTGCGGGCCAAAGCACGGAGCGCAAACAAGCGCTCTTCAGCATCTTCTAATGCCTGAGGGTCGATCTCCAGGTCAGCCGTGGCACGTTCAAGGAACCCCGTCGCATCCGCAGCTTCACTTACAGCACGCTGTATAGCTCCCAAGGTATTATCAAGCATACCGCCAGCCTTGGCTGCCGCCCGTTCAATTTCACCCAACGCTGATGCGAGTTTTTCCTCGGCACCACCCTCAGCCATCAGTGCTTGCTGGGCTTCCTGGATTGCAGAAGAAATTTGCTCCCCGTGTTGAAGGATTTTGCGTTGCTCAGCCAATGCACTTTCTTCACCTGGCGTCGGTGCAAGTGCCTGTAATTCATCAACAGCGTGACGCAAATATTCTTCATTTTCCTTGACGATACGTGCGGCTTCGATAGCTGCTGATATTGCTGCCAGCTTATCGCGTACGACGCTGTATCGTTTGGCAATATCTTCAAGCGCGTCCCAGTGCCCGCCGAATGCATCAAGTAAAGAACGGTGTCCAGCAGGATCGAGCAAACGCTGGGTTTCGAATTGACCGTGGATTTCCACCAAATGCTCACCGACGCGTTTTAATAATCCGACACTGACGGGCTGATCATTGATAAAGGCCTTGGTTCGTCCATCTTCGCCAAGACTACGACGCAAGATGATATCATCACCTTCTGCATCGATATCACTTTCCTTGAGGATCGCGCGGGCCGCACTATCGGCAGGCACATCAAACACGGCAACGGCGCTGGCAACGTCTGTGCCCTTACGCAGCATACGCGCTTCGGCACGGTGTCCGATGGCAAGACCAAGCGAGTCTAATAAGATTGATTTTCCAGCACCCGTCTCGCCAGTAAGTACAGCAAGACCGGATGAGAAATCAAGATCAAGTTTGTCGATTAAGACAACGTTGCGGATGGATAGCCGGGTCAGCATGTCAGTGTCACTTCCGGTGCATTAAGACCGAGCAGGGTCACCAGACTTTATACCAAGGCTCTTCGTCCTCTGCTTGGACAGGCTTGCCTTCAAAGAGATAAAACGAATCTGAATACCATTCACTATTTGGGAAGTTATGCCCAAGCACTGATGCCGTTTTACGGGCTTCAGTTTGGATACCAAGAGCAAGGTATGCTTCGGTCAGGCGGTGCAATGCCTCAGGTACGTGCGTTGTGGTATCGAACTTCTCAACAACCGTCCGAAAGCGGTTAATCGCTGCGAGGTAATACTTTTGATCCAGATAGTAGCGCCCGATCTCCATCTCCTTACCCGCGAGATGGTCGTATGTCAGGTCAATCTTAATCTTGGCATCTCGCGCAAATTCAGAGGCAGGGAACCGTTTAACGACCTCGTTTAATGCCTGAAGGGCCAAGTCCGTCATCTTTTGATCACGCGCAACATCAGATATCTGTTCGTAATAGGATAATGCCTTTAGATAATAAGCATAAGCCACATCACGGTTGGCCGGGTGTAATTGGGTAAAGCGATCAAGCGCAATGATCGCATCATCATACCGATTGCTTTGATAATAAGAATACGCTGCCATTAATTGGGCTTTAGTGGCCCAGACAGAATAAGGATGCTGGCGTTCAACTTCGTCAAATTGCTGTGCTGCATCACGGTACTGCGTATTCTGGAGCAGATCCATTGCTTCGTTATAGATGCTTGAAACAGGACGTTCGACGTACTCTGGTTCGTCATTAACGGTACACGCACTGAGCGCAACACCCATAATCAGAGTGATTGCTGCTAGCCGAAGTGATCTCGAAATTCTCGTCATTTCCAGAATGTACCCGTCTTATGTCATCAAGAAGCGCTGGTTTAACATATTTATAAGTATACCACGTTCAAGCGGCAAATCCGCAAGAGCGCTCATGACATAATATAAAAATTATCTGGAAGAAGAAAACCTGCAAAACAGCGGCTTTTAACGATTATCCTGCGACAGCAGCCTGTTCGGCATAGATACCACCGTCAACGGCTGTGCTCACCGCATCACCGCGAAGAACATCCCATTCCCAGGCATCATTGTCGGCAAATAAAGCGTGCAGTAATTTGTTGTTCGCAGCGTGGCCTGAGCAAACACCCTCAAAGCGGCCAATGATCGTTGCACCAGCAAGATAAAGGTCACCAATCGCGTCCAGCGCTTTGTGACGCACGAATTCGTCATCAAACCGCAGACCATCTTCGTTCATGACACCGTCATGGCTGACGACAATGGCGTTATCCAGTGATCCACCCTTGGCAAGGCCAGCTTCCCAAAGGGCTTCGACTTCATGCAAGAAGCCAAATGTGCGCGCCTTGGATAATTCTTTACGAAACGCGCCATTAACAACCTTAAGGCTCATTTCCTGATGCTTAACGACGTTGCTATCAAAATCGATTTCGAAATCAATGATCTGCGTGTCCGCAGGTGAAATTGCAACATGACCAGCGCCATATCCAACTTCGATTCGCTTGAGCACACGAATAACCCGGCGTGGTTCATTTTGATCAACGACACCTGAGCTTTCGATCAGCGCAACAAACGGCTCGGAGCTGCCATCCATAATTGGCACTTCGCCGCCATCAATAGTGATCTGAATGTTATCAACGCCGCATCCTGCGAGGGCGGCCATAACATGCTCAACAGTTCCAACCGTAACACCATCTTCGTTACCAAGAACCGAGCAAAGGCGCGTATCAACAACTTTGTCCCAGCGCGCTGGGATAATAGCAGGATCGACTGATGCATCCGTACGAACAAACACTACACCGCTATTTGCTGGCGCAGGGTTCAGTACCATTGTGATTTCATTACCGGAGTGGAGGCCAACACCTACGCATGTGATCGGCGACTTTAAAGTACGCTGGTAGACAACAGCTTCGTTTGAAAGATCTTCTGTCTTTCCCGCGTTGTCGGCTTGATCAAACATATATAGTGTACCCCTGAACGCGCGTTACAAAGTGTACGCACTTGTTGACTATGTGTGTAGCAATTGCCCCATGGCCACTCAAATCAACATTTGTTTCCAAATGTTACGAATTTTCGATTTAATATCAATAGCTTAAAGATTCTCTAAAATAGTTAACGCGGCTCAGACAGATACCCGCAAACCAAAAGGGGTGCCCAATGGACACCCCTTCGCTGGTCAAGCAACCTTTCGCGAACGAGATTAGTTCGCTTGGCGGCGGAGAAACGCCGGAATGTCCAGAAGATCATCTTCATCATCCTGAGCTTCCTGAATACGATCTTCCAGCTCAAGTCCACCCAATGTAGGCTGTGGTGCGAGTTGTGAAGCAGCTTGGCCAATAGCCGCACGACCACCACCACTGGGCATGATTGTACGTTCTGCTTTTGGTTCGCCCCGATCAACCGTCGGTGCAGCAACGGCATCAACACGCTGATTACCAGTGACGCGGTCAATGGCTGCTTTACCCGTGCCGGTTACCAATTCAAACAAGCTCGACTTTGTCTTTGCCTTTGCCGGCGCCTTGCGCTCTTCAGGCTCTCTGCCGCCGTTAATCAAAGCAGCTTCTGCCATTGGGTCACTGTTTTCAGTGATCGCTTTTGAGGCATCTTCTGCCCCAGCCGCAGGCTTTGGAATAAACGCATCCGTCGCACCAGTATTTGGCGTCGCAGCAACAGGCTCTTCGGCTTTCTCTTCAGCCTTAGGCGCCTCAGCTGTTACGTCCGCAGCAGCGGCAGCAACTTTTGGCGTTTCATCAATCGCTGGCAGAACGTCATCAACGGATGTGTCTTCAGCTTTTTCTTCAGCCACACCTGCAGCGTCTTTTGCCTCAGGCTGTTCAGCCGCAGCAGTAGGACGCGGTGTGTCCTGAATAGAAAACGCTGACTTCACATCGGCGACTTCTTTGCTATCGGTGTCTATCTCAGTCGTCTCTGCTTTTGGCGTATCAGCCATTGCAGCAGCTGCAGGTTTCACATCTGCCGTCGCGGCTGTCTGTGCCGCAGGTACACGGCGTAAAGGTGCTTCTTCGGCAACAGGCGCTTTTGGTGCCTCTGGACGAATTTGACGAACTGCAGGTGTTTCGCTAACCGTTAGAACCTGTGGACGAGGCTGTTCAGCTGCAGCCGCATCAATGCCGGTTGCAACAACGGATACACGCATCAAACCATCGAGTTCCTTATCGAAGGCAGAACCGATGATGATATGTGCATCACTATCGACTTCGTCGCGAATGCGGTTCGCAGCTTCATCGACTTCAAATAATGTGATGTCCATACCGCCTGTGATGTTGATCAGAACACCCTTGGCACCTTGCATCGACGAGTCGTCCAACAACGGATTGTTGATCGCCGCTTCAGCAGCTTCCATCGCACGGCGTTCACCGCTTGCTTCACCGGTGCCCATCATGGCTTTACCCATCTCACCCATAACCGAGCGGATATCCGCAAAGTCGAGGTTGATCAGGCCCGGCATGGTCATCAAGTCTGTGACGCCTCGAACACCAGAATAAAGAACTTCGTCAGCCATCGCGAACGCGTCAGCAAACGTTGTGTTCTCATTGGCAATCCGGAACAGGTTCTGGTTTGGAATAATAATCAGTGTATCAACGAAGTTTTCCAGATCCTGGATACCTGCCTCGGCGATACGCATACGGTGCGAACCCTCAAACTGAAAAGGCTTGGTGACGACGGCAACGGTAAGAATACCGCGTTCCTTCGCTGCTTTTGCAATCGCTGGTGCAGCACCGGTACCGGTACCACCACCCATGCCCGCTGCGATAAAGACCATGTGCGCACCCTCAAGCTCGCTCATAACTTTATCCAGACTTTCCTCGGCAGCGATGCGACCGACATCAGGGCGCGAACCTGCACCCAGTCCTTCGGTAACTTCAGCACCTAACTGAACGCGACGATCTGTCTTTGCCCGCACAAGCGCTTGCGCGTCTGTGTTTGCGACTACGAAATCAACGCCTTGCAGTTCTTTTGCAATCATATTGTTGACGGCGTTGCCACCGGCACCACCGACACCAAGGACGGTAATCCGTGGCTTTAAGTCTGGGTTTTCATCGCCCCCAGGAACGCTAATATTTATACTCATTTTAGACCTCGTTGCTCTAAAGTTGCTTTGACCAGATAACTTCTTTGCCCTGCGTGTATAAGCAGAGACGGATCTTCACTTCACTTGTAATGCTCAATTAAAAATTTTCCCTTAACCAATGACCAATGCGACCCAACCAGCCATTCGGCGGCTGTGCCATATTGATGACCGACTCCAAGGGCTCTTCGGCCTCTGAGACAGCGTATTGCAGCAAACCTGACACTGCAGAAAATGCGGGACCTGCGACGGCTTCGGCCAATCCCTCTGTGGGACGCGGGCTCGCCATACGGACATGATGTGAAAATGCTTGTGACGCCATCTCGCCCAAACCTGTGAGTTGCGATGTACCGCCAGTCAGAACGACACGCCCAGCAAGCTGCGAGAAGCCAGCCTTTTCAAGGCGCTCTTGGATCAAATCCAATATCTCTTCAGCGCGGGGACGGATAATACCGACCAACATTGAACGGGGCACCTGCACCGTGCCGGTTTCATCGTCTTCACCAACAAGTGGCACTTGAATAACTTCGCCGTCGTCTGAGGCAGAAGCGAGGCACGTGCCATACAAATTCTTCATACGCTCGGCATGGCCAAATGGTGTTGAGAGACCCCGCGCGATATCGTTAGTAATATGATTGCCGCCAACCGGGATAATTTCGGTATGTACCAATTCGCCATCAAAGAACAGCGCAATACCCGTTGTCCCACCGCCGATATCGATACATGCAGCGCCCATTTTCTTTTCATCTTCAACCAGGCACGACAGCGCCGATGCATATGGCGACACAACCATAGAATCTACATGAAGATGGCAACGCTCAACAACAGCACGTAAATTTCTGAGCGGCGCAATTGCGGCCGTCACAGTATGTACGTTCACACCCAGCGTTTCGCCGAACATGCCAATTGGATCACGCACGCCACGGTTTCCATCGACGGTAAAGCCAACAGGAATCTTGTGAATAATCTCTCGATCTTCCGCCATGCCAACTTGCAGTGAGCTCGGGTCCATCAAGCGGTGGATATCGTATTCGGTAATCCCGTGACCGCCTATCGATACATCACAGGCAACCAGTTTAGATTTCGGTTTGCCCGCGGATACGTTGACGACGACCCGTTCAATATTATCACCCGCCATAAGTTCAGCGCGCTCAACAGCGGCACGAATGGCATGCTCGGCAGCGTCCATATCAATAATGGCACCATTCCGAAGGCCTTGAGCTTGATGTGTACCAATCCCAACCACACGAGGTCCACTGGCCCCATAAGGTCCACGTTCGACACTCGGTTTGGCAATCAAGCAACAAATCTTTGTTGTGCCTATATCCAGTGCGGCAACAAAGCCCGAACGTGGTTTTGCGCTTGAAGAGTTTCGCTTCATGTTTCTTGCCCCGAGCCTTTTGGCCCCGTCTTAACGATCAATCGATCTGGAATGCGGAGATCAAGAACGGTGACGTTCTTATCCAACACGCGATGATTTTTGTGGTATTCGGCAAGTCGGGTCCAAGCGCTTTGTGCGTCATCTTCCGGCAGGCGAACAACGATATCGCCCTTGAGATGAACATTCCAGCGTCGACTGCCAATCCAAGTCGCTGCCTTCACTTGTTGCATCAGTGCTGGCTCGGTTCCAATTAAGGCGATCAAAGCCGATGCCTCAGTCTCTGCACCGTTGCCGACAACCATCAGAAGGTCTGAATAATTTTCCAACCCATCATTAAGGATGACTTCGCCTTCAGCGTCGATCAGATGCAACTTGCTATCGAGTTGCCACAACGCCAATGGCTCGCGCTCTAAGATGGATATCAAAATTGTGTCTGGCAGCATACGCTCAATTGTAGATGCTCGGACCCAAGGCAAAGCTTCGACGCGCCGTTTTGCATCAGCAATATCAAAAGCCAGAATTGGTGCGCCGCGGGCAACGTTGAGCGCCTTCACAAGAATTTCACGCTCCGTCTGTTGGCGACCACTCACCATGACTTCATTAACGCGAAAGCCCATGGTTGCGGTTGCAGAAATCGCCGACCAGCGTACTTTTTCAATACCTTTCGCCGCGTTGCCAGAACTATAAGCCCACCAGCTACCACCCGCGAAGGAGCCCATAACAACACCAGCAACAAGAGGCGCCACCCAGGCACGACGCCACATTGGGCGCACGCGCGGTCGCG
Source organism: Rhodospirillaceae bacterium UBA4468 (assembly GCA_002389385.1). Taxonomy (GTDB): domain Bacteria; phylum Pseudomonadota; class Alphaproteobacteria; order Rhodospirillales; family Casp-alpha2; genus UBA4479. Next base: position 27,754 of record DGOK01000015.1, on the reverse strand, counting down.
GTGCAACACCTTGTGACTTCTGTTTTTTCTTGCGTGCAAACATCATGCATCGCACTCCGCGTTATCGACCATCCATGTCACCAATTCAGGGAATGAAATTCCCACATACTCAGCCTGTTCCGGCCCCAGCGATGTCGCTGTCATGCCGGGTTGCGTATTGAGTTCAAGAGCCACCAAGCGTTCGCCGTCATACCTAAAGTCGGTACGAGTCATGCCACGACAGCCTAATATCTGATGTGCTCTCAATGCGTAATCCATACAGGCATCAAAAATTTCCTTATCAATTTTGGCCGGCAACGTATGCGCCGAACCTCCATCAACGTATTTTGCGTCATAATCGTAAAAATTTCGTTCCGTTGTAATATCTGTGACTGTTAAAGCCCGATCACCCATAACAGCGACGGTAAATTCGTGGCCTTCGATGAACTCTTCGACCATCACCCGCTCACCATGTGGCCAGCCCGTACCATCGAAATTCATCGCGTTATCGCCCGCGCGTACGATGTGAACGCCAACACTCGATCCTTCATTGCAGGGCTTAATCACATAAGGTCTCGGCATAGGATCGCCTTTACGAATCTCTTCTTCGCTGGCAACAATATGACTGGCTACAGGTATGCCGACTTCTTCGAACAATCGTTTCGCCGTTGGCTTATCCATGGCCATGGCTGACGCCATCAAACCAGAATGCGTGTACGGAATATTCAGAATATTAAGCAGGCCCTGCACACATCCATCTTCTCCATACCGACCATGTAACGCATTAAAGACGACGTCCGGTTTCGGATAGAGGCGTGTTATCAACGCCCCCATATCCCGCTGAACATCAATCGGTGTAACGTCGAACCCGGCTTCTTTAAGTGCTTGGACACATGCGGCACCGCTTGCCAGCGATACTTCGCGTTCGGCTGACCATCCGCCCATCAATACAGCTACATGGCGCGTCATGTACTCACCTCGCGTAATACAGTTTCGTTTGGCACACCGAGCCTGCGAATTTCCCAATGCAAATCGATACCTGAATCTTCTTTGACCCGGCGTCGGACGTCTTCGCCCAGCGTTTCAATATCCAACGCCGTCGCATCGCCCGTATTGATAAGAAAGTTCGTGTGCGCTTCTGAGACCATGGCCCCACCGATCTTCAGGCCCCGGCACCGTGCGGCGTCAACTAAAGCCCATGCGGAATGACCCTCTGGATTGGCAAAGGTTGATCCACCCGTACGTTCACGAACCGGTTGCGTGGTTTCACGGCTTTCCTGGATGTCTTTCATGCGGGCTTGAATTGCAGTGACATCCCCAGATGTACCCTGGAGCGTCGCACCAATGAATATATATGACGAAGGCACGGTGCAGCGCCGATAACCAAAGCCCATTTCGGTTATGCCCAGCTGAACACACTCACCATCTTGAGTGATCGCATCCGCTGATTGAAATACGTCTTTTATTTCGGTTCCATAAGCACCCGCGTTCATCCGCAGTGCGCCGCCAATCGTACCTGGAATACCGACCAGAAACTCAAGTCCAGCTACACCAGCTTCAGCCGTACGCCTGGCAACATTGACGTCAGCTGCTGCGGCACCAACACGAACCTGTTCACTTTGAATATCTATATTAGCAAAGGCCTTGCCCAGTCGAATCGTGATACCGGGGATACCGCCATCTCTGATCAGAATATTCGAGGTGCCACCAATGATCGTAATCGGCACGTCGGATGGACGCGCCTTTAGAAAAGACTGTAGGTCTTCAATGTCAGCCGGTTCGAACAACACTTCAGCCGGACCGCCAACACGGAACCACGTATACCGGGCCATAGGCTCATCATCGCGAAGACGCCCTCGCACTGCTGGTAAACGATTGATCAGATGTTCAGTCACGTGCTCAGCCGCCATCATTCGCAGCCTCCCGCGTGTGTCCACGAATTACACGAAGCTGATCAGGCAATGCATTGGCCCAAGTTGAAATACTGCCAGCACCCAAGCAGACTACGTAATCACCGGGCATGGCCGTCTGGTCGATGACCGCCGCTAGAGTTCCAGGATTTTCAAGCGCAACCACGGTTCTATGTCCGCGTTCACGAAGGCCTTCGACCAGCGTGTCTTTACTAATACCTTCAATAGGCTCTTCACCCGCCTCATAAACGTCAGCAATAATCACCGCATCAGCATCGTTAAAGCAGGTGCAAAAATCTTCGAATAAATCACGCAGCCGCGTATAGCGATGTGGTTGCATCACGGCGATCACGCGTTCTTTTGCAACTTCACGTGCAGCTTTCAGGACAGCGGTAATCTCAACCGGATGATGCCCGTAATCATCAATGATTGTAATATCGTCCACGACGCCGGTTTGGGTGAACCGACGTTTGACCCCTTCGAACGTTGAAAGGGCGCGGTTGAGGACATCATCATCCAGACCCATCTCGGTCGCAATCGCCACTGCTACCAACGCGTTTTGAACATTGTGCACGCCATACATCGCCAGCGTGATGCCAGAAATTGTCCGGCTCTCATCTGTTTTACGGTCCGAGATGACAACGTCGAAACTTGTGCCATTCGCGCCTGTCGTCATGTTCTCAGCACGCACATCGGCTTGAGGACTAAATCCGTAAGTAATGATGCGCCGGTCTGAAACACGCGCGATCATCGCTTGTACTTCAGCATGATCAATACACAGTGCAGCAAATCCATAGAATGGAATGTTCTCTACAAAGTTCACGAACGCCTTTCGGAGTTCATCGAACGTCCCGTAGTGATCCAGATGCTCAGGATCGATATTGGTAACGACTGCAATCGCCGCAGGAAGTTTCAGGAACGTCCCGTCTGACTCGTCAGCTTCACAGACCATCCACTCGCCATCGCCTAACCGGGCATTGGTTCCCCAAGCATTGATGATGCCGCCATTGATGACTGTTGGATCAAGCGCGGCGGCTTCAAGGACGGCTGCAATCAGCGAGGTCGTTGTTGTCTTTCCATGCGTACCGCCAACGGCAATTGACCATTTAAGACGCATCAGCTCGCCAAGCATCTCAGCACGCCGTACGACGGGAAGCAGTTTCTCTCGTGCTGCTATGACTTCGGGGTTGTCGCCTTTAACAGCGGACGAAATCACCACGACTGATGCATCAGCAACATTCTCTGCGGCATGACTAATCGAGACCTTGATGCCAAGATCGCGCAAGCGTTTGACGTTCGCGCTATCAGCAATGTCTGAGCCTTGGACACTATACCCCAAGTTATGCAGGATTTCAGCGATACCGCTCATCCCGATGCCGCCTATACCAACGAAATGAAGGTTTCCTATATTGAGAGGGATCGATCTCATGCAGCTTTCCTCTCGTTATCGCCGTTCACACCGGCCAAAGTTTCTTCAACAAGTGTTGCTAATCGCTCTGTCGCATCTGGCCGACTTGCTTTGCGGGCAGCTTTTGCAGCCTTTTCTAAAACCGTTTTCATGCCGAACATGGACTCCAATCGTGCCGCCAAGCTGTCAGCCGTAAAATCAATTTCTGGAATCAACCAGCCTGCGCCGACTTCATCGACAGCGTGCGCATTTAATGACTGATGATCATCGGTCGCATATCGGTATGGGATCAAAAGTGCCGGACGGCCCACTGCCAGAATTTCAGCGACTGTTGATGCGCCAGACCGAGAAATAATCAGATGCGCATCCGCTAATCGTTTTGGTACATCATCAAAAAAGCTCTCAAGTTCAGCATCGATCTTTATGGCACGATATTGTTCGCGCACGTTATCCAAATCTTCAGGACGACATTGCTGCGTAATTTTGATGCGCGTTTGCAAACCTGGGGAGAGCATCCCTATAGCTGCAGGAATGACTTCACTCAGGACACGCGCCCCCTGCGATCCACCAAGGACAAGAATGTTAAACGGCTTATTGTCTGTAAAAGATGGATAAGGAACATCGCGCTCATTGAGTACGTTGCTGCGCACAGGCATGCCGGTATGCGTAATCTTTGCCGTATCACTTGCAGGAATGCCCCGGCTTTCAGGGAATGAAACCGCAATCGCAGCTGCCCGTTTTGCAAGCAACCGATTTGCCCGACCCAGCACCGCATTCTGTTCATGTAAGATTGTCGGGATATTAAGTATACCCGCTGCCATCATGGTTGGAATTGACGCATACCCACCAAAGCCAACAACAGCGCAGGGCTGCATATCTTTTAAAAGATTGCGCGCTTGATATGTGCCCAACCCCAGCTCGACAACACTGCGAACTTTCGCCAAAGGCCCTTTGCCCGCGATGCCACCTGCACGAACGCGGAACGTTTCAATTTCACCAAGTGCGCCACCATAAGCGCCACCACGTTGATCCGTTATCAACGTCAACTTGTAGCCACGTCCACTTAACTCGCGCGCCAGTGCTTCTGCAGGGAAGACATGTCCGCCTGTGCCACCAGCTGCCAAAACAATCAGACGGTTAGTGCTCATAACGTGCACCTCCCGTTTCCGGTCGTTCACGCGTTAACGCCAATACCATACCCATACCAATGGCGAGAGCCAGCGTTGAGGATCCGCCGTATGAGATGAACGGCAATGTCATTCCTTTGGGTGGGATCAGACTGACACTCGACGCCATATTGATCAGTGCTTGCACGGCAAACTGAGACAGCAAACCGGCTACAGCCAATAGAACAAATAGGTCGTCACGTTTCATCACGTGGGCAAATCCACGCAACACGACGAAAGCAAACAAGCCAACAATGACGAGACACGCCAAAAGGCCGAACTCTTCACCTGTAACCGCAAAGATAAAATCTGTATGCGCGTCTGGCAGCACTTCTTTGACCCGGCCTTCGCCAGGTCCGCGCCCAAGAATACCGCCATGCTGGAAAGCCTCAATCGCGCGGGCCGCTTGATAGCCGATTTCTGAATCAGGCCCAAAGAACCGATCAACACGAAGCTGCACGTGATCAAAGGTAAAGTACGCGCCCACACCTGCACCCATAAATGTGAGTGCGATCAGGGCGACAAAAACCAACGGCAAGCCAGCAACGAAGAACTGTGTTCCCCAAACAACCGAGACAACAATCGTCATGCCAACATCCGGCTGCATCAACAAGATCGCCACCGTGACGAGATAAACTGCAATCGACATCTGAATGCCTGGGAACCGCTCATCCATACGTTGACGGGCAAACAACCATGCTGCGACAACTGCGATGCCAGGTTTTACGAACTCAGATGGCTGAAGGGATAGCCCGCCAATTGATAACCAACGGCTTGCACCCTTGATCTCTGCGCCAAAAACCAGCGTCATGAGCATCAAAACCAAAGCACCTAAAGTGGTCAAAATCGCGAGCCTGCAGATGCCTTTTGGTGACATCAAAGACACGCCAATTATAGTTAACGCGGCAAGGCTTAAAAAAACCGCCTGGCGTTTTACAAAATGAAATAATCCCACATCAATACGTTCCGCCACAGCTGGCGACGCTGCCAAGGTCATAACACCACCGCATGCCAACAAAATCGCAATCGCGGCCAATGTCCAGCGATCCACTGTCCACCACCATCGTCCCAATAAACTTGTATCTGTGCGTTGAAGCGCGCTCATGCATCGCCCCCAGATAGGCTTGCGCCAGGGAACACGCCCGGCTCTTCAAATGGATCGAGATGATCGCCTGGGAAATTCTCAGCAACATCTTTAAATAAATCGCCACGCGCTTCAAAATTTGGGAATTGATCAAAGGACGCCGCAGCTGGTGACAACAAAACAACGGCACCTGGAAGACCTGCTGCCTTTGCGTCTGCAAATGCTTGTTTCGTCGCAGTCTCAACATCGCCTGAAATTTCGAACGGTACTTTGCCATCCAATTCCTGCGAGAACGTAAGTGCAGCCTCGCCAACTAGATAGGCCTTTCTGACACGGTCAAAATGAGGTTCACACGCTTTAAGCCCTGTGGCTTTAGGACGTCCGCCACATATCCAGTAGACATCATCAAAACATGCCAGTGCACGTGCGGCAGCTTCACCATTGGTTGCTTTCGAATCGTTCACAAAACCGACGCCATCAACAATCACAACCGCTTCTTGGCGGTGCACAAGACCTGGATAGCTATTGATACAGGCCATGACAGCGTGTGGCTGAATGCCGGTCATCTTACATGCGGCATAAGCAGCAGCCGCATTCTGCCAATTGTGTGTGCCTTGCAGACTTGCGACATCGCGCAAGTCCATCACGAATGTTTCTTTACCTTCGGTATCATCGAACATTTTGCCATCGATGACATAGACGCCACCATGCACACGCTCTTTAGTTGAGACACCAATGACAAACTGGTCATCCACGGCGTAAAGCTCGTCGTAAATCGCACGGCATAGAGAATCGTCGATACCAATTACAGCTGTTCGTGGCTTGGTCTGACGATTGAAAATCTGGCGCTTGGCTGCGATGTATCCATCCATACCGCCGTGACGCTCAAGATGATCAGCACTTAAATTCAACAACACAGCGACATCAAATGTGATCGAGAACGTCAGCTCCAACTGATAGGAAGACATCTCAAGTATGTAAGTGCCATCTGGGCCTAAGGGCTCAAGTGCACATGAAGGCATACCGAGATTACCGCCAATTTCAGCCTCACGTCCTGAAACCTGAAAAATATGTCCAATCAATGCCGTCGTGGTGGACTTACCATTGGTGCCCGTAATGCCAACAAAGGCCGCATCACGTTGTGTCCGCGCCAGCAGTTCAACATCACAGATAATCTCACAGCCCGCGTCGCGCGCCATCTTCACAATAGGATGTGGTTCTGGAAACGTATGCGGGATGCCTGGACTTAGGATTAATGATGTCGCTTCAGACCAATCAATGGTTCTGAGATCAACAATATTGATCCCTTCGTATTCTCCCGCACGTTTACGGGCATCTTCATTGTCATCCCATGCCCACACCTCGGCACCGCCTTGATGCAAAGCGCGCGCAGCAGCAATGCCGCTAAGGCCCAATCCTAAAACTGGGGTTGGCAGGCCAATAAATGGGAAAACTTCAATCATTCACGCTTACCTCAACTTCAACGTTGCCAGCCCGGCGAGTGCCAGAATGGATGCAATAATCCAGAACCGAATAACAATGGTTGATTCAGCCCAACCTTTTTTCTCAAAATGATGATGCAGCGGCGCCATCGCGAAAACGCGCTTGCCCGTCAATTTGAAAGACACCACCTGAACAATCACAGACACGGTTTCTAAAACAAAAAGCCCACCGACGATGGCCAACACCAATTCATGTTTGGTCACAACACTTACCGCGCCAAGCGCGCCGCCAAGTGCGAGTGATCCTGTATCGCCCATAAAGACTTTTGCCGGCGGTGCGTTGAACCATAAAAAACCCAATCCGCTACCGACCAAACTACCGCAGAAAACAGCAAGCTCACCGGCACCAGGCACATAATGAAGTTGCAGATAATCTGAGAAAATTGTGTTTCCCGCCAAATACGCAATGAAGCCAAACACCCCCGCCGCAATCATCACAGGAACGATCGCCAAGCCATCAAGACCATCCGTCAAATTCACTGCATTCGATGAGCCAACCATAACCAACACGGCAAATACGACGAACATCCAGCTTAAATTCACCAACAAGTCCTTGAAGAATGGCACTGCCAATGTTGTCTGCAGGCCACCCGGCAAGTGGCTCAAAATCCAGAACGTCGCCACGGCAGAAATTGAGACCTGCCCCGCGAGCTTCAGCTTGCCAGACAAGCCTTTGGTGTTGTGCTTGGAGACTTTAAGGAAGTCATCAATAAAACCAATAATGCCAAACCCAACCGTCACACCAAGAACAGCCCAAATATACGGATTGGTCAGGTCAGCCCATAACAATGTCGCAGAGCACACCGCCAGAAGGATCAAAACCCCACCCATCGTGGGTGTGCCCTTCTTGGTCAGCAAATGACTTTCAGGCCCGTCGTCTCGGATCGGTTGCCCCTGCCCTTGTCGTGCACGGAGGATTTCGATCATGACCGGCCCGAACAGAAAGCTCACAATCAATGCCGTCATCATCGCACCGCCAGTACGGAACGTGATGTAACGGAAGACGTTTAAAGCACTGAACTGTTCAGCGAGTGGAAAAAGAATATGAAAAAGCATGCCTACGCGTCCCCTTCAACAGAAGGTGTCGCACCGAGTGCACGCAATGCATCGACGACAATACCCATGTGACTGCCCGCAGATCCTTTGACGAGCACAAGATCACCAGCACGTATATGCGGTGTGAGTTTTTCAATGAGTTTGGATGATGTGCATGCCCGGGCACTCTGCAAATCTTCAGGGAGGGCATCGTGAACATCTGCCATGTACTGACCACATACAAATGCGAGATCAAAATCGTGCGCAACAATGTCATCCACTAATGACATGTGCGCGTTCTCAGTTTTGTCACCAAGCTCGAGCATATCACCAAGCACAACAATGCGCCTGCCGCCACGCCCTGGTTTCGTGCCGCTAAGTACATCAAATGCTGCACGTACAGCAATCGGGCTGGCGTTATATGTCTCATCGATAATGTTGAATTTTCCGTCTTCAACCTGAACCGGGATAACAAGTCCGCGCCCTTTAGGCGGCGTGACGTTTTTGAGTGCAGCCGCTGCAACGTCCAGATCAACACCCATGGCCTGCGCCGCGATCAACACTGCGAGCGAATTTAATGCCCAATGCTTACCGCGCATCCCCAAGCGATATTTGATATGATGCGAACCAATCGTGGCTTCGACATGCGCGCCATCAATATCAGGCTCGTAGGTCAGCAACCGTGCGTTTGCAAATGAATGGACACCAAATCCCCAGACCATCCCGGCACCAGCAGCCTTGGCCTTTTCAACCAAGCGATCAAAATAAGGCGTGTCCCTATTTAAGATAACGGTCCCGCCCGGCTCGAGGCCTTCGAAAATCTCTGCCTTGGCGTCAGCAATACCCTCAAGGCTATCGAAGTATTCGATATGCACCGGTGCAATCGTCGTGATAATCGCAACATGGGGTTTCGCCAATTTTGAAAGCGGGGAAATTTCACCCACATGGTTCATGCCCATCTCAAAGACGCCAAAATCGCTGTCAGCAGGCATCCGCGCCAAGCTGAGCGGCAGACCATAGTGATTATTCAGATTGCCCTCGGTGGCTGTCACTTTTCCATGTGCGCCAAGTGCGGCGCTCAATAGTTCCTTGGTGCCGGTTTTCCCAACACTTCCGGTGACAGCACAAATTTTGGCATGACTGCGTGCACGTGCCGCAGCGGCTAAGTCACGCAAGCCTTGTTCAGTATCGGCGACTTTGAGCAAGTCACCGCTTGAAGCCACACCCTTAAATTGGCGCTCAACCATTGCTGCAGCGGCACCTTTTGCCAATGCGTCAGCGACATGGTCATGACCATCATGATTGGGTCCGCGAATAGCCGTGAATAAATCTCCGGGCTCGATGGCCCGCGTATCAATCGATACGCCGCTGGCAATCCAATCGCCTTCAGCCGCACCGTTGGTTGCACGTTCAGCATCTTTTGCAGTCCAGAGACCTGTCGATGTGTCGCTATTGCTCATGCGTCACCTCCAGCAAGTGCTGCTTGAACTTCATCGGCGTCATTAAAAGGATGTACCGTGTCACCAATGGTCTGACCCTGTTCGTGGCCTTTACCTGCGATAACCAGAATGTCTCCGGTTCGAAGCCCTTTGACGGCAACCTGAATAGCAACACGGCGATCACTAATTTCTTCCGCGTTCGGTGCGCCTTCAAGTGCGGCTTTTCTGATCAGCACTGCATCTTCTGTGCGCGGGTTGTCGTCCGTAAGAATGACATTGTCCGCAAAATCAGCAGCTGCTTTGCCCATCAAGACACGCTTGCCAGGGTCACGGTCGCCGCCGCATCCAAAGACAACATGTAATTTACCACTCGTATGCGGACGGAGTGATTTCAAAACTGTTTCAAGGGCGTCAGGCGTGTGCGCGTAATCAACATAAACCGCTGCACCTGAAGCATGCTTGCCACACAACTGCATCCGACCGGGTGCTGGCTGAAGGGTCGTCATCCCCGCAATCGCTGCAGATGTATCAACACCCAATGCCGACACGAGGGCCAACGCGACCAGAGCGTTCGATGCCTGAAAACTTCCGACCAGTGGCAATGCGATATGCTGCTTTTGTCCATCAATACACACAGCGATATCAAGGCCACCCGTTTCCGGCATGGCTGAGATCAGACGGAAGTCACAATCCTCTTCAGACCCCACGCGAATAATTTTGAAATCGCGTCGTTGCGCCGCACTCATAAACGCTTCGGCATAATGCGCATCAGTGTTGATGACCGCATGGCCACCATCGATTGTGAGCGTATCAAACAACCGTAACTTAGCCCCTAGATATGCCTCTTCGGTAAGGTGGTAGTCCAAATGGTCACGAGAGAAATTGGTAAACGCACATGCCCGCACACGCACACCATCCAGGCGTCGCTGATCAAGACCGTGGCTCGATGCCTCAAGCACAAGATGGTCAACATGTGCATCGACTAATGCCTTGAGATCATGATGCAGATCGCTGGGATCAGGTGTCGTTAATGCGCCCGAGTTTTCAACAACAGTTTCGCCCGCCGCAGACGTCCCAAGAACACCGAGCGTCCCTGCGCTCGCGGCCGGAAATCCTGCAGCATTAATCAATTGGCGGGCAAACCACGCGGCAGACGTCTTGCCATTGGTACCTGTGACCGCACCGATATTGGAAGGTTGCGCACCATAGAAATTAGCACATGCACGGGCATAGCGACGGCGCGGATCAGCATCACGAATGATCGGGATATCCAGACTTGGCCCGTCATCATCGTTAGAGATAATAACGGCAGCGGCACCAGCCGCCACAGCATCATCGATAAACTTACGTCCATCAACATTGCTGCCGGATAATGCCGCGAATACATAGCCTGGTTTCACGCGCCGAGAATCACAGGTCACCCCTGTAATTTTTATACGACTTAATGCGTCATCCATTGCGTTCACGTTGTCATCATCCCAAACATTATTGAGCCGCAAAGGCCTGCTCCAGCGCTTCACGGGTCTTTCGTGCAATTTGATCCTCGGGTGTTTCATCTTTTAAATCTTTAGGCGGTAGCTCGACCTTTGTCTTTTGGCGAACCGGCGCTTTTGGTGTTTCTGCAGGTACCGAAGGGGGCTTCTTCAACGCGCCTGCAGGGCGAACAACGCCACTCGCAACAGACGCATTTTTCACCAACCCAGAAGATATTTTCTGTTTACGTCGCTCGTCATCAATCATCGGCAAAGCCAATGGTTCCACACCTGTAATAAGGGGCTCAATACCTAAAAGCGGCCCAATTTGTGAAACGACCCGACCCACAATCGGTGCTGCGACCCAGCCACCTGTTGCATAATTAAAGGTACGCTTATTGCCAATGGGTTCGTCGACCATGGCAAAAACAACATAACGCGGATCATGTATTGGGAACGCGCCAACAAATGAGGAAATCTTCGCACTCTTTTTATAGCGTCCACCAAACTGTTTCTCAGCAGTACCCGTTTTGCCGCCAACGTAATATCCTTTTGCAGCCGCTTTCCGACCCGTTCCTTTTGCAACAACAAGGCGCATCAGCGTACGCATCTTGTCAGATGTTTCGGGTGAGATCACCTGCTCGCCAGCAATCGGTGTTCCAGCTTCATGGCGCAGTAATGTTGCTGGGCGAAGCATACCCCCATTTACCAATGACCCGATTGCCGCGGCCAATTGAACCGGGCTCACTGCAATGCCGTGTCCATAAGAAATGGTCATGGTGTTGATATCGCGCCATGTGCCCGGCAAAAGTGGGCGGCCAATTTCTGGTAATTCAAGTGCGGCTTCGCGCATCAGGCCAAACTTGCCCAGATAATCCTGCTGGCCCGCACGACCAACATCCATCGCCATCTTGGCAGCGCCAATGTTTGACGAGTGCACAATAATTTCAGGGACGGTCAGCCAACGGTTCTGCGCGTGATAATCGTTGATTGTAAAGCGTGCGATCCGGATAGGCTTGGCAGCATCATAGCCACCTTTCATATTGATGGTACCGCTGTCCAACGCCATCGCAGCGGTGAATAGCTTGAACGTCGAACCCATCTCATAGACGCCCTTAGTCGCCCGATTGAAACGTGCTTTGCCTTTGTAACTTGCCCGGTCGTTCGGATTAAAATCGGGAAGCGATGCCAGTGCGACTGTCTCGCCGGTCCGCACATCAAAGACAACGCCCGCTGCGCCAATGGCTTTAAATTCTGATACAGCCGCAGACAATTCAGCACGCAAGATCGATTGGACGCGCACGTCAATCGTAAGCGCTAGTGGTTTTTCATTTTGACGCAGGCGCTGATCGAAATAACGCTCGACCCCCGAAATACCATTGCCATCAATATCTGTTGCACCCAGCACGTGCGCACTCAGCGCCCCATGTGGATAAATCCGTCGTTCTTCCTTTAAGAATGCAAAGCCCGGCAAGCCCAATCGGTTTGCCGCAAGTTGCTGTTCTGGCGAAAGATTTCTTTTGATCCAAAGGAACCGACCGCCCTTTACCAGGTTTTTGGCAAGCTTGGCTTCATCCACATCAGGAAAGATCGTACTAATTTTATTTGCCGCAGCCTGAGCATCGATAATTTCAGACGGGTCAGCATATAAAGACGCTGTTGGCAGGCTTGATGCGAGGACAACACCGTTTCGATCAACGATATCCGCACGGCTTACCAATGCAGGAGGTTGTGTGACTAATGTCGCGCGATCATTACCTTCGCCACCACCAACAGCCAAATCTACAAGGCGCACACCAATGCCGCCGAACGCTATTGTGATCACAGCAGCCGTCACGAGAAGCCGGTTACGACCTGTTTCCAGTGCCTGTTTGCCAAAGCCTTCAAAGCGGCGACGTTCACTAACGGGAGGCAGTCTGGGTGTTGTCATGGCTTCACCTTCCCTGTGGGAATGACGGTTTCAGCATCAACAACTTCCTGTTCTTTGCGCTCGGCAAGACCTTCCAGCATACGGTCAGCTGAGCCGACACGCTCTGCATCCAACGGTCCCACTTCAAGGTATTTACCTGCTAAATGACGCAGTCTGTCCGGCTGATTTAGATGAGACCATTCAGATTTAAGAACGTGAATGCCTTCGCGAGTCTCGGCAATATCACGGGTAAGACTACGCATCTGATCATCCAGATCTTGAACACTGTACTTTACCACGAACAGCGCAACGCTGACTGCAGCTGCCATAAGTATCAGGAATAATGTTGAACGTTTCATATCCCTCCCCTAAGCCGCTTCCGGAAGCGGCGCTGCCATCCGAACGCCCCAACGCATCCGTGCCGAGCGCGCGCGGGAATTCCGCCGCACTTCGTCATCACCGGGCACACGCCCGCGTCGTTCCGGGACTGTAAAAATTGCACCACTAGCATCATTTGCCTCAAGCATTTGCGTCGGCATATGGCGTGATGGTCTTGGGCCTGCACCGCTCCGTTCCTGAAAGAACGTCTTTAAGCGACGATCTTCGAGTGAATGGAACGAAACCGCGGCCAGACGGCCACCTTCACCCAAAAGGGTGGCGGCAGCCGCCAGGCCGCGGTCAAGCTCGGCCAGCTCCTCGTTGACGTAGATCCGCAGCGCCTGGAATGTGCGCGTGGCAGGATCAATGCCATCCTTGGACCGCCGGACCACACTCCGCACAACGTTCGCAAGTTGTGTCGTACGTGTGATTGGCGATTGTTCTCTGAGTTCGACGATGGCGCGGGCAATCTTGCGAGACGCACGCTCTTCGCCGTAACGATAAATAATGTCTGCGAGTTCTTTTTCTGCGAGACAATTAACCGCATCAGCCGCACTCGGACCGTCTTGGGCCATCCGCATATCCAGTGGGCCATCAGACCGGAATGAGAACCCACGGCTCGGCTGATCGATTTGCATAGAGGACACACCAAGATCGAGGGCAATCCCATCCACCTGGTCGACACCAACATCAGCCAACAATTCTCGCATATCACCGAAACGACCTTTAAGAACGGTTAGCCGCTGACCATATGCTTTGGCCATTTCGTTACCGGCATCAGCGGCATCGGGGTCACGGTCGATACCCCAAACGGTGCAATCAGCAGCTTCAAGCAAAGCGCGTGAATAACCGCCCGCACCAAAAGTCGCGTCGACATAAACAGCGCCATCGCAGGGCGCCAGCACATCAACCACTTCATTCAGCAGAACCGGGATATGGCGTTCTTCAGTCATCGTTGCGCCTCCCGTCATTACTTGGGCGACTTAGCTGCAACGTAAGGCCGCGAGTCTTTGCACGCTCGAACGCTGGCTTGCGCGCGTCCACATAGGTTTTTGGTGCCCACATCTGAAAGGTGCGCCCACGTCCAACAAAGGCGACATCCGACTTGATACCAATGTCGGCTCGAAATTCATCAGGCAGGACGATGCGCCCTTCACCGTCAAAAGCAAGGCGCTGCGCGCTTTCAATAATAATTGAGAGATCGTCTTGTTCATCTGAGAACATCGGCAAGTCTTCGAGGCTATCGACAATTCGCTCCATAAAGCTCTCGGGGCAGGCCTCGAGCGCGGATTGGCGAAATGATGGGAAGACGTACACACCCTGAAGCGGCTCGTCTTCGAAAAGCACACGAAAAGTCTTAGGCACCGATACCCGGCCCTTTTTATCGACTTTATTTATATGCGACCCCGTGAAGACGCCCATTTAGGGCTCCTTAATTCCAACGCGTTACAAGTAGCTTCTGCCACTAATCCCCGGTACACAGAGACAAATAGCCCGGACATACCTTTTATGGGATAATTTGGGATATCATGGGAATTTGTAGGCGTCAATGGGTTCTGTTGCCATCATGGTTAACGAAAGCAGCCGATTTCCGGGCTTTTTACATACCAAATGTCGCTGATAAGCATGTCAGGATGATGGGATTTTATGGGCAATTTTGAGGCGAGGCATTTACGCGACCGTCACTCTGGTAAGTCGCCCCCTCACCTGCCCCCACGTCGTAGGGGGGAGGCACTATTGGGTTAACGCACAGGTCGACTTAACCCCTCCCCCCTTTTAAGGGTGAGGGGTTGGGTGAGAGGGTTTCCCCAACAACAAAGAAAAAATAGCCAGACGGTCTGTAAGCCGGGTTCTGTCCGCGCCCGAAGGCGTTGGATGACCATTCATCTGGGACGTTCGTTGCCGAACGCCTCACGCAACCTACCCGGACAACGACGCGAAGATGCGCCTGCGGCGAACCGCGGCTGTCCCTATTCGGTTTTGCTCCCGGTGGGGTTTACCATGCCTCCGCAGTTACCCTTGGAGCGGTGCGCTCTTACCGCACCCTTTCACCCTTACCTATCGGCCGAAGCCGGCAGGCGGTTTGCTTTCTGTGGCACTTTCCCTAGGGTCACCCCCGCCGGGCATTACCCGGCACCGTATCCCCGTGGAGCCCGGACTTTCCTCGAAAAGCACCTTTCGGACAGCTTCCCGCGGTCATCCAACCGTCTGGCTGAGCGGACCCTATATAAGGTTGAGCACTGCGGCAATACATTGACGTGTTTCATCATCCGCCACACCATCAATAAGTCGCGGGCGATAGTGACGCTGAAATGCGGCGATTGCAGCGTTCAGATCAGAAATGTCATAGCCAATTTGATGCAAAGCCCTGGTAGCTTCTTTTTCAGGAACAGCTGCGGCCGACCCATCAAGATGTGGCCAAAGTCCAATTCCAGCCTCGGCCATGCGCCGCCAATCAAACCGTTCGCCAGGATCTTGTTTGCGCACAGGGGCAACATCTGAATGTCCCACCACATTGCGTGGCGCAATATCATGTCGTGCAAGGATGCCCTGACAAAGATCAATCAGAGGCACCATCTGCGCATGGGGAAAATCCTGATAGCCAAATTCATGGCCCGGGTTGACCAGTTCGATGCCAATGGATCGGCTATTAATATTTGAGTGTCCACGCCAGGACGCGACCCCTGCATGCCAGGCGCGCTTGGTCTCATCGACGAGCGAGAGCACCTCACCTTCTTGGCTAATCATATAATGGGCACTGACTTCTGCCTTATGATCACAAAGTCGCTCAAGAGCTTCGTCGCCTGAGCGCATGCCCGTGTAGTGGATAACCAGCATATTAATCGCCACACCGTCACGGTCATTGAAATTTGGTGATCTTGGATGTGCACTCATGTTGCTGTTCCATGGGTCGCCGCGTGAATTTTCTCGCGTCTTGAGACAATGATTTGCCGAACCGTAATCAAACAGACACCACCCAAAATCATCGCCCCGCCAATGAGCTTTGTCATGGTTAACTCGTCACCCATAATTGTTATGCCACACCCGACCGCAATCAACGGTACTAACAGATTAAACGGTGCAACGGCGGTCACTTCGTAATTATTCAGCAGATAATACCAAAGCCCATACCCGGCGATGGAACTGGCCAATGTCATATAGGCAAGCGACGCCCAAAAGCGCATATCTGCAACCATCAGCCGTTCGACCTGATCAACCTCAAACACCCATGACAGGCCGAGCGTCACAGGGGCCACGATCAATGCCATCCACGCGATAAGGCTGAAGGGTGAAATCCCAACGATCTGCTTGGCGCGGATCGAACCGTAAGCCCACATAAAAGCGGCAACCACCAGAACCAGTAACGAGAAGACATCAACGCCAACCGTCGGCACACCAATCAAAACAACAATACCGATAAACGCCGATGCCATTCCAGCCATGCGCCAGATGCCGAACTTTTCGCCCAGCATCAACCACGCCAGCAAGACCACGAATGGCGTGCCCAATTGAAGCACAATACCCGTGGTCGAAATATCCAGAAACTGGATCGCGTAAAACATAATAGAAAAATGCCCAACACCCATAATCAGTGCGTACTGAACGATATCTTTCATCATGCGTTTGGGGACACGTAAAAACGGAAACAATAGAATTGTCAGCAAGGCAAAGCGCATCGCCGTCACAAAGAACGGCGGCACGTCGCTCACGGCGAACTTTACCGCAACAAAGTTACAGCCCCAAAGTGTGACGGTCGCTAATGCTGCGAGGACACCAATCAGCGGCATCGGGAATCCTTATTTGTTAATTTATGCCACGCTCGGATTTTATGCGATCATAAGCATCGTTGATTTTCGCCAGCTTTTCATTTGCCAACTCGATAAATTCTTGCGGCATACCCTTGGCCATCAACATATCAGGATGGTTCTCACGGACGAGCTTGCGATATGTAGACTTCACCTCGTCATCAGATGCATCCTTGGCAATACCCAGAATCTCATATGCATCCTCGGATTTCGCCTCACGGCCACCGCCGCCCTGCCAGCCACTAAGATAAATCGTTTGCAGACGTTCAAAATCACGGTCCGAGAAACCAAACAACAACGCGACCCGGCGCAGATACTGAATCTCATTTGGGTGAATAACACCATCTGCTTTTGCAATATGGAAAAGCGCACCAATCAGTTCTTCGAGAACGTTCCATTCGCCTTGAAACATCTCAGCGATTTGTTCAGCAAAAGGCTCGTAGCCATCAGCTTCCTGCTTCGCTTCGTCGAAGATTTTCCCAACATTATTCATGTCGTGATTTGAGACCTGGAACACTTGCTTGAAGGCGTTCACCTCATCGCGTGTCACATGGCCATCAGCCTTGGCCATTTTGGCAGCAAGCACGATCACGGCTGTCGTGAACGCAACCTGCTTTTCTGCATTCCCGATCTTGGCCATCGGATCTGCTTTTCTATCGACGACGTGATGTCCAGCAACGGCACCAATGATTGCGCCTATCGGTCCGCCAATAGCGAAACCTGTGACGCCACCAATAACTTTGCCCCAAATACTCATACAGAAATACTCCTGATCGGTGCGATATCAGCTACCACTCATATTGGCAGAACCGATACGGCCTGCGAGCGGCAACTTAAGCGCTGGATTCATAACATCAATGTCGAATGTTAAGCCAAGGATATTCAGTTCGATTCCCTCTTACTTAGCCACCATCAATCCGAGCAGTCCAAACAGAGAAACCTGATACCCAGATCCGCTTGGCGCTCTCACAAAAACACCCCCGCCTAGGATGTAATTTTTACCAACAGCCGTCAGCTGCAGATCAAGTCTAAGGTCCGGCACAGCCCGTGCCACATGCGCCGTAAAGGTGTTCGAATTTGGTCCCGGCCAAACAGTATAGTTATGACTGTAAGGATAAGCCTTCACCACCGTCTCGACATCTTTGATCATGGCATCAACACCATCGCCTCGAACATCTGCCAGAATTTCTGGCGCAGCGCCGAACCATTTCCGGTCCGGGGTTCGATTTGAAATCGCAATGGCGTTTCCGCCACGATAAGCGCGCCATCCCATAACTTCATAGACCGTAAATTCAAGTGCATCCGTTGGCTTTACAGCAATCCATGTGTGCACACCGAAATAACCTCGCCAATTATAGGCCCGGGCCGCATAGACCTGAATAATGGCTTCGCTTACCGCTGCTGGATCTGGGGCAATGCCTGTCGACTCCCAGCTTGCCGTGCGCCAATCAGCTTTTACTGAATGCCGGTCCAAAGCGGTTAATGCAGAGGCGGCAACAACCAACAAGAAAATGGCTATTAATCTTCGAGCATATTTCCATATTCGCAACGCTTTAACTCCAGTTAAAATATGCAATCGATCGTCACCCCTGACGTTCTCACAAAGGCCGTCGGAACACCGGCTTCAGTAACATAGGCATAATGTAGATTGGAAACTGTCCAATCGCAAAGAACAGAGGAATGTCTCCATCTATACTGGCTGGCAACACTGCGAGAATAATAGCGAGATTTCGCGTCCCTGAAACAAACCCGGCGCTCAATGCACCGCGTTTCCCGACACCTGGAACAATCCAGTAAAAGAATGCGGCGCCAACTACCATCATGCCTATATAGGTCGCAAATGACAGTCCTGCCACATATGCAAAATCAAACGGGTCCTCAATGATACGTGCAGTGACCCCTTCCATGATGGCGAGGGCAAAAATAATCAGCAGAATAACAGATAACCCCTCAATAGGGGTTTTGCTGTGCTCCAACCGTTTCTGGCCCAAAAGCCAGCGCACGATGATCACGCAAACAACGGCACTCATAACCAGGCCGCTCATGCGCGCCATCAACACAAGTGGGTCAGCCCCCATATCGAAGCCCAGCAAAAGCAATCCAACCAAAGGTAATGTGATTGGGATGATTAAAGTGCTTGCGACTAAAATGATAAGCAAAAGCGTCGCATCCAAACCAAACACTAAGCCCAGAACAGGTGTTGAAAACAGCGACGATGACCCCGCGGCAAGCACCATGGCAGCCTCAAGCCCAGGCCTGATATCAACAAACGACAAAGTTATCGCCATCAATACCGGCATTACCACGAGCATCCATACTAATAGACCAATCACGAAAACAGGTCGGCGCAGACGCTCCTTTAAGTCAGTCAGATCAATCCGCAGCATCGCCAGAAACAAAAGCCCCCATACGGCAGGGGCAAGCATCGGTCGGAATACATCGGCCAGGACAGGAAAGATCAGCCCCAGAAAGACACCACCCGCCATAGCTTGTGTGGCGAACTTGGCCAGAAAATTCATGATTAGACTGAGCATACTCATATCAAACCAGCCAGCGCCTTGCCACGCGGGGTTGAT
Organism: Rhodospirillaceae bacterium UBA4468; assembly: GCA_002389385.1. GTDB lineage: Bacteria > Pseudomonadota > Alphaproteobacteria > Rhodospirillales > Casp-alpha2 > UBA4479. The sequence goes on along the minus strand of DGOK01000015.1, from coordinate 8,090 downwards.
TCGTGAATCGATTGTGTTTCCCTAGCGGGCATAATTGACCTTTCAAATCGTGGGATCAGAAGTGGAGACTTTCTATGCCGATGGATCAAGAACAACAAACAGCAACGCCACCTGCTCTTGAATTTGATGGTAAGCGCGCATCGTTTTTGAAGGTACTCATCGTTAATGGAATTCTGACAATCCTCACGCTTGGTATTTATCAATTTTGGGCAAAGGCTAAAGTTCAGCGTTTCTTCTGGTCCAATGTTCGGTTTCTTGATGACCCCTTAGAATACACCGGGACCGGCGGCGAACTATTTGTCGGATTTCTGATCGTCATTGCGATCCTCTTTCCATTGGGCCTTATTTACAGTGCCATCGGTTCGCTTGTCCCACCTGATGCCACAGAGTTACGGGTCGGCCTAGAAGTTGTCTATTATCTTGTGATTTTTGCGCTCTTGCAGATCGGGTTCTATCGGATGTGGCGCTATAGGATGAGCCGTACCACATGGCGCGGCGTGCGCTTTGGCCTTGATGGTTCAACGTGGACATATCTGAAACTTGCCAGCGGCTGGACGCTGTTGAGTGCGATCACTTTGGGCTTTGCCTACCTGTGGATGCAAATCGATCTGTGGCGATATCAAATTCGCCATACTCGAATTGGCTCAGAGATTTTTAAATTCGAAGGCAATGCCAAAGACCTGATGTGGCCGTGGGTAACAGTATATATTCCCATGATCTGCATCGCGGGTGCAGGCATCGGCATCATGCTTTCGTTCGAGTCATATACTGACAATGAACTGCCTACCATGATAGCAGGCAAAGAAGTATTCGTTGAGATAATGGGCACCTTAATCGGCATTTCCTTGCTGACTTTTTTCATCGCATTTTTCATGTATCAGATCAGACAAACTCGATATCAGATTTCTGGTGTAAAACTTGGCATCGCATCATTCAAATCCATGCTACCCATCAGGCGATTATTTATCTTCGCAGCGTTAAGTTTTTTATTAATGGGCGCAGTCATCCTCTTGCCGTTTATCATGTATTTAGGACCTAATTTTGATCTTGGGGTTTTTCCATACTTTGAGACACCCGAGCCAGCAACTTTCAGCGAGGCAATCGCGCCAATCGCATTCATGTTCGTCTCGGTTGTTTTTATCTTTCCTTTGATATGGTCTGTCATGTTCAAATTCGAAGTCATCAAACAGTTGGTCATCACAACATCGATTGAAAATGCGGACGTGTTGGAGCAGGCTGCACAATCTGCATCTGAAACACCACGCACCGGCGAGGGTCTTGCAGACGCTTTGGATATTGGTGAGTTCTAAGTATGCCGAACACGGCTTCTTTTAATGATGGTAAGACGGCAGCGCGTCACAGCGTAGAAATTAAGATCGAGGCACTTGCCCTCGTCATTTCTGATGACGCCGGACATGTCATCACGCGTTGGTCCTTAGGCGATATTCGCTATGCCAATGCGACTAGGCGCACGCCGCCGATCCGGTTGCGTTGCGATGGCAACGATGCACGCCTGAATCTGGACAGTGACGATGACGGTGCCTGGCTGACACACAAATGCCCAAACATATCCAAACGCGATGTCGGGCAAATCAAATAACCGACCAGGGTCGCCGCAGGAATTTTCGCCATTGCATCCGTGGCCGGTATTTTCGTGTTTTTCCTGCCCGCTATCGCCAGTACTATCGTCAATTTAATCCCCTATACCATGGAGCAAAAACTGGGGCTGCAACCTCGAGACCAATTGATCGGGCTCGCTGGCCATCTCAACAAAAATGACAAATCACTCGTCTGCACGTCGCCTACAGCACAAGCCATCCTGGACAAACGCGCCAGAGAATTAGCAACACTCATGGATAGTCCATTCCCAATCACTGTGACCGTTTTGCGTGTCCCGATCACCAACGCGCTGGCTTTACTGGGTGACCAAGTCATCATTTTGTCCGGGTTATTAGATCAAGCTAAAAGCGGCGACGAAGTCATCGGCGTCCTGGCCCACGAGATTGCACACGTGGTGCGTCGTGATCCGATGCAAGTATCCATCAAGCAAACCGGCGCGACCCTTTTGGTCAGCTTGCTGATTGGTGATATCTTTGGTGGCGCTGCTTTGTCTGGCATCGCATCCAGTGTCATCGAAAGTGGATATAGCCGCGATGCCGAAGCAGCCTCAGACTTTCTCGGTGTAACAGCGCTAAATCAATTGGGCCTGACGGCATGCCCACTTGCGGACTTTATGGGACGCATCAGTCAAGCCGACCCCATATCCGATATCATCCCAGATTTCTTGAATACACATCTAGCCGGCAACGACCGCCGCGATGCCATCATCGCCTTATCACAAGAGAATGGTCGCGCAATGAGCGGCTATGAGTGGAAAGCGCTCAAATCCATGTGTGAAAAGTAAGGTTAATTTTATTTGTTTTACCTGTGCAATTGCGCACAGATGCGAGGGTCAGCATCGCGTTTAATGGTTAACGTCCAGAGGTAATATATCACCCAAAACGGGTGATCTACACAAAACGGAGGCGACCATGAGTATTAAGTTTAGCACCCTCATGAATGAAACCGTCGGCGCTGCAGTCGGCACAAGCCTTGGCGTTTGCGCTGTCAGTTATGCAATTTTTACACTCGTGACCAATAGCCTGGAAGTTTTGTTCTAAAGGTTTTGTCGATGATTTAGCCGCGCATTGCGTCGGGTCCGAGTGCCCGAAGCATCGCTTGAACGTCGCTTTTACGCTTTCCATCGTCCTCGTTGTTATCGAATTGCAATGCAAACCCTTCTGGGATACGCCGCTTGATGTAACCGCTCTGCGTTTCCACGCCATTCATATGCAGTTGTGCAAACTGATTGTTCTCGTATCCCACATCATCAACACCGACAATCGCCGCGCCGGTTGATGAAATGTCTTTAAGGCGACCTTTAAATGCAAGGTCACCAATCGCCCCTTCAATGGGCACATCAACTTCATAGCGTTCGACGGCGCGATTATCGGGTTGAGTTGGCGTCACGTTAACCTCATTGATTAAGCTTCGGGTGCGTGCCCTGTGATACGCGTATAACGCTCAACATATGTATCCCAGCAAGTCGGGTTCACAAGTCGAGGCGCACGGCGACCATTCAGCACTTCAATCCACTGCTCAGCACCCCACTGTGCCATACGGTAATTACAGACGTCGGTAATTCCAGCGGCATGAGGTGTCATCAGAACATTTTCAAACTGCATCAATGGGTGACCTGGCCCAGGTGGTTCTTCATCGAAAACATCGATGCCAGCACCATTCATTTGATCCTTTGCCAGTGCCGCAACCAACGCAGCCTCATCATGGATAAAGCCACGCGCGGTCGAGATGAAATATGCATAAGGCTTCATAAGCGCGAATTGATCCGCACCGATCATATGCCGCGTTTCATCCGTTAAGGGACAGTGCACAGATATGAAATCTGACGTTTTGAACAACGTCTCGAGGTCGACGCTCGTGGCATCGCGCTCAGCAAAGTCAGCTTCAGAAATATGTGGATCGAAAGCGATCACGTTCATGTTCAGCGCGTGCTTGGCGATCTTTGCCGTACGTCGACCAATATTTCCAAGGCCAACAATACCAATCGTTTTGCCGGTCGCTTCAAGACCCGGGTATGCCATACGGTCCAACCCTGGGGCCGCACGCATCTTACGATCATGGCGGATCATGTTCTTGCCTAACGCCAAAACCATACCGATCGCATGTTGCGCGACACTATCTGAATTCGCACCGGAGTTATTCATGACCATGATACCATGCTCGGTACATGCCGCATCATCACAGGCATCATACCCAGCGCCTAACGACGCGACGGCCAAAAGGTTCGGGCATTTTTCGATAAAAGCACGATCCGGCCACCACTTTCGCAGCATCTCGGTTTTCGCCAGCATTTGATAACCATGTGCTGTCTTCATGACATCGAAGACCTTGTCTTCATCATCATCCTGGCTCAGCCGGACAAGCTCAATTTCAGGTGCGTCAGATAAGATTTCTTCGGCGATAGGATCAATCCAATTTTCAAAATAAACCAACCGGCGTGCATTCGTCGTCATTAACTTCCTCCATATTGTTGATATGTAAGTTGGTGTGAGCACGCCGAAGCGTCAAACACGTGCAGCAATATTCTGCGCCATTTCGGCAATACGCGCGATAATCGGTCGAGATGGATCGGCAATATAAGACGCCGTATAATTTAAAGGTGTTGGATACCAATCCGCCTGTATTTCTACCAAGCGCCCATCTTCAAGAGCTGGCGTGGCCGCAATTCGCGGAACGACACCAATGCCAACACCGCGCTCAGCCATGCGCTGACAAGCAGATAGCGACGTTGAGGGAAATATCCGCGGGGTCTTTCCTGTCTGATCTCGGAACGCTTCATTGATTTCCGCAAACGGTCGCGTGTTACGGGCGAAGGTTAAAATCGGATAGGCCAGCATTTCGGTCATCGATATTTTAACCGGCGCACTGTTCGGTGTCTCAGGACGCATCGCCCAAATCAACGGGTACTCACAAAGCTGCGTGTTCGAGACCGTGTATTCTGAAATCGGTCCCAATAGGATCGTCAAGTCCAATGAATGCTCAACCAATTCATTTCTAAGCGATGCCGTCACGTCGACTGAAATCTCAACATCTAGAGACGGATAGGTGTCCCGCATCTTTGACAACAACTCAGGTAACCACGTTTGCACAATTGTCTCTGAAACGCCCAGCCGTAAAAGGCCCGAAACCTCAGCCGGCGATCCGGCACGTTCACGCATCGCTTCTACTGCCCCCAATGCGTCTTCAGCCATCGGCATTAACGCCTGCCCGTCAGGCGTTAAACGCACCAACCCAGCCTCACGATAAAACAATTTGGTACGAAGTTCTTCTTCCAGGTTTGTGATTCGGCTCGAGATGGCGGGCTGGGTCGTATAAAGCCGATCAGCCGTTTTTGAGAAACTGCCAAGCTTTGCCACCCAGAGATAAGCTTCCAACTGCTTTAGGTTCATCACACATCCCCACCTATTGGCCTAAAGTTATAGAGAGTTCATCATCTTATAATTTTTTTTATAGCTGAGTCTAAAAATTATAAATTAGACTCATCCCATACTTTGCTGTTTATCTCTGGTATCCGCTGCCAAAGAGCGGCGATAAGACAGAGAGTTTATCGAATGGGAAGTGCTGCTAAAGCCCACTCCGGTGGTGCAGCAATGGTGTATAACGACTTCGCTGGATTGAGCGCGTTTGATTCGCGTCAACATTTCCGCCAAGGCAATTATACTGGCCATACCGCAGGTATCGCGCCCGGTATGTTGCAAGGCAACGTCGCTATCCTTCCCGCAGACTACGCCCTCGATTTTGCCCGCTACTGTCAACGCAATCCACAGCCCTGCCCTTTAATAGGTGTTTCCGACACGGGTAACCCGATCATGCAGACTTTAGGCGAAGACGTTGATATCCGAAGCGACGTCCCGGCGTATCGTATTTACGAGAATGGTGAATTAAAGGACGAGGTTACAGATATTCGTGATCTCTGGCGCAACGATTTTGTCGCTTTTGCGATTGGGTGCTCATTCACTTTCGAAGATGCATTGATGGCAGAAGGCATTGAGCTTCGCCATATTGATCAGAACAAAACTGTTGGCATGTACATCACCAACATTAAGACAGAACCTGCTGGGCCTTTTTCAGGCGGCACCGTTGTCTCCATGCGACCTATGAAAATTAGCGATGCGGTACGCGCCAGTGCTATTTGCGCGCGCTTCCCGCATGCTCATGGAGCGCCCGTTCATATTGGCGATCCTGCGCAGATTGGCATCAAAGATATTAACGCCCCCGACTGGGGCGATATGACCGAATTCAGAGACGGTGAGATACCCGTTTTCTGGGCCTGTGGTGTGACTCCACAGAATGCCGTCAGATTAGCACGCCCGCCGATCTGCATTACACACGCACCAGGCCGGATGTTAGTTTCCGACGTTCCAGCCTGGGCGATTGATTCTAAAAAACCTCACTCATGACAACAAGGGAGTTTTAAAACATGAGACACATCCTTAAAGCCGGCATGATCGCCAGTGTTGCTGCGTTTGCGCTGAATTTCGCGCCCGCAGCACAAGCTGCAGACCCTGTCACCATCAAAGCGGTAGGCACCTGGGGCAACTTGACCAATTATACAAAGCACGAAGGTCCGTTCTGGAACGAGACACTTGCTAAAGAAACTGGCGGCGCCCTAAAAGGCGAGATCAAACCACAGACGGAACTTGGCCTCAAAGGTTTCGAGATTATGCGTCTTCTAAAGCAGGGCGTGTTCGATTACGCGCACGGCGTTATGGGCTACGTGTCAGCAGAAAACGCAATGTTTGATGGTGTCGATTTGTCGTCGCTGGCGCAAGATATTGGTACAGCACGCAAAATCGTGGACGCCTACATGCCGATTATGGCGACGAAGTTCGAAGAGATTTATGACTCCAAACTTCTACAGCTCTATCCGTTCCCGAGCCAAAACCTGTGGTGCAATGCTGAGATTAGCAGCATTGACGATCTAAAAGGCAAAAAAGTCCGCACCTACACCGCTTCACTCGCCGACTTTGTCGAAGGTGTTGGTGGTACCAGCGTGACCGTGGCATTCGCCGAAGTGATCCCAGCGCTGCAAAAAGGCGTCGTAGATTGTGGCATTACCGGCTCAATGCCAGCCTATAACGCCAAATGGTATCAGTCAGCGACACACGCCTACACCATGCGCGTCGGCTGGGGTATGGCGTTTGGCGCGATCAACTTAAAAAAATGGAATAGCATGACACCGGCACAGCAGAAAATGCTACAATCCGAGGTCGACAAACTGACCGATCGCATGTGGACAGAAACTGCCAAGGAAGATGCCCTCGCAATTCAGTGCCTGACCGGTAAAGAATGCTCACTAGGTCCTGTCGGCGGAATGAAACTAGTGGAGCCATCCGCAGACGATATTAAAAAGCAAAAGAAAATTGCACAGGATGTCGTCGTCGCCAATTGGGCTAAACGCTGTGACGCCGAGTGCGTGAAGACTTGGAACGAAGTTGTTGGCCCGATCGTTGGCATCACCGCCAAGAAGTAATAAGTTCTCCTCCGGCCGGGGGGGATACAACACCCCCCGGCCATTTTTTTGAGGGATAAGCATGTGATTTTTCTAGATAAAACGTTAAAAGGCCTCGACAGGATCGCATTACGTCTCGTTTGGCTAGGTGGTGCGCTTCTAATCATGGCGGCAGTGATCGTCACCGTCGACGTGATTTTACGGAAAATTTTTAATATTTCGATGGCTGGTTCGGACGAGTTAAGTGGTTACGCCTTTGGTATAGCGACAACTCTTTCTCTTAGCTATGCGCTTATCCATCGTTCGAACATTCGGGTCGACGCCCTCTATCAACATTTGCCTTCAAAGTTGTGCGCAATTCTAGATATCATCGGCAACATTCTTTTGATCGCATTTGTCAGCTATGTCGCGTGGCGCGGATTCTTGATGCTCGCCGATACCTGGAGCAACGGGTCGCGTTCTATTTCACCATTACGTACGCCACTGGCCATTCCACAAACGATTTGGTTTGCGGGACTTCTCCTATGTGTCATTACCGGTACCGCCATTATCCTTCGCTCACTGATCCATCTGGCAAAGCGTGACTGGCAAAGTATCAATCAATCACTCGGCATAAAGTCTGTCGACGACCAAATCGAAGAAGAAAGCTGAGTCACGATCATGCTACTACAAGCCATACTTGTTCTCATGGGACTCGTCGCGCTCAGTGTGCCCATTGCTGCCGTTCTTGGTTGGCTCGGGCTATTCATGTCGTATTTCCATTCATTCATGCCGCTCCATCTCGCGATTGGCGATATCTTTTGGCAGAACAGCATCGAATTTCTTTTAGTCGCCATCCCAATGTTCGTCTTGATGGGCGAAATTTTACTACGCTCTGGTATCACGGCGCGGATGTACGAGGGCATGGTGCAATGGCTTGGCTGGTTGCCAGGTGGCCTGATGCATTCCAACATCGGTGCCTGCGCGCTGTTTGCAGCAACATCAGGTTCAAGCGTCGCAACGGCCGCGACCATCGGCA
>DGOK01000038.1:10305-60222 GCA_002389385.1 Rhodospirillaceae bacterium UBA4468 | reverse complement strand
CGAGTACCTGCAGCTTACAAAGCCCTGCACCATCCGCATACCAGCCCGGTGCTTTTATTGTTGCGACCTCACGAGCCGTAAGCGCATTTGATTTTCTTGCCATAATCCCTACCCACAAGTATATGTACAAATATAATGAAGATTATAACGCATAATGACGTATGATAGCGAATGAATTCATGTGAATTTTATATGTATTCTGGAGTATGGGCGTATTATTACGTACATAAGCGAAATATATTTGGGCGGACACCCCCACCGCCGTTACCCTCTTTTCTTGAGGAGTATTTCGTCATTTTTTGAGAAATCACACTCTCATTTTATTTACGCATGTCGCGTTTGGGCCATATAAATGGACCCGTTAACGCAAGGTGCTATTGGCGCAGCTGTGCCGCAGGCAACAAGAAACGCGGCGAATGTTCGGGTTGCTGGTCTGCTTGGCTTTCTTTCGGGCATGGCTGCTGATTTAGACATCCTGATCCGTTCCAGCGAAGACCAGTTGCTATTCCTTGAATATCACCGGCAATTCACGCACTCGCTGATCTTCATCCCCTTGGGTGGATTGTTGTGTGCAGTCGCTTTGCATTGGCTGCTGGGTGCCCGGTGGAAACTGACATATGTGCAGACGTGGCTTTTTTGCACGCTGGGCTTTGCCACACATGCCCTCCTTGATACCACCACATCTTATGGCACGATGTTGTTATGGCCGTTCAGTGACGAGCGATTTTCCTGGAGCATTATTCCGGTTGTTGACCCCTTATTCACCCTGCCAATCATTGCATTGGTGATCGCCTCAGGTATTCGCCAGAAGCCACTTTTTGCACGTATAGGATTAGCATGGGCGGCCCTTTATCTGAGCCTTGGATTTATGCAGCATAACGCGGCTTATAGTATGGCTGAGCAAATTGCGGCAGACCAGGGTCATGCGCCGATCCGTATTGTCATCAAGCCGAGCTTTGCGAACATTCTTGTCTGGCGCACCGTCTATGAGACCTCAGACCGGTTTTATGTTGATGCTGTACGTGTGGGCATTTCGCCCAAAACGTACCCCGGTGCCTCCATCGAAAAATTAGATCTGACAAAAGACTTTCCCTGGCTTGATCCCGGTTCACAGCAAGCCCGCGATATCAAGAGATTTGCCAAGTTCAGCAAAGGCTATATTGCCAAAGACCCACAACGTCCGCTTGAGATCACCGACGTTCGCTATGCATTCTTGCCTAACGAGATATCAGCCTTGTGGTCGATTGAATTATCGCCGGATGCATCTGTCACGGACTACGTGAAATACAGAACACACCGCGAAGACGCACGGGGGAGCGCCAAAGTTTTGTGGCGAATGATTATTGGAAACTAGATGTCTGTCATGCGCGGCGAACGTATCGTCGTAACTTAAACTGCCAATTGATCTTCAACCAATGCCGTCCAGAACTCGGCGCCAATGCTTAATATGTCATCGTTAAAATCATAAGATGGATTATGCAGTCCACATCCACCTGGGCCCTCTCCGCCATTTCCAATCAGAATGTAGCACCCGGGTTTATGCTGCAACATGAAGCCAAAATCTTCGGACGTCATTATTGACGCACAAGCGGCATCAACGTGTTCAGGCCCAGCGATCTTGCGGGCAACTTCCGCGGCTATTTCCGTTTCCTGACGTGTATTGATAGTTGCCGCGAACTCGCGGCTGTATTGGAAATGACCTCGTGCGCCATGAGCTGAACAGGTACCCGTCACAATCCGCTCCATCGTCTGTTCGATATGATTTTGCATATCGCCACCAAAGGAACGGGTATCGCCTTTTAAGATAACTTCGTTGGGCAAAATATTGCGGGCACCGTCGGTCAGAAACTCTGTCACGGAAATCACTGAACAGCTCATAGGGTCAACGGTTCGTGAGACGATGGATTGCAAAGCCATAACAATTTCAGACGCAATCACTATGGGATCAACGCCTCGGTGCGGAAGGGCCGCATGCGTCCCCTTGCCTTCAATACGAATTTCAAAATTATCTTCGCACGCCATAATCGGCCCGGGCTTCATGGCAAATGATCCAGTCGGCAAGGACGGGAAGTTATGCATGGCATAGATGGCATCGGCGCTAAAGCGTTCGAACAGGCCATCGTCCATCATCGCAAGGGCACCTTTGCCATGCTCTTCAGCAGGTTGGAAAATAAAAGTAACCGTGCCGTCAAAATTACCCGACTTGGCAAGATGCTGAGCCGCCCCCAGTAACATCGCCGTATGGCCATCATGCCCACAAGCATGCATCTGACCTTCATGCTGAGATCGATGCTCAAACATGTTTTGTTCGGTGATTTGTAACGCATCCATATCAGCCCGAAGACCAATAGATTTCTCACTATCGCCCTTTTGTAGGACACCCACGACCCCGGTACCGCCGACACCTTTATGAACTTCGAGACCAAAATCGCTCAGCAGCCCAGCGACAATTTTGGAAGTTCGGTGCTCTTCAAACCCTTGTTCAGGATAGCGATGGAAATCATGACGCCAGTTTTTCATAGCGCTTTGAAGATCATTTAACGGAGAAGGTTTTCCATGCATACGTGAGTTTCCATAAATTAGCATGAGCGTTTAAACTGTCTAAAGTTTGATCTCAAACGAAACCATACCAGAAGTGATGATCGTCCCCTACCCTGTAACTGACATTTTAAAGGCTAGATATGTTTGAACGCAATACAGAGACCACGGCAACTTATTCAGGCACGACGACTGTGGGCGAAACGCCATTTTCAATATCGAGTTCAGGGATATGAACGCGCGCCCTTGGCACATTAAGGACCCAGCCATGCATGACAGGGATTGATTCCAAGATAAATCCACGTGCGCGTGTTGGCTCGCCTTTGATCTCAGCCCGTACATACTTTTGTAAAAGCATCGCAAAAACCTCTCCGGCCGCATTTGTTTCAGGCCCAACCAAGACCTCAATGTGATCCATGCCAAGCAATTTAGACGGTGTTGGAATACGCCAGTCGACATTCTTTCCTGTGGCATACCGAATTTGAAAAGCGCGCTTTTTATGTCCCATGAATAAAGAGACCATGCGGCGCATGCCGTCCATATCGACGCCTTCTTCCATTGCCCGCACATCAAGAACAATGCGGTTAGGTGCCACGGCCAACTCAGCGATCACCTTAAGAACTGACGTCGCGTCAAATCGCGACAACACGAGGACTAATGTCCGGCCTTCATCTGCAAGAACTGACGTCAAAGCGGGCTCTGCTTTTTGCCAGCTAAGAGATTTTTTGACGGGGGAATCCTGCGGCACCAATTCTGCCCCATCCCCTATCCGGTCGCGTAGAAACTTTGCGACGCATAAGGCATCTGCATCACATGCACGTCGCAGTGTTGCAAACGACGGGGCATCGTGGCCCATTGAAGAAACCATGCGCGTCATTTTTGCGATCTCATCTGCGCGCGCGGGTCCTCCGGCAACCAAAACAATGCCGATAAAAATAAAGCCAATCGTGGTAAGCCTGCGTATCATCTAAAACACTTTAATATGTGATGATTAAAAGAGCGTTTGCAGTATTAGAAATTAATTGCCATTTAGTAGCAAACATAGCATCCACTTCAATAGTATTTATAAGCTGGCCTACAGAAAGGCGCCATTTGAATTATGTCTTCAGACTCTAAAGTACCGAAGCAATCAAACACCGCACTTGTTCTTGCGGCACATGGATCATCACGCCGCCCAGAAGCGAACGCCCTTGTTGATGCGCATGCCGCATCGATTGGTGCGAAAAATATCTTCTCAAGCGTACATACAGTGTTTCTTATGGGTGGGGCAGACCCATTAGATGTCATCCAAGACGTAACCGCGCAGTATATTATCGTTGTTCCCTTCATGATGTCAGATGGGTACCTGGTGGATGTGATCGCGGAAAAACTCAACGCGGCCATCTCATCAGATAATACGCGCGACATGCATGTTTCTGACCCCATCGGAACTCACCCCGAAATTGCATCAATCGCTGCTGATATGGCCGAAAGCATGCTTATCGAGAATAAATTGACACCGATGGACGCAACAGTTGTTCTGGTTGCCCATGGGACGAAACAGCGTCCGGAATCAAAAGCAGGTGCGATGCATCATCTCGAAAGCGTTAAAAGTATGAAGCGTTTTGCCGATGTTCGCTTGGCACTTTTAGAAGAAGCGCCGTTTGTTGATGATGTGCTTAAGGAAATATCAGGCCCTTCCGCAATTGTCGGCATGTTTGCAGCTCCAGGCGATCATGCCATTGATGATGTGCAGGACGCGATGGCGAAGAATAGCAGATCAGATATGCTTAATACGGGGCCGATTGGTGCGAACTCAAGAATGATCAACATCGTGATTGATCGTGCATTATCCAAAATTTCGTAAAATAGCGCTTAAATGAACAAAGGCCCCGACGATGCCGGGGCCTTGTTTAAGCATAAAAGATCACAGAAGCGTTAAGCCGCTGCGCCTTCACGCCATGCTGCCGTGCCTTTGCAAGACGGGCAGACGCGCTCACCATAATGATGAGACACAAAATTCTCACCGCACATTAAACAACGACGCTTTTTGTGCTGTTCTGGGCGATCGGATGTTGGTTTTTTGTTATCAGAGCTTCGAGAAGCCATTAGGCAGCCTCCTGGATTGGTTCTTCACTTACCACCATGTTCGAGCGTGCTAAAATACGAGCACTCAAATTAAGGAGTTCTGCTGCCTCTTCTTGACGCGCCAGATCAAAACCATCAGTTGATAATTTTTGACCCAAAAGTTCCGACGCACTGTCGGTAAGAAACTTCACTAAATCTAGACGCTGCATTACATCCTCCTTGAATGATCTCATAGCTTAGCCAGCCGCAATAAACCATTTGTAATCGCAATGCAATAAAAATGCTGCGTTGCAGCAAAACAAATGCCACATCCTTGAAAGGCACGATTACGGGGGGTTAGAACGTTTGTTGACCTCACTTGGTGATTTGATCCTCAAAATGAACATCAATACTCTCACAATAAGTTAAAAAAGTCCACTTTTTCAGAATAAAAAATTTTACTCCGTATCCACCCCCATGCTGAATTAAGGTTAATTTTCAATCACATGTCTATTTTTTAGGCATCAAACATTGTTCCGCACTCCACATTAGTGTCCTCAATCCGACCTTAACGTATTGAAATAAAGATATATTCCGAAGAAAGAATGACTTGGCACGATCCATGCTCTGTTTAGTACAAATTATTGAAGATGAAAAATCTGTCTCATGTCACTTAGACGAGGCAAATAGCTGAGGGATGTATTAGAGAATGAAAAAGATCGAAGCGATCATTAAGCCCTTCAAACTCGACGAAGTGAAAGAAGCTTTGCACGAGATCGGCTTGCAAGGCATTACCGTCCTAGAGGCAAAAGGTTTTGGACGACAGAAAGGCCATACGGAATTGTATCGTGGCGCTGAATACGTCGTTGATTTCCTACCCAAGGTTAAAATTGAGATCGTTGTCGACGATGGCATGCTTGAACGTGCCGTCGAAGCCATTCAACAGGCCGCACAGACTGGCCGAATTGGTGACGGGAAGATTTTCATCACACCCGTTGAGGAAGCTATTCGAGTTCGTACCGGTGAACGTGGTGATGACGCTATTTAAGCGTCACATAACGCCACCGCCCCACCACTTGCATTAATAATCAAAAAACACACCGAGTTAAGAAGGAAGTAAAAGAATGAGTTTGGATATCAAAACACCATCAGACGTCGTTAAATTTCTCAAAGACAATGAGATCAACTACGTTGATCTTCGCTTCACTGACCCGCGCGGTAAGTGGCAGCACCTTACAATGGTCACAGAATTTGTTGGCGAAGATGTCTTCGAAGATGGCATAATGTTTGATGGATCATCTATTGGTGGTTGGAAAGCGATCAACGAGTCAGATATGGCTCTTATTCCTGATGCGACAACAGCCGTTATGGATCCGTTCTCAGCTCAGCCTATGTTGATCCTTTATTGCGACATCATCGAGCCGACGAACGGTCAGCCATACGAGCGCGATCCTCGCTCTGTTGCAAAGAAAGCAGAAGCTTATATTGGTTCGACTGGCATTGGTGACACAGCTTACTTTGGTGCAGAACCTGAATTCTTCCTCTTTGATGACGTTCGCTTCAAAGTCGAGCCTAACGAATGCTTCTATGCTTTCTCTTCAGAAGAAGGTCCTTACCTATCTGGCGACAAGCTTCCTGACGGCAACCTAGGTCACCGTCCGGGCGTTAAAGGTGGCTACTTCCCAGTACCACCCGTTGACCAGTCCCATGACATTCGTGCCGAAATGGTATCTGTCATGATCGAAATGGGCCTGACGATGGACAAGCATCATCACGAAGTTGCACCATCACAGCACGAACTCGGCATGGCGTTCTCTACGCTGGTTCGCACAGCTGATAATGTTCAGATCTATAAGTATTGCACGCAGATGGTTGCAGCGACTTACGGTAAAACGGCAACGTTTATGCCAAAGCCAGTTGCTGGTGATAACGGATCAGGCATGCACACGCACCAGTCTATCTGGAAAGATGGCAAACCAATGTTTGCGGGTTCAGGCTATGCAGACCTCTCTGACACAGCTCTTCACTATATTGGCGGTATCATTAAGCACGCTAAAGCCATCAACGCGTTCACCAACCCATCAACCAACTCATACAAGCGCTTAATCCCAGGCTTCGAAGCGCCTGTGCTGTTGGCGTATTCTGCACGTAACCGCTCAGCTTCTTGCCGTATCCCATTCTCGGGTTCACCTGCTGGCAAGCGCGTTGAAGTTCGTTTCCCAGATGCAGTTGCAAACCCATACTTGGCATTCTCAGCCATGATGATGGCTGGCCTTGATGGTATTCAAAACAAGATCCACCCTGGCGATGCGATGGATAAAGATTTGTACGATCTGCCACCAGAAGAGCTAGCTGACGTACCAACAGTTTGCGGTTCACTTCGTGAAGCCATGGAAGAGTTGGATAGCGATCGCGAGTTCCTGACAAAAGGTGACGTCTTCACTGATGATCAGATCAACGCTTACATGGAGCTTAAGTGGGAAGAAATTTATAACTTTGAACACACGCCTCATCCAGTTGAGTACAAGATGTACTACTCTTCCTAAGACGCTTTCGAGGCTCACACCTCGTCGAATAGACCCCCGTCAGAAATGGCGGGGGTCTTTTTTGTGTGGTTCCCAGCCTTTATTTCATAAATAAGCATCAAAAAATGGCACTAAGCCTTTTATATATTAAGGATTAATGGAACTGAAGGTATCCGTAACGACAACTTACGTCTGCTGTTTGCTGAAGCCGCAAAGCAGAATCTGCATGAGCGACTACAGGCCGTGCAAACGGGCTTCACCCTCCTTGCGATGACGATCTTGATTGTATTAAGTGCTTGGGTCATTCGTCTTATTAGCGCTGATCCATTACCCAGCGCGCATATCATCGAAGTCCTGATCCGCTTTGATAGTTCTTTTAATTTCGCGGTAAGCGCATTCTTAATGATAGCCGGCGTGCTCGCTCTACTCTCGCCAATTGTTCTTGGGGTCTTGCTTACTGAACGTGGTCGGCGACGCCGTGACTTAGGCGAGCTCATCGCCCTTCTGAAAAAGTACGATCGCCTCTAAGGCTATGCCTTACTTTCGTGGTGGTAGTTTCACCTTAAAAGTACGTGTTCCATCGCCGTGCTTGCTATCGGATGCGCGTACAATAACTTCGCTGACACCAATCGGGACTTTCACCTGGCTTAGGCTGCGCGTGAAGGGTTGCTCATTAACATGCGGATGAAACAGTGTCCGTGTTCCGAGGAAGCTGCCATCAGGCGATAAGACGTCCCAATTGTTCGCATAATGTGTCCAGCCTTCGTCCTGGTGAGCGACGGTCACATTGAAAGCATAAGTCCCATCCGCGTTTGAGCTCACGGTTACATCAAGTACCGACGCTTCGCCCGCAGATGCCGACGCAGCCCCAGCAATGATGCCGATCGAAAACATTGCACTTAGAATAAAATTACACCGCATTCGATTTCCTTCCAAACTTAACCCGGCCTTAGCCTGAGCAAGGTTCCAGACGAGATCAAGTACGTAAAAAAATTTTACTTGATATTCTTTTTTTGTTCTATTATTGTTCACTTTAAGTTCTTATTATTTAAAACACATGAGCACAGTGCTCAGTTACTAAAACAAAGGATAAAACCATGAACAAGTGGAACAATGCAGGACGTTTCTTGAGCGAATTTTTAGCCCTCGGCACTCTCTTTGTTGGTGCGTACATTAGCATGGTGTTGATCTAACATCATATTCTGTGAGATGCCTCGACGCTGATTATTAAAGGGTTTAGCTTGTCCATCTGAGTATCAAAAAGATCGGACGACAATTATGCCAGGCGCCTTCGCACACCTTACGTTGGTTAATCATCTTCAATCAGATGAATTTATGAAGAATTCTGATTTCGTTGATGACCTTGTGCAGGCTGTCATTGAATATGGCCGGTTCGTTGATTTAGGTGCAGTTAGTCCCGATCACCCTTACCTGGCATTGTTGAGCACAGGTAAGCAGGCAGAATTGGCCGAGAGTATGCACGTGGATGAGCGTAATGGCGATTTCATTCGGGCTATTCTAGACGAAACAGCGGCGCTTAAAGGCACAGACAAGCAAAAGGCTCTCGCATGGTGTCTTGGTTACATATCCCACGCTGTAATGGATATGACGGTACATCCGGTCATTGAACTTAAAGTTGGCGAATACAAAGATAATCAGGACGATCATCGGTAATGTGAGATGTATCAAGACGTTCATATCTTTAAACGTCTCAGGGGTGAAAATTTCGATGCCTCTGAATACTTAAACGTAGGTGTTGGAAATTGTTCTGATGGGTCTGACAAAACGCGGATTGATCCACTGATCAAAAAAGTCTGGTCCCAAAGCCTTATCAGCAAATTTCCAGAGCTAGATGAACAAAACGGCCCACCTGACATTGATGCTTGGCACAATCAATTCGGCACAATGATTGGTTCGATCGCAACTGAAGGCAATGCATGGGGAATGGTCCCGTTTGCGCGTCATTTTGGTAAGAAGAAAGGTGTCGTTTATTGCACTGAAGAGGAACTTGCCAACGAAGGCATGGAATTCATCGAAGGCTTAAAAATACTTGAAAGCACAATAGATTATGACGACCTATTCGACTTTGCTGTACAGAACGTGGCCGATGCATGGAAAATTGCAGCGTTGCACGTGCTTGATGGCGATATATCGAAAAGCACATTCTTTGGCCCGTGGCACCTGGACACGGGACGAGATTTATCGACGGATGAGCACGTTTACTGGAATAATTAGACGTTACAAATTGTCTAAAGGCGGCACGTCCCGCTTCTTACCCTCAGTATCAATTGCGACGAAGCTGAATGTTCCTTCTGTCACCTTGATCCTGTTCTCTGGTCTGCGTCCTCGAAGCACCCACGCAGAAACAAGAACCTGGATTGAGGTTTTGCCGACATGAACGATATCAGTGTAACAGCAAACAACATCGCCAACATAGATCGGGCGATGAAAGGTAAAGCCATCAACAGCAACTGTTGCGACACGACCATCGGCGCGGTTCCATGCACTTATGCCCCCTGCAATATCCATTTGCGCCATAACCCAGCCGCCAAAGATATCGCCAGATGGGTTCGTATCCGCAGGCATTGCCAGCGTGCGTAATGCAAGCTCACCCTTTGGCGCGTCTTGTGAGTTTGGTGATGGATCGGATGCAGACATCGTGTTTACCTCGTGTTAAGGACGTTAACAGAATATACACAAGATATTGGTGCTGTTAAAAGCAGCATATACCTTATCATCCTTGAAGCGCCACAAGCAGGCGGCTAAACTATGAGCTTAATATTGTTTATTGTGGATACCCGTTTGTTGGTATCGGAGTCTCGTTATGGATCGAAGTGAAGATATGAATGATTTATTCGGCACGGGCGCAGCAGATAGCGGCGATGAGATCGCCCAGTCTGCAAAACCCGCACGCAAGAAGGCTGCAAAAAAGCCCACCTCTTTCGATAACGGACGCACCAAAGATAGCTATACCGCCCAGGATATTGAGGTTCTTGAAGGGCTCGAGCCCGTCCGCCATCGTCCAGGCATGTATATTGGCGGCACGGATGAACGGGCGCTGCATCACCTGGCTGCGGAAATCCTTGATAACTCTATGGACGAAGCTGTTGCTGGCCATGCAAGCCGGATTGAAATCGAACTGGACGCTGATTACTGCCTGACGATTCGTGACAATGGCCGTGGCATCCCGGTTGACCCACATCCAAAGTTTAAAGATAAATCCGCCCTAGAAGTCATTTTGACGACACTTCACTCAGGCGGTAAATTTGGTGGTGACGCTTATGAGACCTCTGGCGGTCTGCACGGTGTTGGCTTATCTGTCGTGAATGCGCTGGCACAACGGCTTGTGGTTGAAGTCGCCAAAGATAAGAAACTTTGGACGCAAACTTATGAGCGCGGCGCACCGGTCACTATGCTGACAGACGGTGGTACTGTTTCAAACCGCCGTGGCACATCCATTGCCTTCTTGCCCGATCCTCAAATATTCGGCGCAGGGGCCAGGTTTAAACCATCCATCTTATTCAAACTGGCGCGCTCTAAGGCTTACCTGTTCCGCGGTGTTGAAATCCGCTGGACTGCTGACCCTAAAATTCTCAAGGCTGACGACAAGACGCCTGAAAGTGCGACCCTGCACTTCCCTGGTGGCATTGGGGATTACCTGACGTCACTTTTAAAGGACCGTAAAATGCTTACGCAAGTCCCTTTTGCCGGCGATGCAACGTTTCCTGATGGTGCTGGGCGAGTTGAATGGGCCGTCGCATGGCCTGTAGATGAAGATGCGTTCTTCAATTCTTATTGTAATACGGTCCCAACATCCTTGGGCGGCACCCACGAGCTAGGCCTCCGCGGTGCGCTGACCAAAGGTTTGCGCACATATGGCGAACGTATCAAAAACAAAGCAGGTGCAAAGCTTCAAGCCGAAGACGTCATGGGCGGCTCGAACATCATGCTTTCCGTGTTTATCCGTGAACCACAGTTTCAGGGCCAAACGAAAGAGAAGCTCTCGACCACTGACGCACAGAAGCTCGTTGAGACGTCTTTACGTGATCATTTCGACCATTGGCTATCTGCCTCACCAGAAATGGCGACGGCATTGCTTGAGCACGCGATTGAGCGCGCTGAGCTGCGCCTGAAAAAGCGCGACGACAAACAAACCAAACGTCAATCTGCTACGCGAAGGCTTCGACTGCCGGGTAAACTTGCTGATTGTGCAAATTCTACGCGCGACGGCACTGAACTGTTTATTGTTGAGGGTGACAGTGCTGGTGGATCTGCGAAACAAGGCCGCGAGCGTAAGTACCAAGCGATCTTGCCTTTGCGTGGAAAAATTCTCAACGTTGCCAGCGCAACTGCTGACAAAATGAGGGCAAACCAAGAGCTTAGCGACCTTATTGAAGCTTTAGGTTGCGGTATTGGTGATCGCTTTATGGCGGACGATTTACGCTATGAAAAGATTATCATCATGACCGATGCGGACGTCGACGGCGCGCACATCGCGGCATTACTCATGACGTTCTTCTATCAGGAAATGCCCGAGCTTATTGAAGGTGGATATCTTTATTTAGCTATGCCACCGCTTTACCGATTGAGCCAGGGTGGTAAGACATTGTATGCACGTGACGATGTGCACCGCGAGAAACTCATGAAAACTGAGTTCAAAGGCCGCGGCAAAGTCGAAGTAAGTCGCTTTAAAGGCTTAGGTGAAATGCCGCCTGCGCAATTAAAAGATACAACGATGTCTCGCAAAAACCGTACGCTCATTCGCGTCACGGTGCCTGGCGATCATACGGATGATGCGAAGATCGAGTCGAAAGCCACAGCACGCTTGGTTGAGCAGCTGATGGGCAAGAAGCCCGAGTTACGCTTCAACTACATTCAAGAACACGCGCAGTTTGTGGAAGACATCGACGTTTAACGAAGAAATACAGCTGTCAGTTCGGGTAGCGTTTTGCGGTATTCAGTATCCACCTGTGCGTGACAGGTTTTCAGTCCACACAAATTCAAGACGCTTCAGTGACACGCACACAGTCTCGGTATCAGAAAAACCAGCTAAGGCACCCGTATACTTTTCAGCGTGAGATGCTTCCCCGGCACGCACTGCAGCGATTGCCCGCTTTGCCTTTTCAGTCGGAATAACAGTCACAGAGCGTTTATCATGCTTGGTTGGACGTTGATTCAGATATCCAAGCTCGGTCAATTTACGAATGTTGTAAGACACGTTTGAGCCCAGGTAATACCCCCGCTCCACCAGATCACGAACAGCGATCTCATGCTCGCCAACGTTCCGCCAGTAAAAGGGCCTGCACGCCATTAAGGTCATGGATATCAGCCCGTGTAAGATCTGCACGCACGACATCCAATAGGCGTCGGTGTAGTCGTTCAACAAGATGGGTCAGTTCGCGGTATGCGTTACTCTAAACGGCGTCTCCTTTATGATGCTAATGGGATACGCGCGTTGCGATTGAATACCTATGATTTTCATCACTATTGATAAAATATTTAACGTAACATGGACGTTTTTCTAATGGCGTCCTAATCTCTGATTAAAGCATGGCTAACATAAGGATTTAAGCACATGAAGTTTGTAAGATTTGGCGACGTAGGGGCAGAGAAACCCGGTTTAATCGACGAAAATGGCCGAATTCGTGACCTCAGTGACAAAATTGATGACTTTGCTGGCGCATCATTAGCACCAGATCGTCTGTCACGTCTTGCCAAACTTGATTTCGATACGCTGCCGTTGATCGGCAACGATGTTCGTATTGGCGCACCCGTGGGTGATGTCAGACAGCTCATTTGCATCGGATTGAATTATTCGGATCACGCTGCAGAACTCAATATGCCGCCACCTGCTGAGCCCGTGATCTTTATGAAATCGCCTTATTCTTTGACGGGGCCATTTGACGATATTGCGATCCCACCTAATTCCGAAAAAACAGACTGGGAAGTGGAGCTGGCCATCGTCATTGGACGTAGAGCTGAAGAGGTCGATCGCGCTGAAGCGATGTCATATGTCGCAGGCTTTACCGTTATGAATGATGTATCCGAACGTGCGTGGCAGCTCGAAGGCACCGGCCAATGGACAAAGGGAAAAAGCTATCGTGGCTTTGCACCCCTAGGACCATGGCTTGTGACCCCTGATGATATCGATGACGTCCATAATCTGCATATCTGGACCAAAGTTTGTGATGATACGGTTCAAGATGGCACGACAAAGACAATGATTTTTGATGTTGGCCATATGGTTGCCTTTGTCTCTAAGCATCTGACATTGATGCCAGGCGACGTGATTGCAACCGGTACGCCACCAGGCGTTGGTTCCGGCATGAAACCGCCTCGGTATCTAAAGCGTGGAGAGAAGTTGACGTTTGGTATCGAAGAACTGGGTGAGCAGCGCCATTTAATGGTTTAAAAGCCAATTCCATAACGCGATGCCCAACTCAAACCAGCTTCAGTGCTGACCTTTGGATTGTACTCGCATCCAATCGCGCCCGCATACCCCAGCATGTCACAAACTTCCAGGAACGGACCGATATCGTATTCATTGCTGCCAAAGGGCTCATTTCTGCCCGGATACCCAGCGATTTGAATATGGCGGATGATATCAAGATTAGCGCGAAGCCCTTCAATCGGGTCTTCACCGTTCATCAGGGCGTGATATGCATCGTATTGGAGGAATAGGTTCGGCTGTCCAATCATTGCCAGCAATGCACGCGCCTGGGCTGTTCGCTGAATTAAGTACCCAGGCACATCGATGCCGTTTAATGGCTCAACAACGACGCCAATCCCTGCGGCCTCAGCCGTAATTGCGGCCACGCGTAAATTCTCGGCATATACCGACATCGCGATATCTTCCTCGCCATCCGGAATAAGGCCAGACATCACATGAACCAAAGGACAACCAAGCTCATGTGCATATGCCAGCGCTTCTAAAAAGCTGTCGCGAAATTCTTCTTCACAGCCAGGCAACGCTGCAATCCCTCGCTCGCCAGCCGTGCGATCCCCACAAGGCGCATTGATTAAAGTCATCGACAATCCCGTCCTGGCCAATGTGTCTCGGATTTCAGAGGCATCTTGATCATAAGGGAATTGATACTCAATGTAGCGAAAACCAGCACGTTGAGCCGCTTCAAAGCGCTCAAAGAAGGGAAGTTCTGTGAACATACACATCAAGTTCGCTGCAAGTTTAGGCATTACTTCACATCCAATAGATGGCGCGCCTTGATGGCTGCGGCAATATCATCCGCAACAACCAAAGGCGTTGGACGCCATGTTAAATCAACATCACCTTCGAATAATCGTGCATGTCCCCCGTCAACAAGGGCCTTGTGCAGTCGCGCGTGCTTCGCTGTGATCAATCCTGATGGTGCGAAGATATAAACCGGCTTACCCGTTGATACGGCCTCTGAGCACATGGATACGGACTCACCCGTGACAATTATTGCGTCCGCCGTCGCTAGATATGCAGCATATGGATTTTCAGCACCATCATCCCAACGATGCAATTGGTAAGTTCCACTCAAATAAGCCTCAACAGTCCCCATCACGTCGCCTGTACGGCGGCTGGTGGTTACCATGAGACAACCATTCGCCTTAGCCGCAGCAGCGCTTGTTTGTCTACATAGTTGTTGCGCCATATCCCGGGAGAAGTTTCGCCGCCGGGTACTTCCACCAATCAAAAGTGCAATTCGGGGCGTGGAGAGGTCCCCCAAAGGGTTCACCCAACTATTGGCAATATGTGACAGTTTTTTTGCGTTAAACCCATGCGGTGCAGTAGGTATCTCAAGAACATTGTCCTCAGACTGACCGCCATCATGGGCGGGGCGGCAAATCAGATCAAAGTTACCGTGGTCCGATCCCGGGTCCATAATCTGAACCAGCCGTGTCGCATTGTTGTTTTTTAGCTTAATCCAACGGGCGACAGGTGCTGTACGCCGTCCAGCTGCGATGACTAATTTAGGCCATGGTGTTTTGAGCAAATCTTTTGTTGCCCTCGTAACACCCATCAGAGATGCGCCTAGAATAATATTTGGCAGCTTGATCAGCGGCCCATAGCTGATTTCGATCGTTTGGAATGGCATGTTTAAGCTCTCGGCTACACCAAGCGACTGCGCGCGATTACCGGCGCGATCATCCACAAGAACCCAAACATCAGCCTCAGAGGTCGTCAAATTTGCCCTCATAATGGTTCCAGCGCCCTACAGACGTCGAGTATAAAGGCTTTCTCACTTGCCAATTGGAAGACGTGAGCACTGTTGCCGTCGCCTCATGGGGCTTGGCAACTGCGTCATTCCAATCCAGTCCTAGATATTCGATTAACTTACGCCCTTCTCCTTCGAGGTCTTTTACAACATCCTCGTAGGCAACTTCATGAATATCGATGCTCAGCGTACCGCGCCAATGCTCCATGATGCGCTCTTCGGCATCTGTATATCTATTGATATCCTCAATGCTGCTCGCCCAATCGAGGCCAGATGCTCGGAAGTTTTGAAAATAACACGATAGAGCAGTATCCCGGCGATCCCGATGGCAATGAATGATCTTTGCCTTAGGGAATAAGATTTGAATGAGGCCCAAGAAGAATACGTTCTGAGGCGTCTTATCTGTCACCATCTGCCCATCGCGCGGCATCATTGTAAGCCGTGCAAGATACGTATCGCTCAGCACGCGAATTTGATCGCCAGTCAAACTTGGAACGTCATCTGGATAATTGTCTGGTAGCCCGCTCAGGATATCAACTTCTCCGGCACCATTTACGGATGGGTGCCGGGCGATCATTTGCTCAACCAACGTTGTTCCAGAACGCGGCATCCCACAGATGAAGATCATCTCCGCTTCAGCGTCGCCCTGTCCTTCAAGTTGTTTGAGAGTCGTGGAATCTAATATACTGATAACGCTATTTATTTCAGCATCGAATAAGTCGCCATCAAACGCCGTATCGCCTGTTTCTGATAAGCGCCTGCGACGTACATTTCCATCATTGTATGCACTTGCTGCTTCAGCGTAATTGCGGCGCTTGTCCTCGGCGGCACCTAGCGCAAACAAGAATGCAATCCGGTCTTCTTCAGGCAGGCGCGCATCAATGGAGCGCTCGCGAATGATATTAAGATCTTCGTCATTGACGTCTGCGCCCTGTGCATCAACGATGTTCATCCATGCTTCGCCCATGCTTGAGCGGATTTCAACGGCCCGGCGGAAGCGTCGCGTCGCGTCCTCAATCCGGCCCTGAGAAAGCAATACGACACCCAATCCAGCCGCAGCCTCAGCAAACGTCGGATGACGCTCTAGAACGTCAAGATATCCTTCCTCGGCACCTTTGTAGTCACCAGCCTTAAAACGCGCACCTGCAAGGTTCGCACGAGCCTCTGGATAGGCGTCCCGGCGCTGAACAGCCGCTTCGAACGTTTTGATAGCGCCAGGGATATCCCCTAACTGAAGGCGTACATTTCCAAGCGCGTTATGTGCTTCGGCGTAACTTTGATCCAGTGCGATGGCCTCAAGGCATTGTTGCTCGGCCGAAACGAGTTCACCCAAATGACGCAAAGCCACAGCAAGGTTCGTGCGCGCCATCGCATTTTCAGGATGAGAAGAAACAGCAGATGCAAAACTCTCAGCCGCAGACACATGATCACCAGCACGAAACCATAAGTTTCCGAGACTTATTAACGCATCGGCATAGCCCGGACGCAGATCAACAGCTTTGGTCAGTGCTTCGCGGGCATCAGGGAGCTTTCCCTGCGCTTCAAGGGCGACACCGAGGTTGCAATAGGCTTCGGGCATATCAGAAGCGATAGAGATCGCATGGCGTGCCGATGCTTCAGCTTCCATGGGTCGGTCACATAAGTTCATGATCGCAGCACAATTGGCATGAATTGTAGGATCTTTATCGTCATAAAGGGATGCTTTGAGGATAGCGTCACCGGCCTCAATAATCCGCCCCGCGTTGAAGGCGATCATTGCCGATATGAACCATGCCCGGGAATTCTCTGGATCAAGGCGCTGTGCTTCTTTTAAAGCCTCGACTGCACCGACCATGTCATTATCATCGAGGCGTGTCTCAGCAGCCCTGACCCGCGCTTTCGCAGCGTTCACAGCCTTTGAACTATTGGTTGTTTCCGGGCTCTCACCCAGACTTTCCAAGCGCCGTCGGTCACGTCGGTTCATAAATATTTCTCCAATGCCTAAGGATGGGATGGCCCGCCCCCACTTGCAAGTCAACGCCAGATTGTCATTCCGCTACGAACCGATTAAAACCGGTATTCTAAATTCAATTCAACGGACGGATTATATCGCATGTCAGACACGACTTCAAAAACTTCAGTACGCGGCATCGAGGTCGCACGCCTCTTACTTGATATTAAGGCTGTAAATTTCCGCCCCGAAGAGCCGTATATGCTGACTGCAGGCTGGGCCAGCCCCGTCTATATCGACTGCCGTTGGGTTGTGTCATTTCTAGATGCCAGACGGCGCATCATTAAGCTCGCTGGTGAGATGCTCTCAGAAAATATTGATATGTCATCAGTCGACATGCTTGCTGGCGGCGAAACAGCCGGCATCCCCTACTCATCATGGCTTTCTGAAGAACTATCAAAGCCGATGCTGTATGTACGCAAGAAGCCAAAAGGATTTGGCCGGAATGCGCAAATCGAAGGATCAATGTCTGAAGGGGCCAAAGTCATCCTGGTTGAGGACTTGGCAACGGACGGTGGATCGAAGATCAATTTCGTCGAAGCATTGCGCGGTGCAGGTGCCGACGTCGAAGATATCTTTGTTGTATTCTTCTATGGTGCCTTTCCGGGTGCTGAAGAAACCTTCCGCGACATGGGCGTTCGCCTGCATGCCTTAGCAACCTGGAATGACGTTCTGGCTGCCGCAACTGAGGGCAATAATTTCCCTGAGAAAACCTTATCAGCGGTTCGCGATTTTCTGGATGACCCTATCGGCTGGTCCGCCGCACATGGCGGTCGTGATTCCCTGTAACGCGATTAATCAGTTAACTGATCAAAGAACGTCTGTGCGTACTTGCAGGCACCAAAATCACATAAGTCTGTATGCCCGGCGCCCGGTAACCATCGCGCAAGCTTAGGTTTCACGGCGGCCTCAAAAAGCCACCGCCCGTGGTGTTGTGGCAGCACACGGTCCTGATCCCCATGGACGATCATTAGTGGCGTATTGATTTTCGCGATTTTGGACAAGCTGTCGTAGCGATCACGTACTAACCATTTCGCCGGCGCATAAGGATGGTGTTCCTGGGCTGCAGCTGGCATCGATGTGAAAGGTGCCTCAAGTACAAGGCCGCGTATGGGCGTTCCCGCCTCTGCCCTCTCCATTGCCATCTGTGTTGCGATGCCAGTCCCAAGAGATTCCCCATAGATGAAGATTTGATCAGACCCAATCCCCTCTTCATTAAGGGCACTCAAAACGGCACGGGCATCATTATAAAGGCCTTGTTCAGACGGTTTTCCCGGGTTTCCTCCAAAGCCGCGATAACCAGTTAGCCAGATACCATAACCAGCCGCATGCCATGGTGCGACCTTGTGATCTCGATCAGCCATCGTGCCAGCATTGCCATGAAAATACACAATGACGGGCATTTTATCTTTAGGCGGTAAATACCAGGACGTGAGAACGAGGCCAGGCTCGCTCTCAGTTGTACGCGCAACAGCTGTTGGGACTTGAGTCTCAACTATGGGCAATAAAATCGAGTTGGTGTGATACATCAGATTGCGCTGAAAAACGAATAGCGCAACAAGCGCAAGAACGTATGCGCCGACCAGAATCAAAAATATTTGCATCATCGACCGCAAAACCACGAACCCGTGGAACTTTTAACAAATGGCTGTGTCACTTGGTGGCTTGACCATTATTGAAAAGAAAAGTTGGAAACGGCTTACTTTTTGCTATTGACGATACGTCCGCAGCACCAAGCGCCCCAAAAGGCCTTGAACCTCGGGGATATGCTGGAGCCGAAGAAACGGGGGCTGTCACATTGGAAGAATTTCGCAACGCAGGTTTTGGATCCGCGTCCGTTTCACATCTAAATATAGCGGCAACAGGTGCCATAAGCGTGCATTGATCAAATGTCTGCTCGACAAATTGTGGATAAAGCCCGCCACGCTGGCACTCATCTTCTGCAACCGCGCGAATAGCTGCGGGTGATGCATCTGATTTCGAATAACAAACCGTAAAACCAAGCCCAGCCACAATATCTGGACCATTTGGAAATTTCGCATGATCTCGATCTATTACGTATGGCCGTTCAATGTATGGCTTTTGGGTCGTACAACCACCAACCACGAAGGCCACCAATAACAACGCACCGAAAGATTTTGCCGTTTGTGTAATCATTCTATGTCTATAGCGCGCAACCGCTGGGCTTACAATATTACTGAAAATTTACCCACGTCTGATGTGCTTCAAATTCGTGTATTTTCCGTACTAAGTATATATGGTAAATTTTTAATTATTGGAGCCTATAATGTCCTACCCTGTACTTGTAGCAATCACTGGCGCATCCGGTGCCATTTATGGCGTTGAGGCATTACGACTTTTAAAGTCTATCGGGCATCCCGCGCATCTGATTTTATCAGAAGTGGCGCGGCGAACCATTGAGATTGAAACAGACTATTCTATTGATGAGGTGAAGTCCTTCGCCGAAATCGTGCATTCAAACAAAGATCAGGCTGCATGTGTATCCAGCGGCTCTTATCAAACTCAAGGCATGTTGATTGCACCGTGCTCCATAAAAACACTGTCCGGAATCGCCAACAGCTATAATGACAATCTGATCATTCGCGCTGCTGACGTGACGTTAAAAGAGCGCAGAAGACTGGTGCTGATGGTTCGTGAAACACCATTGCACGCAGGCCACATAAGATTGATGGCGCAAGCATCAGAAGCAGGTGCAATTATTTTCCCACCCATGCCCGCTTTTTACGCACGCCCTTCAAGCATTGAAGAACTGGTTCGCCAAAGCGTTGGCCGTGCGCTCGATCTGTTAGACATTAAACACAATGAGATAAAGCGTTGGATGGGCCCTGAGGGCAATAAAAACAAAGACTAGGCTTAAATAGCCGGACCCTTTTGAACCATTGCAATAAAATCTTCAGACGAAAGTGGCTCGCTGATCAAATAGCCCTGAACTTCATCGCAATCGCGCCACCGCAGATAATGCAGTTGAGTTTGAGTCTCGACACCCTCGGCTACAACATTCATGCCCAGGCAATGCCCAACAGCGATCACCGCAGATGCTAGCCCGCCCCCATCAACGCCGTCATCCTTATCGATATCGCCGACAAATGTTGTATCGATTTTAATACCATCAAGTGGGAAATTCCTCAGATAAATGAGCGAAGCATACCCTGTTCCAAAATCGTCAGCCGTCAGATGAACACCTAACCGTCGGATTTCTCGAAGCGATTGAAAAACTCTTCAGCGCTTTCCATCACAGCACTCTCGGTAATCTCAAGCTCGAGCGAGTCTGGTTCAATACCCGTTTCATTCAAGATGTGCGTCAGGTCATCAAAAAACGACGCGCGTGCAATCTCACGTGCAGATACATTGACAGCAATACGAAGGATCGGCATGTCGGCATCTTGCCAGCTTCTAAGTGTCTCACACGCCTGAGACAATATCTTGTGGCCCAATGGATCAATCAAACCAGCATCTTCAGCAAGTGGAATGAACTCAGCAGGCAAAATCATCCCTGATTCAGGGTCCTGCCAGCGGACAAGAGCCTCAGCAGCCACAATCTAACCGGATGCCAGTGATACTTTTGGCTGATACAATAAGCGCATCTGGTCATCGTCGATAGCGCGTCTCAGGCGATTGACCTGAGACCGTCGCTGACGAACTTCACCGCCCGTGTTGTTGGTATAGAATTGATACGTGCCGGTCCCGGATTTTTTCGCAAGCTCAACAGCTGATTGAGCAAAATTGATAAGAGCCTCAGCATCTTTTCCATTCTCAGGTGCGATCACGATGCCAACACTCGTCGTCAACAAGACGCTGTCGCGGGCCCCCTTAATTGTGAATGGTACGGCAATATTACTGATCAAGCGCGAGGCCACGGCATTAATTTGCTCGTGGCTTCGCATATCCGGTACAACAACAACAAACATATCTTCCTGAAGTCGCCCAATGATATTTGATGCCCGCATACTGCGGTCCAGCCGGCGCGACGTTTCAAGCAAAATGTTATCGCCAACTGCGCGTCCAAATTCTTTATTGATCCGGCCAAAACCATCCAGATCGACACATAGTATTGTGATCTGCTCCTGCTCGTCATCTGACGCGTCTAAAAGACGTTCCAATCTGGACGTGATGAGACGCCTGCCCGGCAAGTAAGTAAGTGGATCAAAACTATCAGCAGGAATGACGCTATCACCACCAAGCGCTTCGAGCGGACGTAACATCGCAATCCAACCAGAAACATCGCCATTTTTATCCTGAGCTGGAATTAGCTGTAGCTTTGAGGACTTGCCTGACAAAGCCTCAAGCTCAAATTCAATATCCATAGCATCAGATATCGCGACGTTAATTTGCGCGGATTCAGTAGCGAAGATAGAAGCTATTGAACGTCCAACGAGATCGCTCGCCTGTACGTGTATGAATTCAGTCAATGCGGCGTTCACCGACGTCACTTCACCTTCATGATCAAGCATCGCCACAGCATCCTTAGCAGACTGCATAAATGCAGTACTAAACGCTAAATCGCGCTCTATACCTGTCTGCGATACTGTGCCTTGAGGCGCCATACTTACAAAACTCATAAAATCCAAGGAAACGTTACGGAACTCATACGATTTTAGACCAAGAGTATCACGCATTAATTCCAACAGGCGCGTTTCCAGAAATACCAGTTTGGCGGTCTTGAATAGGGCCCGCTTCCATGCCAGCTTATAGTTCAGGAGAAATATACCATGACCATTAGACGACATCACGATATGGGCGGCCTAGATGCAGGCGCCGTTGAACAAACTGAGCACGATTACGCAATATGGGAAAAGCGTGTGGATGCTATTGTTAAAGTCCTTTCGACGCCTGAACGGAAAATCCTGTCTACGGACGAGCTCCGACGCGGGATTGAAGAGCTTGGACCCGGTGTCTATGACAATCTGAATTACTACGAACGCTGGATTTCATCTGCGACAAACCTGCTGTTGGAAAAAGGTGTGATCACTGTAGATGAGCTTGGCGCAAAGATGGCTGATGTCGAAGCGCGTTGGCAGAAAGACCGGGATACCGGGTCATGAGCGAAACAAAATACCAAGCTGGCGATGCTGTAAAAGTGCGCGCCGCATTTCCACCGGGCCATGTCCGCACACCTCATTTTATCCGCGGGTGCGATGGTGTTGTGACACAGTATGTTGGCAGCCATCCGAATCCAGAAGAACTTGCTTATGGGCGTGATGGCATGCCTAAAAAGCCACTCTATCGGGTGAAGTTTAACCAAGCCGACGTCTGGCCGAATTACGAAGGCCCTGCAAAGGACACAATGGTCATCGATATTTACGAACACTGGTTGGAGAAAAATCAATGAGCCACGACGATCACGATCATAGTCACGGCCATGACCACTCTCACGATGAGCCGCATCCCTACCAGCCTGATATAGAGGATGCGCCCTTCACCGAGCGCATGGTAATGGCTCAGGCAGTTGCTGAACTTATTGTTGAAAAAGGTATCGTGTCCACCGATGAAATGCGGGCACAAATCGAGTTTATGGACACACGAGAGCCCGCACTCGGGGCAAAGCTTGTTGCCCGCACCTGGCTTGATCCAGAATTCAAAGCGCGCGTTCTTACCGACGTTAAAGCAGCCTCAGCGGAGCTTGGCATCGATATTGGTGATATTCCTATTCAAGCGATTGAGAATACCGAAGATGTTCATAACGTCGTCGTATGTACGCTCTGCTCATGCTATCCGCGCATGCTGATTGGGTTGCCGCCTGATTGGTACAAGTCTCGCGCTTACCGTAGCCGCACAATTAAAGAACCCCGAAAAGTTCTTGAAGATTTTGGTACGACCATACCTGACAATGTAGAAGTACGGGTTCACGATTCTACGGCTGATCTTCGTTATGTTGTTCTGCCTGCACGACCAGCAGGTACAGACGATTGGAATGAAGAACGCCTCACTGATCTAGTCACTCGAGATAGTATGATTGGCGTCAGTCTAGCGAAATCTCCAGAAACCGCCTAAACACACAATAACGCATCCATATTAAAAAAGAGAGAATTCATGTCTGCTAAACCAAAGTTCCAATGGGCTGATCCATTTCTGTTTGAAGACCAGTTAAGCGAAGAAGAGCGTATGATACGTGACACTGCACATGATTTCGCTCAGGAAAACCTGATGCCGCGTATCTTGGAAGCAAACCGCAAAGAAACGTTTGATCCAAACATCATGAAAGAAATGGGCGCGCTTGGCTTGTTAGGTTCGACCATCCCTGAAGAATTTGGTGGCGCTGGCGTAAACCACGTGAGCTATGGCCTTATCGCACGCGAAGTTGAACGCGTTGATAGCGGTTATCGTTCTGCCATGAGCGTTCAATCATCACTCGTTATGTATCCAATTTATGCCTATGGCAGTGACGAGCAAAAAAAGAAGTATCTCCCAAAGCTCGCAACCGCTGAGCTTATCGGGTGCTTCGGTTTAACCGAGCCTGATTTTGGTTCAGACCCAGGCGGTATGAAAACACGTGCCGAGAAAACCGATAGTGGTTACAAAATCTCCGGTTCCAAGATGTGGATTTCGAACGCGCCGATTGCCGATATTTTTGTCATCTGGGCGAAACTTGATGGCGAAATTCGCGGCTTTATTCTTGAGAAAGGCATGCCAGGCCTTACCACCAATAAGATTGAAGGTAAGCTCTCGCTACGTGCATCCATTACCGGTGACATCTCTATGGACGGCGTCGAAGTTGGAGAAGACTCGATCCTCCCAAATGTTAAAGGGCTTGGCGGTCCGTTTGGTTGCCTTAACAAAGCACGCTTTGGTATTGCATGGGGCGTTTTTGGTGCCGCTGAATTCTGCTGGCACGCCGCACTTAACTACACTCTTGAGCGCAAACAGTTTGGCCGCCCGTTGGCGAATAATCAGTTGATCCAAAAGAAGCTCGCCGATATGCAAACCGAGATTACGATTGGCCTGCAAGCTGTGTTGCGTGTAGGTCGCATGTTGGACGAAGGCAATTGCCCGCCTGAAAACATCTCATTGATAAAACGGAATTCAACCGGCAAGGCATTGGATATTGCACGCGTTGCACGTGATATGCATGGCGGCAATGGTATTTCCGACGAGTATCATGTGATGCGTCATATGATGAACCTTGAGACTGTGATCACTTATGAGGGCACGCATGATATCCATGCGCTCATTTTGGGACGTGCCCAGACCGGTCTTCAGGCATTTACTGAATAAGTCCATTCGATAACGACGTCGGGACGGCACATCAAAGGGAAGCTAATGCAACTCGACGTCATTTTCGATACGGTCTGTCCATGGTGCTATATTGGCAAGCGCCGCCTAGAGCGCGCCATTGCCATGCGGCCTAAAGCGAATATTGATATCAATTGGCGGCCGTTCATGTTGAACCCCGATATTCCGCATAATGGCATCGATCGCACTGCCTATCTGATTAAAAAGTTTGGAAGTGAAACGCGTGTAAGGCGCGTTTATGGTGCCATCGGAGAAGCAGGACATTCTGTTGAAATTGAATTTGCTTTCGAACGCATTCAACGCACACCAAACTCTGTCTCGTCACATCGACTGATCCGTTACGCGTCGCATTTTGTCGACGTCGCCCCGATGGTAGAGCAATTATTTGAAGCCTACTTTATTGAAGGCATCGACATTGGAAATACAGATGTACTTGTCAATATTGGTGTTTTTTCTGGGTTAGACCCTATCCCGCTTCGTGCCTACCTCGATAGCGAAGCCGATGTTGCGGCGATCTATGAAGAGAATGCACGTGCCCATAGACTTGGCGTAAATGGCGTGCCGGCTTTTGCCTTTCAAGGCAACATGGTGATCTCAGGAGCACAAGAACCCGAAGTCCTCGTCCGCGTCCTTGATGCGGCGTCAGCTGGCCTCAGCGCCAGCCCGATGAGTGAGCCCCTGCAATGAGTTCGCTTCACCAACTCTCAATGAGCTATATCCCCGAAGAAGATCGTATCCTTTTTCGTCTCTCCACGAAGGACAAGAAAGAATACCGGGTATTGCTGACACGGCGTTTTGTACATGTTCTCTGTGGCGCGCTTCGGCAAACGTTTGAGAAGGAAACCGCGCTTGCTGAGATCGTCGACAAAAACGTCCAAAAGGCAGTGTTGGGTATGAAGTACCCCAAGAAGCGATCCAGAATACCGATTTTGACACTTCGCCCGTAAACGATACTGCGGATGCCACATCAAACACGGGGCCGTTACTTGTCTTCGGCGGCAAAGTTCATCCAGGCAAAGATGTCACAGGCGTTTCGTTTAAAACCGCTGATGGATCTGATATTCGTTTCAATCTCAACGAACAGTTACTGCATGCCTTTTGTCATTTGCTCGTGACCACATCCGTTAAAGCAGATTGGAAGCTCAATCTCGCACTCGGCGATGGCAACGTTGTCGTGCCGAGCGGCGAAGCCGTGGTGCATTAAACGAGTTAAGCGTCGCCGTTTATCTCAGCCAGTTCTTTGGCCAAATAAATCATACCGACCATACGTTCTTTTGGCGTGTCCCAAGTCCGGGAGAATACAAGCTTGTGGTCTGGGCGAAGTTTGGCTGTGCCTTTATGGGTCATCAACCATTCGACAAGCTTACCTGGGTCTTTAACCTGATCATTCAAAAATTGCACTAGCGCGCCCTTCGGTCCGGCGTCCAGTTTTGATATGCCAGCGCGCCGGCAGAACTGCTTAATCTTAACGACCTCGAGTAGATTTTCAGCTTCGGCTGGGATCGGACCAAACCGATCAATCAACTCAGCCGCTGTTTGTTCGATTTCGTCTGGATCTTTCAACCATGCAATGCGTCTATACAATCCCATGCGGACTGTCAGATCAGGGACATACCAATCAGGTATCAAGACAGGCATACCAAGTGAAACCTGTGGCGACCAATCAGTTTCCTCGGTCTCAGCCCCAAGGCCACGTGCATCCGCAACGGCCTCTTCCAAGAGCTGCTGATAAAGTTCAATGCCAACTTCACGGATATGGCCTGACTGCTCGTCACCCAGCAGGTTACCTGCGCCTCGGATATCCAAGTCGTGGCTGGCGAGCATAAACCCGGCGCCAAGACTATCGAGCGTTTGCATAACTTCGAGGCGCTTCTCAGCCGCCTTCGTCAACATCTTGCCCGGTGGCAGTGTCAGGTACGCATAGGCGCGCGTTTTAGACCGCCCTACCCGCCCTCGTAATTGATATAGCTGTGCCAAGCCAAACATATCGGCACGGTGAATGATAATGGTGTTCACGGCAGGCAAGTCCAAACCGCTTTCGATAATATTTGTCGATAACAACACATCATACGCGCCGTCGTAGAACCGCGAGATGGTGTCTTCAAGGTCTGCAACCGGCATCTGTCCATTGACCATCGCAACCTTAGCTTCAGGTACAAGCTCGGCAAGTCTGTCGGCAACCATTTCCATATCGTTGATGCGCGGACATACATAGAAAGTCTGACCACCTCGATACTGTTCACGCAAAATCGCTTCACGAACAATCACGGGATCGAAAGGTAAGATAAACGTACGGACAGCCAAGCGATCAACCGGTGGCGTTGCAATCAGGCTCATTTCACGGATGCCCGTTAAAGCCATCTGCAATGTGCGTGGGATTGGTGTGGCTGTCAGTGTCAGCACATGCACGTCGCTTCGAATGCCTTTTAAACGCTCTTTGTGCGCAACACCGAAGTGTTGTTCTTCATCAATAATCAGCAGACCTAAGTCACGGAATCCAACATCCTTGGCAAGCAATGCATGCGTCCCAATAACGATGTCGACATCTCCCTTCTTCATACCCTCTTTGATGTTGCCCATTTCTTTCTGCGTCACGAGACGCGAAAGCTGTTCAACACGAACGGGAAATCCACGGAAGCGATCCCTGAAATTCATAAAGTGCTGACGGCATAACAACGTGGTCGGCACAACGATTGCAACTTGCTTGCCTTCCATCGCGACAGCAAATGCGGCACGCAGGGCAACTTCGGTCTTACCAAAACCAACATCACCACAAATCAAACGGTCCGTCGGACGGCCTTTCTGCAGGTCGCCCAGGACATCTTGAATTGCACCCAACTGATCTTCGGTTTCATTAAAAGCAAAACGAGCCGCGAACTCTTCGTAAGCACCTTCAGGGGCAATGAACTTTGGCGCGATTTTAAGTTCGCGAGCGGCGGCTATCTTGATGAGCTCATCCGCCATTTCCTTGACGCGCTCTTTCATTTTCGAACGTCGGGCCTGCCATGCGGCACCGCCAAGACGGTCAAGTTGAACGCCTGCATCCTCAGAACCAAAACGCGTCAGCAGATCAACGTTTTCAACCGGCAAGAAAAGCTTGGCATCACCCGCATATACAAGTCGCAAACAATCGTGTGGCGCACCACCAACTTCGATCGTCTCGAGATCTTCAAATTGACCAATGCCATGATCGACATGCACAACAAGATCACCTGGGGCGAGTGCCGATATCTCAGCAATAAAGTTTTCTGGGCGAATGCGGCGCCTGCCTGGACGAGCCATCCGCTCACCCAGCATATCGCTTTCAGAAATAACCACGAGATCATCCAGACGGAACCCGCGATCCAAACCGATAACAGCCATGACGGCTTCGGCCGTTTTTGCATTATCAATTTCGGTCAGACGAAACTGTGGTGCACCGTGTTCAACCAAAAGGCCCTTGAGGCGTTCCGCAGAGCCATCACTAAATCCGGCGACAACGATGCGTTTATCTTTTGCAGCCAACGACTTGATATCGTTTGCCACGGCTTCATAAACATTGGCCTTAGGGTCGATCCGAACTTCGGCATAATCCTTACCAAGATCACCACCAATATCATGACCACCGGTTTCAAACAGGGACAAGTCTATGACCGCGCGTGACTTGAGACCATCAGCCAAACCATCAGCATCAACAAACATTTGATCAGGCGATACAGGACGGTATGGCACGCCACTTTCAGCATCAGAGATTGTCTGACGCGCAGTGAAGTATTCAGAAATTAAATCCCGGCGCGACTGAAGTGCAGCCTCAGCCTGGTGGTCGAATACAACGGATGCTTTTGGAATATAATCAAAAAGTGTTTCAAGTTTATCATGGAACAACGGAAGCCAATGCTCGAAGCCTTGATGGCGGCGTCCTTCACTAATGGCTTCATACAATGGATCATCAGCCCCACTGGTCTGGAACTGTGTCCGGTAGTTTGTCCGAAACCGTGCAATCGCGTCATCATCCAAAGGCGCTTCGCTCACCGGTGTGAGGGTAATCGTCTGGACTTCGCCTGTGCTTCGTTGTGTCGCTGGATCGAAACTTCTGAGTGTATCCAGTTCATCGCCAAAGAAATCGAGCCTCACAGGGCCACCTGCGCCCGCAGGATACACATCGACGATCCCACCTCGTACAGCGTATTCACCTGGCTCAGTAACTGTCTCAATGCGGTTAAAACCGAATCTCTCAAGCTCTCGAACCAAATCATCAGGTGCGATTTCAGTGCCCGAATTCAATTTACGCCCTGCGCCTTCAAGAAAATCCCGAGGTGGGACTTTCTGCAGCAATGCAGAAACCGTTGTTAGGATCAAACGGCCTTTATTTGTTTTCTCTGTTAATCGACCCAACGCCGCCAATCGATTACCAACCAAACTTCGTCTTGGGGATACGCGATCATAAGGAAGACAATCCCATGCTGGCAGCTCAATGGTGTCACAGTCGGGTGCAAAGAATGCCGCAATGGCAGCGCGGCGTGCGAGACCGGCATCATCACGTAACACCATGATGACGTCCTGTCCTTCACCAGCAAGCTTAATGGCGAATAGAACATCCGCACCTTCCGGTGCACCGCCAACGGCTCGTCGTCCGCGGTTTAAAATAATAGCTAAGTCAATATTCACAGCGTGCCGTTATACTTTTTGACCATGCGAAGGACGTCACTATCGACAAATTCAGGGGTTGGTTGCCGACCCGTGATCCAGTTATACAAATCATTGTCAGTATGATTCATGAGATTCTCGAGCTGATCGACCAATTCCTCGCTTAGTTCCTCGACATGCGCTGTTGTAAAGCGCCCAATAAGCACGTCATTTTCCTTCATGCCACAGTGTGTAGCGCGGTAAAGTAAGCGTTTGCGGCGTGGATCCAAGACCTCAGTCCTTTTCGATAGTGTTATGTGCGCTTAGGATATACCCCTTCACATAGCAAATGTCAGGGTAAGAAACGACAACAATGCGACCAGAAAGCCTGTTTCCCTTATTTCGTCCCGTCACCACCCTTAAAGGTGTGGGTGCAAGGATCGCTGTACTTATTGAAAAAGTCGCGGGACAGCACGTGGTCGACCTGCTTTGGCATCTACCGTCTGATATCATTGATCGCCGCTATACACCGAAAATTGCAGATGCTGAGCCAGATACGATTGCTACAATCACAATACGCGTCACCCAACACTACAAACCAAACAACCAGCGCCAACCCTACAAAATCACTGCCATGGACGATACGGGCGCAATGACGCTCGTCTTCTTCCGTGCGCGTGCAGATTATCTCCTCAAGATCCTGCCCGAAGGTGAAGTCCGGGTGATTTCAGGCAAGGTAGAAAAATTCGGCGACACATTGCAGATGACCCATCCGGATCACATCGTCACCGAAGATGATATTGAAAGCCTTAATAAAGTTGAACCCGTTTATCCTTTGACGGCTGGATTGTCGTTAAAAGTACTGGGTAAAACCATGCGTGCTGCCCTTGAAGTTCCTAAAGCACTGCCAGAGTGGCTCGACCCAGCACTCGTAAATCGTGAGAACTGGTTAACCTGGCACGAGGCTCTGTTGGCCGTTCACGCACCAGAAAGCACGAACGATCTTTCGGTCCAAACCCCGCCTCATCGACGTCTCGCTTATGATGAGTTACTAGCCAATCAACTGGCCCTGGCGATTGTCCGCGCACAGATGAAACGCCTTAAGGGTGTTACCCTAAAGGGTGATGGCTCATTAAGAAACAAAGTCCTCGCCGCCCTTCCGTTCGATCTTACGAATTCACAGAACTTCACCCTGTCAGAAATCGACGCCGACCTGGCAGCAGATCATCGTATGCTCAGACTTTTGCAGGGCGATGTCGGGTCAGGCAAAACGATTGTCGCACTTATGGCGATGTTGAGTGCCGTCGAAGCTGGTGGTCAGGCCGTGATCATGGCACCAACTGAAATACTGTCACGACAACATATGGTAACAATCAGTCAAATGGCCGAAGCCGCCGGCATTCAACCTGTCCTGCTGACCGGGCGCGAGCGTGGGAAGAAACGTGACGCAATTCTTGAAAAGCTTAAGATAGGTGCCGCACGTCTGGCTGTCGGCACCCATGCCTTGTTTCAAGATGACGTAGAATATCATGATCTGCGCGTTGCAGTTATTGATGAACAGCACCGTTTCGGTGTGCATCAACGATTAACGCTGGCAGCCAAGGGGCGTGCCGTCGATGTTCTCGTTATGACCGCAACGCCAATTCCACGCACGCTGATGTTAACTGCTTACGGTGATATGGATGTCTCTCGGCTTACCGAAAAGCCCGCAGGGCGGAAACCGATACAAACCGTATTAATCTCAAATGATCGGCTGGACGAAGTTGTCCACGCGGTTGGTCGTGCCGTAAAAAGTAATGCACGTGTTTATTGGGTTTGCCCCATTATTGAGGAATCAGAAACATCAGATATGGCAGCGGCCGAGCTTCGCTACGATCATCTAAAAGCGGCATTTGGTGAACGTGTTGGTCTGGTTCACGGCCGCCTTAAAGGGGCAGAGAAAGACGCTGTCATGAGCGCCTTTAAGGACGGTGAAATTGACATTCTTGTCGCGACGACCGTCATCGAAGTCGGTGTAGATGTCCCCGAGGCGAGCGTGATGGTTATCGAACACGCAGAAAGGTTTGGCCTGGCACAGCTGCATCAGCTCCGCGGGCGCATTGGGCGAGGTAGTGAGAAATCGACCTGCCTTCTCATGCACGTCGGTCATCTGGGTGAAATCGCCAAAGCACGCCTGACAACGATGCGTGAAACAGACGATGGCTTTGTTATTGCTGAACGAGACCTTGAACTTCGTGGTGCAGGTGAACTTCTAGGCACGCGTCAAAGCGGACTCCCCGAGTTTCGCTTGGCGAACATTTCTGACCATGGCGACTTATTACAGATTGCACGAGACGATGCAGAAGTAATATTGAACATCGATCCTGAGTTGCAAAGTACCCGGGGGCAAGCGTTGCGTCATTTACTCTATCTTTTTGAACGTGATGCTGCTGTTAAAAATCTGCGATCAGGCTGATCGCACCGAGACATCTTAGATTATTTCCAAGATACAATTTACGACAGTTCAGGGGACACAAAATGAAATATCAACTAAGATGCAAGCTATCTTACTCAGTTGACGACATCGACAGATGGTTAACGCAAAATTACGATGGTGAGTATGAATTTAATTTTGAAGGCATTGTAGAAACTGATTCCGTATTCAATCAGATCGAAATTTTATTTAGCTTCCAACTCCCAGCAGACCGCGAAGCTTTCAAGCAAGCCGTAAAAACCAGCACAATTTAAAATCTGTTTCTATTCAATCACAAGGAATGAGCCTCCCTTAGTCTTTTTGAGTAATATTAAATGGCCTTCTATAGAGTGAATAGGAGTCTGTGCATCAATCATATTTTTAATTCCCTCAACTATACCAATATTCGCAGCAGAAGCCGCAATTGAAAGTCTATTCAAAACATCTTTTGTCCGAACATAACCGTTGAGATGTTCTTGGGTTATTGCACCTTTCGGTAAAGGCATATGGATTTCATATAGCGCGTAAAACCGGCATGATCTTTTTATTGCATTATTTGATAAGCTGGTTTTAGAGTTTATTTTTTTGATTTAATTTAATAAAATACTCAAATCGGAATATGCATAACTCTCGCTTTGATGAAGCCATTTAAAAATATTTTCTCCCACCAATAGTTCTACAACATTTACATGTCGCTGATCGTTAATATTCTTTGTACGTACGATTTTATCCGGGTAAAGGATGACCTTTATAACGGCTCTTTCTTTCGTCAACCTTTGACCATTAGTGCTATACTCATAAAGACAAGATAGCTTACTCCCACCAATGGTATTGCCTATAAAATATGTCAATATCCCTACTGTGAACAAAAGCAGGAAAGCAAGTTCAGTCATTGTTGCATTCACAATATCGTCAGGTACATCACTGGGTTTGACTAAATTGTGCAAATGCATATTTCTATGCCCCAAATATATAATAATAAATTCGGGAAAAAATATTTCGTTGTCTATGTGCCTTTTCTGCTTCGAGAATGCTTATCAAGCCGCATAAACTCTCCCCTAACACAGTAACTTCTGCATTCAGGTTATTGACCAGCGATACGCCTTCAAGGTTTCTAGAAAATTTTCTTAAACTGTCAGAAGCTGCATTCATAGAAGAAACAAGTCTTTCTATGGTGCGCCCTCGAAAAATGACACTGACACTATTCGCTTCACGAAGTTCATCTATGAATGACTGGGTTTCTTGCGCTAACATGCCAGTATATTTGCCCCAAATATCTCTCTGACTTGCCTTATTAACAGCTGCAGCGTTATTCATTTCAGTGGCTGCGTTCGTAACGCCTGTCGTTACGTTACCGATTGCGACGGATAGGTTCCCCATTTCAGAATCAATGTTACATGATGTTTTAGAGCGTCTTTAAAGGCCTTCACAAGTTGTTCTAGACGTTGTTCAATGGACTCATCTGGCATTGCGTCATCATTATTATAAATATGCCGATGAATAACCCTGAGAATGATTGCGACCATGGTTGTCAGCAATGCAGCACCTGCAAAGCTTACCATTTTTTTGAACCCTGTCGTGTTTGGTGATAGCTCAGCACCAAAATCAGTAAAACTACACATCAGTGAAAGTAACTCATACAGATTTACGGACACACTTAAGTTTAGATATTTTCGAATACCAAGTTGAAACATGGTCTGCCGGCGGCTGTTTTTTCTGTAAATCTTTATCTAACACGCAAACACCCCCCCATTAATGAAATTCTTAAAATAGATTTTTATTTAATTTACATCTTTTAATTGCATTTACAATTTAAAGATAATCTATCAAGGATTGCATAAGCGCATGACTTTAGAATTGCACATAAAAGCTATGAGCAGATACAGAAATAGAAATTATAAATATCTGGAAATGTTATTCTTTTTGAGTGTCCTTAGGCAGTTCTTTAGTCTCGGCATGCTTAACACCAGGGCGTTTATCTTTAGGAATAAGCACTTTTGCGCCTTCTTGCTCGCGCAACACTTCTAGCTCTTCATATGTTTGGGCCGACACAACGGGGGTCGATTTTTCTGCCTCCGGGCGTTCATCAGGCGGTGTCACAATGCCACCTGAAATTACCATTTTAATCGCATCTTCGACGGACATACTCAGTGGTGCGATGTCTTTCTTAGGTACAAATAACAGGAAGCCTGAAGTCGGGTTCGGTGTCGTTGGAAGGAACACGTTAATGCATTCTTCTTCGATTAAATTCTGAACCTCACCTTTTGTGGTACCCGTCAGAAATCCAATTGCCCAGATACCGCGTCTTGGGTATTCGATTAACACAGCTTCACGAAATGCGTTTGATTGCTGCGCTAGAACTGTCTCAAGAATCTGCTTAACAGCCGAATAAACATTACGAATAACCGGAATTTGGTTAAGTGTCTGCTCAGAAAACCGCATCCATAATCGACCAAAGAAACCCGCAGTTAGCGCACCAACCAACATCAAACTCAATATGAGAACAATTAAGCCGAGTCCTGGAATGGCAAAGGGCAAATATGTTTCAGGATTATATTGTGCCGGGATAAGAGATTCGATCTTACCATCAACAAAGGTCACAAATAGCCATGCGAGATAGAAAGTAATGAAAATTGGTGCTGTGACCAAAACACCCGCAAATAAATAGGCACGCAGACGTTGCGATAGTCCCATACGCGGCTTGTGCGGCTTAACTTTCGTATCTGGTGTCATTCCAGGGTCATTCGATTGTAATGTCATTCTTTTTGGCCCTTATACGGCGATGCTTTTATCTGCGGTTCATTCAGGAACGTATGAATAGCGCTTAAAGTTTCAATCGGTGCTTCTGGACAGCCCCCTCAAACATAACAACAGTCGTTCACTGAACCCGCCGAACAGTTTGTACTAATATTCTCAGGAGCCCGCGGATAAATGGGTCTGAGTTTTTTAACTTACTCTCATACATCATCTTGGTGATTGTCATGATTGTCGCACCGCCTTTAACTTTGGCCGTCGCCATCCTTGGCTTCTCGTCAATCAACGCCATCTCACCAAAAATGCCACCTATACCGATAATCGCAAGGACCTCGTCTTTTCCGTCATTCACACGAGAGATTTCAACATCCCCAGACTGTACGAGAAACGCAGTGCTGCCGAGTTCACCTTCGCGGAAGACTGTTTCACCATCCTTAAAGCTTCGGCGTTCAATAATATCTGCCACATCGACCTCACTATTACATTTCATCATGTCTATTCAGCGCGTATCTTAACCTGAACACAGATTAATTCACGCGAAAGAATCCAATATGACAAAGACACCTCGAGAATACCCGGACAGACCCCTTGTAGGCGTCGGTGCAGTCATTGTTGGGTCACAAGGGGTTGTGTTGATCAAACGCGGAAAACCGCCGCGTGTCAGCGCCTGGAGCCTACCAGGAGGCGCTCAAAAAGTGGGAGAGACCGTAAAAGATGCTGCACGCCGGGAAATACTCGAAGAAACCAACTTAAACGCAGAAATTCATGGCCTTATAGATGTCGTGGACTCCATTACGCGCGATCCTGACGGACATATTCAATATCACTATACGCTCGTAGACGTATTGGCCACGGTCAGCTCTAAAGCCATCCCGATTGCCAGTGGCGATGCAGCAGATGCGCAATGGGTTGCAATGGATGACTTACCCAAACTTGGGCTTTGGTCAGAAACGACCCGCATTATCAAGCAAGCTCACGCTATGTGGCGCAAGCTTTAATCAAGATTATCTAGCGCTGATCGGTGTTCATAAACATCTTCTCCTCAGAAAATTAAGAGGTTAATGAAAATGTTCCGCGAATAACGACATATCTACAAAGATCGATGCAATTGCCAGGATAGATAGATTGCGTCGAGGGGGAAATAGCAGCGTAAAACTGTTCATCATAGCACCAATCGTATCACTTCGTATGCGCTGATCCAAGCATATGAGCGCGCAGCTTAACCTTGCCCACCATCAATTCTAAGTGAATTCAGTATACGTTCTGCAACGGGCCTATAGGCCTCAAATTGCGCTGCAGGAGCTGTATAAGACCAGATATGCGCCACACCACCTTCTGGGCGCGGCAGCACGAGGGCCCACTTTCTGAATTGACGGCCTTCGTGTGCATAGTTTGCAACGAACTGTCGACCCTGCAGCGTCAGGCCGTGCTTGGCATACGTCACAGGTTTTTCACCAACAAAGTCCACAACACCTGCCTGCTGGCTTAACTTAGATTTCAAGTCATCAAAGGTAATCTGTGCTGCATCTCCAGCCATGCTATCTGGTTTGACGTTCTGTAGCGCAACAATTGCATCGTATGCAGGCGTGCCCTGTGGGCCGCTAATGACGTTTGTGAATGCGCTTAGTTTTTCCAACTGCCATTCGTGGGGGTATTCAATTTGATACCCGTATCCAGCTTCCGCGAACGCAGCCATATCTGAAGCTGGCGTCGTTGGCTTAGGGGCTGGTCGACCAGCTGGATTGGCGGCCGGGGTG
Organism: Rhodospirillaceae bacterium UBA4468; assembly: GCA_002389385.1. GTDB lineage: Bacteria > Pseudomonadota > Alphaproteobacteria > Rhodospirillales > Casp-alpha2 > UBA4479. The sequence continues at coordinate 24,103 of DGOK01000038.1, read as the reverse complement.
GCTTCTGCACGCACTTGAGGTTGAGGCTTTTGGAAAGGTTGCTCCATCACTTGCACAGCAGGTTCGGATGGCATCTCTTCTGGCGCTGGACGAAAGCTTGCCATGATCCATTCGAACTCAATCGCTAATTTTTCGTAATGCGTGATAGGTGCAAAAAACATGAAGACAAAATCTGTTTTCATGCCACGCACGATAATCACTTTGGTTCTGGTAGAGCCCGCTTCGTATTGAGCAACACCAGCAGGCAGACCTGCAATGACGGCATCATTTTCAGCGGTTTTTCTAGCCCAGGGCTTTCCTTCGCCTAAGTATTGCTTCTCAAGCTTTGAAAACATGTCTGCTGTAGGGACACCTTGGTTAGCATCTCCAAATTGGATATTAACCGCGTAGCCTTTACGTGACTGAATGGCGATTTGGTTGCCTTCTTTGCGTTCCTGAAAGCGCGCACCAGCGGGTGCCACAAGCATGAAGCCACGGCTTTGATCTTGATATGCAACAGGCTTTGCAACACCGGGCTGCATCGTTCCTGGGATCGGTGGATTTGAGTTGATCGGTGCAGTGGCAACGTTTGACTGTGGCATTGTGCCAGGTGTTGCCGATGGATGCGTGATGGTACCTGTATTCTGCGCCTGTAGTGGCTGCACAAGGCAACTGAGCACGATGACTGCACCAAATACTGCCGTTGATTTTGCGCGCATGTTGGCGCTCCCTTATCCCGCATTTGCCCCACGAGCCATACTCGTGGTTCATCCCAAACATATCATGTCGGCATGTGGTTAATATTGTATGAACGGATGCCCGAAAATGACTCGGAGCCTAGGGTTTTACCTGATTGAAGCGACGCATCTTCGCATAGTTTTCAGCGCTCAAATCGTCGAACAAAGCGCGCCGATCCTCTTCATCAACGCCAGCCGCTTCAAGTGCCGCGGCGCCAAGACGTAAACTTGCTTCAAACGTTTCCGGCATTGTGTGATCAACGCCAAGAGCCGCAAAATTATCGGCCCCTTCCCAGTCGCGCGCACGGACGTGAATTGGAACATTCGGATATAGTCGACGCGCCGTCCTGACCATGCCTTCTGCAGTATCCGGATCGTCTAAAGTAACAACGATCAATCTTGCATGCTCAGCGCCCACGGACCGAAGGACATCAGGGCGACCTGCCCACCCAAAAAACACATGATGACCATGACGCCGTGCCCGTGCGACACAATCTGTATCCGCATCAATCGCAATGTAAGGTACATTCACAGCTTCAAGCATATTCGCCACGGTCTCACCAACGCGCCCAAACCCTGCTATAAGCACCGGGTTATTTTCTGATGCAATCGGTCCGTAGACCTCTCCAGAAACGACAGTTTTGAATTTGCCTGCAATCTTATTCCCTGCCCAAACCATGGCAGGCGTAACGGCCATACTAATCACAATAATGGCAATCAAAGTATCTAGCAGCCCGGGCTCTAAAAGCTCCTCACCTGCCGCGAGTGAAAACAATACGAAACCAAATTCACCCGCTTGTGATAACAGAAAGCCGGAACGGATCGCAACTGGCAACGGTGCCCCCATCGCCATCGAAATGCCAATCACCAAACTCGCCTTTATAACCAGCAAAGCGACAGTGGCGATAACAATAAGACTGACATTCTCGGTGATCGAAAGCGGATCGAGGCTCATGCCAACACTCATAAAAAATAAGTCCAGCAGAAGCCCACGAAATGGTAAAATATCTGCTTCTATCTGATGTCGATATTCTGATTCAGCTAAAAGCACCCCGGCCATAAAAGCGCCGAGCGCCATAGACAGGCCAATTTGATTCATGACCCAGGCAAAACCCAGCACGAGTAGCAGCGCCATCGCAACGAACGTGTCACTGTTGCCCATACGCGCAATAGGATGAAGCGCCGGACCAATCGCATAGCGTCCCGCAAGTACAACCAGCACCATGATCCCAACGGCCTGTAAAACGGCCAGGCCCATAGATGTTGAGACTGCGAATTCACTTAACGCCAACAAGGGTAACAGAACCATTAATAGTACTACGGCAAGATCTTAAAAAAGTAAGATGGCAAAGCTGTTCCGACCGTGATGCGTCGTCAATTCGTTCTGCTCGGACAGCGTTTGCACACCGAACGCTGTCGATTACAATGCCATACCAAAACCGATAACCAGTGACATTTTTAAGGGAAATGTAAAAACCATATGGGCACAAAAAGCGAGCACCAGCCGGGTTAGCGCCACTTGTATGCCACCATAACCTAAGACGAGATGCCGCATGACCCAAAGCCGTTTTGGTTTAATTTCCAGGCCAATCATGAATAAGAGAAAGACGACTCCAAACTCACCGATATGGCGCAAGTTTTCGGCGTCGGTAATAAGTCTTATTCCAAACGGCCCTATCACGGCACCAGCAGCCAAATATCCCAACTGCGAACCAAGACCCAGACGCATTGAAATCAGCACTGCTATGACAGCCGCGATCAGTAAACTTAGAATCTCAACCATCGTTATGCCTAGTTCTTATTGTCAGGAGCCATTGATACGCTCAACACGTATATTCTTTATAGGTACACTGACCCTATATCGTTTAAGCGTTCGGCTACCGCCATCAGAATTTAACCGGCCGACATTCAAATCTATCGTTCCATTTGCAAGATCAAGGCGACCTTTGCCAACCAAACTTATCTCATCCGTCTTAAGCAAAAGGTCTTCGCTCGTTGCGATGCCTTGCGTAATCTCAAATCCACCATTGAAGGAACGAAAACGCAATTCATCACCGTCCGCTTCGGCGACTTGTGTCGTAAGCTCAGGCACAACAACAACTCCGTTGGTCGCGACCATTTGCGCTTTTCCGGTTAAAGCCTCTATTAATTGGCGTAGCGTTCCGCCAACTGAGAATAAATTCACATCTAAAGTTGTGTTTCCACCAAAGACAGGGCTTTGAGCATTTTGTTCTGATGACAACAAAGGCCCGGCTGAAACACCAACGGCTTTTGCCTCTATATTAAGAGCGTGCATACCTTCTAAATTATCAAGCGTCACATTGCCCCGCAGCGTTCCACCATATAGAGCGGCTTCTTCGATCTTTAGACTGATGCGATTTGTTTGTGGTGGGCGCTCGATGGTGGCACGTCCAACGCCAATTTCGATATCATGCCAAATAGTACGCCTCCAAGATAGTGCAATATTTCCAACTGGAATGCGTTGAACAGATAAGGGCGCATCGTAAATGGTGTCTGAGATGTCCGCATAGGCATCGCCAAAATCGAGAACGGACGCCTCAAGCTTGCCATTGATCTGACGTCCAGATGAGCTCGCTGCAGTAACTTGAAAATTACCGCTCATCGATATCTCTGCGAACCTAAGTGTTAACTGTGATACATCGAAGACATCACCAGCCATTAATACGCTGGCACTCAACGCAACTGGCGTGCGACTGCGTGCTGGCAAGAACGGGCCAATCCATGTGTTGAGCGCCAATGCGTCGTCACTATTCAGTTCCAACTTTCCGTCACCAACCATACGCTCACGTAAGGCCAATGAGCCCTTAAATAATCCATTTAAGTATTGAGATCTCAACGAGACGCTGACCGGCCATCTGTTACCCGTCACCAAAAGCTGTAGATTTGATGTTATGATATGGATGTCTACAGGTTGACTATTTAGAACGCCCTTACCATCAAGTGTAATACCATCCTTTGGCTCTGATGCAGCTGGGGGCACACTTTGAATACTAACCTGTTCCAGTCGATGAGATCCCATGCCACTATTATCAAACATCAGGAAAGAAGCGTCTTTAATAATGACGTCCGCCAACCGCATATCACGCCACCAGCCCACGCACGGTCTATCTCTGGTGCTGATTTTGATGCGCCCCGAGCCATAGGTGACTGAGTGAATTGGAATTTGGGCTCAATCAACATGATGCGATCTATATCGACACTACCTGACAGGGCCCCTAACGTGCTCATCCCCACTTCAAATTGTTTGAGCTAGAGCATAACATCAGCATCAGCATCAGCTTGAACGATACTTTCAGCATGCAATTTTAATGTGGGAAGTATGCGGAAACTATGAGGGCCGTTTATCTTCACCTTCAAGCCAACGATACCGCTGATGATTTTTTCAGCTGAGTTGATCGTCAAAGATGCTGGCAACACCAATGGCATTGTCGCCACGACGACCAAAGTGGCGGCAAATACTGCGACTAAACCGACACCGAATTTTGCGAGCAATGGAAACTTATAAGGCGATCCCTTAACCTCAACCGTCCACTCGTCATCATCCATTGCCGGACCGTCATTCGCGTTGTCGTCAACCAATTCAGGTCTTTGTTTCACGCCATAACTCCGTCAACGCATCATTCATACACACATATATCACATGTAAATTTTACTAAATCATTCCTCATGATCCATTGAACTCGTACACAAATCGTAAACATTACGAATTTACGGTCCAAAATTAGCATTTTCCCATGCCAGACCTTGTAAACATTGACTTTTCTTGGACACTACCATAGAAGCCGTCATCTCTTCTTTTTGCGATAGCCACGCGCTTCTGCGTGTCACCGCGTCGGAGCCGTCAGTCGATGCAGATATATTTACCCATCGCCGAGATGTCGGTGAACATCTTCCTCATTCTGGGGATGGGTGGCGGTATTGGGTTCCTATCAGGATTATTTGGTGTTGGTGGCGGGTTCTTAATGACGCCATTGCTCATTTTTATTGGCATCCCTCCAGCTATTGCCGTCGCAACCGAAGCCAATCAGATTGTTGCCAGTTCAGTGTCAGGTGTGCTTGCACATTGGAAACGAGGCAATGTTGATATCAAGATGGGTGTCCTGCTTTTGACAGGCGGTATCATCGGTTCAACATTTGGCGTTTGGCTTTTCACTTTCTTAAAAAGCCTCGGCCAAATCGACCTCGTTATTAAACTTTCCTACGTTATCTTTCTCGGCATCATCGGCTTCTTGATGTTAATCGAGAGTATAAATTCAATGCGGGCCAGCAAGTCAAAGATCCGCAAGAAAGCGCATACGCACAATTGGCTGCACGGCCTGCCTTTCAAGATGCGGTTCCGCAAATCAAGACTATACATTAGTGCTATCCTCCCCATCGCGATCGGCATCTTTGTCGGTATTCTCTCAGCGATTATGGGTGTTGGCGGCGGCTTTGTTATGGTTCCTGCGATGATATATTTACTGGGCATGCCAACAGCTGTCGTTGTTGGCACATCTTTATTCCAAATTATATTTGTGACAGCCAACGTAACGATATTGCAATCGGTTTCGAACTATTCTGTTGATATTGTATTGGCCTTATTGCTGTTAATTGGCGGTGTTATTGGTGCGCAGTTTGGGGCGCGCTTTGGTGGCCGCATGCAAGGCGAACAACTCCGTGGCCTGCTTGCATTGATGGTTATCGGTGTTTGCTTGAAGCTTACTTATGATTTGATCGTCACGCCACTCGATCCGTTCTCATTTGGCGTTGGAGGACATTAATCATGTTAATGCGCCTCCTCCAAAGCTCCATATTTGCAGCCGTATTGTGTACATCTGTATCTTTACAGGCCAAAGAGCTTGTTGTCGATTTATCTGCACCGATTGTTAAAATTACAGCCGGTTTTGCAGGCACTGAGCTTTTACTGTTTGGTGCAAAGCGTGGCCCAGGCGATGTCATCGTCGTCGTTCGAGGCCCTTTAGAGCGTAAAACCGTGCATCTCAAAGAGAAAAAATTTGGCATTTGGGTGAATACAGACAATCTCGCTTTTGATGATATTCCATCATATTATTGGGTTTCATCAAATAAGCCGGTCAACAAGATGCTACCTGCTGATGTTCTTACACGTCACCAGATTGGCCTTGATGATATCCAGATTTTGCCCGAGAAAGAAGATGCAAACGCAGCACAAGCTATTGCATTCAGTGCTGCTTTAGTCCGCGAAAAGGTACGCAAAAAACTTTACTCAGAAGATGCCTCACCCTTATTGTTTTTAAATGACATGCTCTTTCGGACACGTATAGAGTTTCCAGCAAATGTGTCGGTTGGCGAATTTGCAATTGAGACCTATCTTGTCCGTGATAATGAAATTATTACGAGCGAAACGACGTTATTGAATGTTCGCAAATTTGGCCTTGAGGCTAAGGTTTATAATTTTGCCCATGACCATGCGCTACTATATGGAATATTTGCCGTGATCATCGCATGCTTTGCAGGATGGTTGGCAAATGCCGCCTTTAAGAGGAGATAGGCCATGACTGACAATGCTGATACCCCCGCCACACCAGAAGGCGATGCACCCGTAAAGCAACTGACAGGCCGTACCTTCCTATGTGTGGTCGATGAAACAGAAGAATTTGCAGCAGCGCTCCAATTTGCATGTAAACGTGCAACAAATTCAGGTGGCCGGGTTGCTCTTATCTACGTTATCGAGCCAACAGAATTTTCACATTGGATGGCCGTTGGCGAGCGTATGCGCGATGAAGCACGCGAAGAAGCTGAAGAAATGCTCAATGTTGTCGCTTCTGTCGTCCAAAAACGCACCGGGCATATGCCTGTGCTTTACATTCGCGAGGGTCAACTGCGCGAAGAAGTTGTTAAATTGATCGAAGAAGAAGATGGGATCTCCCTTCTCGTTCTTGGTGTGGCATCAGGTACAGATGGACCAGGCCCGCTTGTCACGTACTTGGTTGAGAAAATGGCTGGCAAGCTTCGAGTTCCTGTAACTATGGTCCCGGGCAGCCTTAGCGAAGAAGAGATCGCACTTATTTCATAATCAGTTTTGTTTTTCGTTAGACAGCAGACCGTAACGCACCAATCGTAGCGGCATAGTCATCGCCTTTAAACACGGCGCTTCCTGCCACCAGCACGTCCGCACCAGCTGCGACAACATCACTTATGGTGTCGGCGTTCACACCACCATCGACTTCAAGTTCAATGGGGCGATCACCAATCATCTTACGAATACGGCGTATTTTATCTAGCTGAGACGGGATAAAGCTTTGTCCACCAAATCCTGGGTTCACACTCATCACCAAAATCAGATCGACTTTATCTAGGACGTATTCAAGCACACTTTCAGGTGTTGCAGGATTCAACGAAACGCCTGCTTTCTTTCCAAGTGACCGAATAACCTGCAACGAGCGATCCAGGTGTTTATCAGCTTCGGCATGCACCGTGATGATATCTGCACCCGCATTCGCATACTCTTCCAAGTATGGTTGCGCCGGATTGATCATCAGATGCACATCGAAAGGCTTGGACGTGTGAGGTCGCAGCTTTGCAATAATAGGAGGACCAAACGTCAAATTCGGCACGAAATGGCCATCCATCACATCAATATGAACGTAGTCACACCCAGCAGCATCTATCGCACGAATTTCTTCGCCGAAACGTGCGAAATCTGCTGAGAGTATAGAGGGTGCAATCTTGACCATGATTGAGATAGCTCCGTTATGCCGCCTTAGAATATGTCCCAGCACATGCCTGGCTATTAGCGCGCGCACGCTCGAGGAATGCCTGCTGACCCGCCGCAACATTGGCGCTTTCACCTTTCCATGCGCTGAGCGCACTTTGCTGTAGCGCACGTCCGTATGAAAAGCTCAATTTCCAAGGAAGGTCAGAACCAGCGTTCATCAGGTCCAAATGCTTGGTTGCATCTTCTTCAGATTGACCACCAGACAAGAACATGATTCCCGCAACTGCTGCAGGCACGCATCTTAGGAGTGTCTCAACAGTTTTCTGAGCAACGTCTTCGGCACTTGCCTGTGTCGCACATTTTTTACCAGAGATAATCATGTTGGGCTTAAGGATTGTGCCTTCCAGATAAACCTCTTGGAGATGCAGCTCTCGATATACGACTTCAAGGACTTCTTCGGTTACTTCCTGGCATCGACCAATATCGTGTGCACCATCCATAATGACCTCAGGTTCAACGATTGGGCATAAACCGCCCTCTTGGCAGATTTTTGCATAACGCGCCAACGCATGCGCGTTTGTGTGGATGGCATAGCGGCTTGGGATACCTTCATCGATATCAATTACAGCACGCCATTTCGCAAACCGAGCCCCAAGCTGATAATATTCAGCAACTCGTTCAGGCAGCCCATCAAGTCCTTCGGTTATTTTTTCTGCTGGACGTCCAGGAAGCGCCTTGGCACCACCATCAACTTTAATCCCAGGAATTGATCCCGCATCCTGAAGGATTTTAACCAGCGACGTACCATCTGCAGCGTTCTGGCGGATCGTCTCATCATATAAAATGACGCCAGAAATAAAGTCGCCAAAGCCATTTGCACGGAAAAGCATCTCGCGATAATCGCGGCGATTTGGCTCGGCATTTTCAACACCAATTGAATCTAGGCGCTTGCCCATAGTTCCCGTGCTTTCGTCCGCGGCCAACAATCCTTTGTTATTCGCAACCATTGCAACAGCAGTCTGAAAAAGTTCCTGTTTATTCATTTTACGTGTCCCTCAAATCCAAGCTAATCAAGCTAGTCTCTCTTTGGCCTGGGCAACGATTGCCTCGGCTGTGATTCCAAAATGTTTATAAAGTTCATTTGCTGGCGCAGAGGCACCAAAGCCATGCATTCCAACAAATCCGCCTTCTGGTCCAATGTATTTGTCCCAGCCATGGCGAACCGCCGCCTCAACCGCGATCCACACACCTGTGCCAAGCACATCACGACGGTAATCAGCATCCTGTTCGTCGAACAGTTCCCAGCAAGGCATTGAAACAACCGCAGCGCCAATGCCCTCAGCTTCGAGTGTGGCACGTGCTTCAACCGCTAAGTGGACTTCAGATCCGGTTGCCATGATCGTAACCTGGCGGGCAGATGCTTTAGCTTCAGCAAGGACATAACCGCCTTTTGCGGATAAGTTCTCGTCCGTATGGGATGTACGTAACGTCGGCACACCTTGACGTGACAATGCAAACCCGGATGGACCAGATGCATTCTCAAGTGCCACCTGCCAACACTCAACAGCTTCAACGCCGTCACATGGACGAAACATCAAGAAGTTTGGTGTCGCTCGCAGTGTCGAAATCGTCTCGACCGGCTGGTGTGTTGGTCCGTCTTCACCCAAGCCAATACTGTCATGGGTGAGAACATAAAGGACACGCTGCCCCATTAATGCTGACAATCGGATACTGCCGCGCATGTAATCTGCAAAAACCAGGAATGTTCCGCTGGTTGGAATAAGACCACCATGCAGGGCGATACCATTCATTGCTGCAGCCATCCCATGCTCACGCACACCATAATGGATATAACGCTGAGAAAAATCAGATGGTGTTACTGAATTCGTGTCAGGCGTCTTTGTATTATTTGAGCCTGTTAAATCAGCCGAACCAGAAACGAGTTCCGTGACAATCGGTGTTAGCACATTAAGTGACTCGCCAGATGCAACACGGGTTGCCCATTTTGGCTGCTCATCAGAGACGCGTTTTTTATGAGCAATAACAGCTTCAGAAATACCTGATGGCAAAATACCAGCTGCCGTACGTGTGAACGTATCAGCATCTGGTGCACTAGCAAGGCGTCCCTCCCAAGCTGTGCGCACAGAGGCGCCACGACTACCTGCAGCACGCCAAGCGCTCAGAACATCGTCAGGTACTTCAAAAGGTGCTGCTGACCAGCCAAGGGCTTCACGAGCACCCGCAATTTCTTCATCTCCCAAAGGCGCGCCATGGGTTGATGCTGTGCCAGCCTTGGTTGGCGCACCAAATCCGATGGTTGTCTTACACGCGATCATGGAAGGTTTATCATTCACCTTTGCAGCCTCAATAGCTGCGGCAACAGCAGCATGATCATGGCCATCTACAGCCTGAACATCCCAGTTAGATGCCTTGAAGCGCGCAAGTTGATCGTCTGACACGGCCATATCGGTGCCGCCATCAATAGAAATTCCATTATCATCAAAAAGGACAATCAGTTTGGACAAGCCAAGATGACCCGCCATCGAGATTGCCTCGTGACTGATACCTTCCATCAGACAGCCGTCACCAACGATTGCATATGTGTGGTGATCAACAAGATCATCGCCAAAGCGGGCATTCATCATCCGCTCGGCCAATGCCATACCGACAGCATTTGCAATCCCCTGCCCCAATGGGCCAGTGGTCGTCTCAATACCTTCGGCATGACCATACTCAGGATGGCCTGCGGTCTTGGCGCCCATTTGGCGGAAATTACGAAGCTCGTCCATGGTCATGTCTTCGTAACCGGTCAAATGCAGCAACGAATAAATAAGCATTGAACCGTGACCAGCTGACAGTATGAAACGATCTCGATCTGGCCAAGAAGGCTGCGCCGCATCAAATTTCAGAAACTTAGTAAATAGGACTGTCGCAACATCCGCCATTCCCATTGGCATGCCGGGATGACCTGACTTCGCTGCCTGCACCGCATCTGCGGCAAGGAAGCGGATGGCATGCGCCATTTGTAGGTCGATTGAATGTTTTCTGGCTGCAGCATCCGATGTCATGCAGAACTCTCCTCGTTGCGGCCATGTGCTTGATGCACTTGCCTTGCGATCCGCGGTTTCCGGCTTTTAAGACACAATAACGATCTCAAAAGTCGATGTTTTCCCAGGACGTCATAAACCGCCTTTACCCAGAAACGAAGCCAAAAACGATGACTTCGTGCAAAGAGGTTATAGGAAAGATAAATACCGTCTTGCTAACCGTCCGGCAAGTCGCAGCAGTGCATTTTATGGGGATATAATGAGATTCAGAGCTATTTCTTTTACTTTGCTTCCGAAGCATTCGCTAAGGATTCAAACATCATGCGCAAAGCCTTGTGTTTCTCAACATCTTTGATCTGATAATAAGCACGAACAAGTTCAAGGGTTTCACGCCTATTCATCTCGTCTCGCTCGGGGGGACTGTTATCTTTGTAGCCCATCCCAACCTGATAACCAGCAGCAGGATCCCCTAACTTACCATCCAGGTCATCAAAGAAATACGCCACCGAAATACCCAGTATCTGGGTAAACTGAAATAGCTTGCTTGCACCAATCCGATTCGCCCCTCGTTCGTATTTTTGGATTTGCTGGAACGTTAAATCAACAGCATCCGCCAACATTTCTTGCGCCAATCCAAGAAGTGTACGTCGTGCCCTCAGTCGACCACCTACGTGAATATCAACCGGATGCGAGACACCAAGAGGCAAATGAATGAGTGAAGAAGCCTCAGGTTTCCTTGGCTTCCCAGTCAATTTTGATTTGCTTTCGGACTTTGTTTTTTTCTTGGGCACTTTTGCCTCTTTTATATTTAGAAGTATGTTTAAAGTATTTACCACTTAATAGTGCATTATTCTTGAAGATTTTTCAATATCTTAAAGATAGAACTCAGAACGACCGCACAGCATAATATGAATCCAGCTTGCAGGCGGGCTCCACTAAGCTTATTTAAATCAACAAAATGTATTTATTAAAGGGGTGCTACTATGATTATTGCGCAATCGATTGAGCAAAAAGTTATCGACGCTATCCAGCCCCTGCATCTCGAAGTGACCAACGAAAGCCATATGCACAATGTGCTACCTGGGTCAGAGTCACATTTTAAACTGATTGTTGTCTCAGAAACGTTTGAAGGACTTCGTCTTGTGGGTCGCCATCAATTGATAAATGCTGCCCTCAAAGATGAGCTCACCGGTCCTGTTCATGCACTATCGATGGAAACTCATACGCCTGCAGAATGGACAGCACGAGGCGGTCTAACGATGACGTCACCTTCGTGCCGTGGGGGCTCTAAAAACGATCCAGAGTTTAATGCATAGCGATTAAGTTTGCTGTACATAAAATCTTCGCATTAATCTTAACTTTATGACGTTTTTTACTTCTCACGAGCGCTGTGTCACCCTAGCGTTAACTATAAAATTATGTCATTTATTTTGATGATTAGCATCACGCAGCATTCGAGAAAAAACCAGTGCTCGATTGGGTATTAGGTCGTAAAAAAGGCAATAAAAAGCCTAAAGCAGGTCAAAAGAAAACACCGTCATATGACGAAGCCAAAAGGGTTGCCGCTAAAGGCGATGCCAAGGCTCGTGCTGAACTTGCGTCCCATGAGGACCTTGCACCTGAATTCCTCTATTTCTTTGCGACAGACGAAGACCCCGCAGTACGTAAAGCCGTTGCAAAAAACGATGGCTCTCCTCTGCAAGCTGACCTTGTTCTGGCCAAAGACGTTAATCAGCAAGTTCGAGAAGAGCTGGCATATAAGATTGGTCGCCTCATACCAACTTTAACGGACCACGAGTACCTGCAGCTTACAAGTTGTTAGGACTGCTTGCTCTATATCGTTTTGCACTCCACCGCTCTTTCTCCATGGGAATGGATACGAACTAAAAAAGCGAAAATCCCCACCCCCACGCTGCGAGCTCGATATTTCGCCTATCTCGATCGTTAATATTGCAGGTAAGGGAATGGCGTTATCAAGATTGCGGAAATCATGAGAAATAGTCATCCCAGTCTCACTTGCGCGCGGCACAACCTGAGATGAATAATATTCTCGGACGTCGCTAATTGACTTTGAATATGAGGTCGCTGCCTCAAGGGTAACTCTGTACCCAGTATCTTTTAAAACCTGGTATATCTGCCCTGCAATAAGCAGGACACTTAAGAACGCATAAACGCTGAGAGCCATCATCGGACGCCTAGCAAGAAACCCAATGACCAGTTTCAGTGACAATTAATTTTAAAAAACGAGAAAGGATCAAACGGAAAACAATGGAGACCCGGCGCTTGCAATACCGCAAATACGCCGCTTAGTATTATCAACAAGATGAGCCAGGTCCTCTCTTAGATTAGGCTGTTGAGTGTTCCAATTGCATGACGACGGACAGGGTTGGCGACGAAATAAACAAGAAAACAAATGACTAATGAATCACTACAAGCTGTATTGCCGCAAATTGGTTTTGGCACTTATCTGATTCCGGATGACGAGGTTGAACTTGCTTGTTACACGGCTCTCAAGCTTGGTTATCGGCATCTGGATAGTGCTGAGTGGTATAAGAATGAAGCAGGTATTGGGCGCACGATAACCGGTGCAAAATCGACGCTTGGACTTGATCGGCGAGATATCTTTGTAACCACGAAATTGTGGCCAGGAAATCCGCAACGTGGCATGGAAACCAAAGACTACGCTGGTACCGTTGCGGCTTTTGATTCGAGTTTGCAACGACTTGAACTGGATTATGTCGATCTTTTATCTGATCCATGCACCGTTTGCGATAGATGAGCGACTGGATCAATGGCGTGCCTGTTGCGATATGAAGAAAGCTGGGAAGACGCGTTTCGTAGGTCTGGCCAATTACAGGGAGAGCCATATCGCAGAGATCAAGAATGCCGGATTGCCAATGCCTGATGCCAACCAGATCGAACTCCATCCCTGGTTTCAAAGACCTGAACTTATCTCATTTCTCAGGCGCAAGAATATTTCCATTATTGCTTACAGTTCTCTCTTACCTTTAGCGAACTGGCGCGGAAAACCCGGGCAGAATAGTGGAAAACCCGATGATATGAAGCTTGAAGGTATGGCACTGGATTCATCATTCAAAATGATGGCTGCCAAATACTCTGTCACTGAAGCGCAACTCCTTCTGAAATGGGGTTTGCAGAAAGGATATGCGGTGTTGCCAAAGACTGTGGACGAGTCCCGAATGAGAGAAAACTTGGACTTGCAACATTTTATAATTGATGACCAAGACATGGCTGCGTTCGACGTCATGGATCGCGGCGATGGCGTGGCGTGGCATGCAGGAGATCCATCGTCTGGATTGTGACGATAATTTTCGGCC
>DGOK01000038.1:0-10172 GCA_002389385.1 Rhodospirillaceae bacterium UBA4468 | reverse complement strand
ATAAAGAATAATGATAGATGTTCCTGTATCAAGACTGAATGTATTCCGTAAGGTTTAACTCAAGGTACTTAATGTACCTATAGAGCCAGAGACCTATAGAGATCTTAGAGGGCTATAAGGAGGGGTAGGTTCTAAGGTCTATCATCGAAGGTAGACCATATAGAGAAGGATTATAGAGACTATGGTAGAATATCAATGGAGGTTACGTTGACCAACGTTGACTATAGTAGACTATAGGGATGTAACCTTTACTTACCTCTAAGAGGCCGTCTCTATCAATAAAATGGCGGATGCCTGCCAATCTAATTAAAATTAATCAGCCGAAACTAGGATTCTTACTTGGATAGAACTTGAACTCGGGTTGCAAATGCTTAAGCGCGTCTCAATGTTAAGCCCATGGGGTTGCCATACGGCTCACTTTGTACCACTTGAAGGAGTGTTAATCTTTTATTTCTCTGAAACCCTTAGCCCGTCTAGGCTTTGATAAGAGATGGGGTGGCTGAGGGGATTTGAACCCCCGACCCTCGGCACCACAAGCCGATGCTCTAACCAACTGAGCTACAGCCACCACACTGCATCAGCATCCTGCTCTAAAACTAAGCTGAACGCGATAGGTCGCACTCAATAACCCCTGCCCCGGGCCTCGTCAAGTCACCTACTATGGGAGCAATCGTATGGATATCGATCGACTAGAAAACAATCTCAACGAGGAATGGGCCTTCATGGGTTACTGCGCGCTTAATAGCCGCTGAAAGCTCGCTAGCATCGTCGACACGCGTGCCTGAAACACCCATGCTTTCTGCCATTTTACACCAATCAATTTCGGGATCAGCTAGACTAAACATGCTTTCGGCAACGTGCCCCATCTTTTCAACGCCAACGCCTTTCATCTCACCTTCCAAAATCCGATAGCATCGGTTCGAGAACAGCAAGATCGCGATATCCAGGCCTTCACGCGCCATCGTCCAAAGCGCTTGATTGGTATACATCGCAGAGCCATCCGACTGCAGGACAATAACACGGCGGTCCGGACACGCGATTGCAGCGCCTACAGCCATAGGCATCCCATCGCCAATCGCCCCCCCCGTCACTTGAAGGAGTGAATGCGGCTTAGCATTCCGGCCATCCGGATAGAATGCACGGCCAGTGGTTATGCTCTCATCACAAATAATCGCGTCTTCGGGCATATGCGCATGGAATGCGGCCGAGATCGCCTCTGGGGTGATGGGTCCTGAAAGTTTGCTGATATCAGCCGCCTCTTCATAGGCTGCAACTTCAACCTCTAAGTCCTTAGCATCTAACGTATCGATCAACATATCTAATGCTTCGAACGTATTTTGTTCTGGTCCGGCTAATCGTAAAATTTCCGCACCTTCAGGCGACAATTTACTTGGCTTTTCTGGGTACGCAAAGAAACCAACAGGCTCATCTGTGCCCACAAGGATAATAACGTCATAATCCTTAAGGGTCTCAATGGCGAGATCCACAACATAAGGTAATTTGTCGACAACGACACGCCCAGCACCGCGGTCAATACGACGATTCGATGTTTGTGAAATCAAATCCACACCAGATGCCGCACGTACTTTGCCAAGCTTTTCCAGATTGGGATCAATAAGCACTGCACCAGAACAGAACATCACAGCCTTTTTGTCAGATTTGAGCGCCGCTGCAACGGCTTCAACTTCTTCAGCAACAACACGACCCGGCGCATCCGGCAGCAGCCCATCGCCAACGATATCAGTTTTCGACCAAGCCATGTCAGCGGGCAAAATCATTGTAGCGATTTTACCCGGCCAGGTTTTAGCCTGTGCGACAGCGCGTGCTGCGTCCGTACCAACATCATCAGGGTGACTTGATGTCACGACATAATCAGATACGGGTGTGACGATCGCCTCAATATCGGACGTCAGTGGTGCATTATATTTAATATGATAACTCGCGTGCTCTCCTACGATATTAATCATAGGGACACGGGCTTTTTTGGCGTTGTGAACATTAGCCAAGCCATTCCCGAACCCAGGACCCAAATGTAACAAGGTCGCAGCAGGTTGACCGGTCATCCGCGCATATCCATCCGCCGCACCGGTTGCCACGTTCTCTTGTAATGCCAGAACACAATAGATGAGATCAAGCCGATCCAGAGCTGCAACAAAATGCATTTCTGACGTGCCAGGGTTCGTAAAACATACATCAATACCTGAACCCGCCAAGCTGCGAACCAATGCTTCTGCACCATTCATCTTCGTAAATCCCCATCTATAATTTTCACTGCAAATGCGGTGACAGAATGCACGCTAGTCGGCATAGTGCGTGCAATCAATATCTTGAGGAGGAAAACATGCTACAACTTGTCGAAGCCATGAACCGTTTAGGCACAGAATCAGCTTTTGAAGTCTTGGCCCGAGCCAATAAATTGGCTCAAGGTGGCATGGACGTCATTAACCTCGGTATTGGTCAGCCTGATTTTAAAACCCCGGAACATATTGTTGAAGCTGCTATTAAAGCATTGAAAAACGGGCATCACGGTTACACCCCTGCAAACGGCATTCCCGAACTTCGCGAAGCTGTTGCGGCGGACATCGCAAAATATAGAAAATGCGAGGTCAATCCGGACAACGTTGTGATCATGCCTGGCGGCAAACCGACTATGTTCTTTGCGATTACAATGTTTGGCGCACCTGGCACTGAGATTATTTATCCAAATCCCGGCTTTCCGATTTACGAGTCTGTGATCAAGTTCACCGGCGCCAAGCCCGTGCCCATGGCATTGCATGAAGAGAACGGTTTTTCATTCTCAGCAGATGAAGTGCTTGGATTGATTACGCCTGCCACACGGTTGATTATCATAAACTCCCCTGCGAACCCAACTGGCGGGACAGTGCCCCGCGCCGAAATGGACAAGCTCGCCAAAGGGCTTGAGGACCATCCCCACGTTGCGATCATGTCAGATGAGATATATGGCCGGATGCTTTACGACGGACGTGAACACGTCAGCATGCTTGAATACGAAAATCTGCGCGACCGTGTGATTATGCTGGACGGCTGGTCTAAAACCTATGCGATGACCGGATGGCGATTGGGTTATGCGGTTTGGCCAGATGCTTTGGTGGACCACGCAACACGTCTCGCTATCAACTGCCATTCTTGCGTCAATGCGCCGACCCAGTATGCAGGCATTGCCGCTCTCGAAGGCTCGCAGGATGCTGTTGATACGATGGTCAGTGCCTTTGATGAGCGCCGACGTGTCATTGTGTCGGAGCTCAACCAAGTTCCTGGGTTTCGGTGTATAGAGCCTGGCGGTGCATTCTATGCATTCCCGAATATCGAAGATACGGGCATGTCAGCACGCGAGCTTCAAGATAACCTATTACAAGAAACAGGCGTCGCTATCATTGCCGGAACAAGTTTTGGCGCACAGGGAGAAGGTTACGTTCGGTTCTCATATGCGAATTCAACGGAAAATATCCGCGAAGCCATCCGTCGTATTCGTGAGTATCTTGGAAACAGATAAACGCGCTTAAAGCAGCACTGAGTCGATAAGACCGGATTCTTCAGGTGCACCGATCATCAGGTTCATACATTGTACAGCCTGACCTGATGCACCTTTGCCTAGGTTATCAAGGACACCGACAATAACGGCTTGGTCCGCAGCTTTGTTTGCAAACACATGCAGACGCAATTCATTCGTACCGTTAAGAGCTTCTGGATCTAAAACCGGATTACCCTCACCTTTAACCAAATCCGCCACAGTAACAAACTGCCGCCCTTCGTAATGGCTAGCGAGAATATCGTGCACATTATCCGCTGATGGCGCCCCACCCATCGCAGCCAACTGCAAAGGAATTTGCACAATCATACCTTCACGATACCGACCAACACTTGGCACGAAAATCGGCGCATAGGCCAAACCTGACCATGTTTGAATCTCGGGTACATGCTTGTGCGCTAACCCAAGTTCATAAACGCGAAAAGGTGTATCGATTGGATCAGGTGCAGACGGGTCTTCAAAACTGGCGATCATTTTCTTGCCGCCCCCTGAATACCCAGAGACTGCATTAATTGTAATCGGCCACTCCGCAGGTAATAAACCGTCAGCAATCAAAGGCCGCAACATCGCAACGGACGCGACCGCATAGCATCCTGTATTTGCGACTCGTTTTGAGGCAGCAATAATTGCGCCATGGCCTGGGTCCATTTCTGGGAACCCATAATCCCATCCTTCAGCTGTTCTATGCGCCGTAGATGCGTCGATAACACAGACGTCAGGATTATTGATCATGGCAACAGCTTTGCGCGCAGCATCATCTGGCAAACACAGTATCGCCACGTCACACGCATTCAGCATTGCTGAACGTTTCGCTGCGTCTTTCCGATCCGCATCACCCAAGGTCAACAATGCAACATCTTCACGCTGCTCAAGGCGCGTTCTGATTTGCAGTCCCGTTGTGCCCTCGGCACCATCTATGAATACACTTGTTGTCATGCTGATTGTTTAGCGCCCTCGGCCATTCACTTCAAGAAAATGCTTTATGGCCGAGATCGTTATCTCTGGCTGATCCAGATGAGGATTGTGACCGCAGTCATCCAGCATTTCCTTTTGTGCGGGTCCGGCCACACCTTTAATGATGCTATCTACTTGGTGTTCAGAGCCGTAATGGTCGTCATTGCCCTGCATCACGAGCAACGGACAAGAAATATCTTGGAGGTATTTCTCTATGTTCCAATGCCAATAATCATCCCGCTGCCAAGTATCGTTCCAACCAAGAAACGCATTATCGACATTGTCCCCATGGTATCGTTTGAGTTTTTCTCGAAGGTCCGTCGTATCCCAAATAACACGTGCCTCACGAATGCCCTCAATACAAATGACCTCATTAAAAACGTGGGCCGCCATTGTTACGGCACCAATTACACGATCCCGTTTATCGATAGCCGCATGGATCAATGCAATTGTACCACCATCAGAATGACCAATATGTATCGCACGTTCAATCTTCAGCGCATTCAGAATATCTACCAAAACCTTAGCTTCATCTTCCTGGTATGTGATCGGTCGAGGCAGCTCAATGCCATCTGACCCGCCATACCCAGCGCGACTATAGGCAAACCCCGGCATATCGAGAGCATGACAAAGTTGCTCTGGGAAGTTTCGCCACATAGCGATGCATCCAAGACCTTCATGTAAAAACACGAGCACAGGTTCTTTTGACTGGCGCGTCCGGCCGACCCAAGTAAATTCCAGGCGCACATCAGCAACCTGGATTTCATCAATCGGCACTATACTGCATCCCAGCAGCCCGCCAGAACACGCATCCAATTTTCACCAAGCACCGCGCGAATTTTAGTTTCAGAATATCCACGCTCTAATAATCGGGTTGTTAAGATTGGAAGCTTTTCAGGCATTTCGATACCTTTAGGGTAATAATATGGTGGCGGCGGATAATCTGCTCGTCGCCAGCGACCTTCGGCGATACGCCCTTCATATTCTCTCGTTGCAATGGCATCATCAGCTACGCCGACTTGACCCAGGAAATAATCAATTCCAAGTGCCACGTGTTCAATGCCTACGAGATCAGCCACGTAACTTAGATGATCAATAAAACAATCCAATGTTGGTTGTTGTGCTGCAGACAGGAACGCGGGATATCCAACAATCCCAGTTAATCCACCCGTAGCCGCGACCGATCTAATTTGCTCATCTGAAATATTACGGGCCGTATCGAATGCCCCTTTTGGATTGGCATGAGAAGACACAACGGGTTTCTCAGATACTTCCATCGCATCAAAAGATTTGAGATCCTGTATGCGCACAATCAACAACGATACCAATCTGGTTACAGCGTTCTACAGCTTTGAGCCCAAAAACCGATAACCCCGCATCCGTCCTTTCGCCCGCACCGTCACCCAGTCTGTTTTTTTCATTGTATGCCAGTTGCATGACACCAACGCCAAGCGCCTTAAAAGTATCGAGTAAATTAACATCATTCTCAATCAAATCAGCGCCTTGGGAATGCAAAATAACGGACGTGCGCCCAACAGCTTTATTTTCTCTGATATCGGTTGTTGAACTGACAAACTGCAATCGTTTGTCTTCTCGAACACGCTTGTGCCATGTCGCAATCTTTCGAAGCGCCTGCGTTGACGTATCGTTGGTTGCCAACGTTGGCATCAACACATCAACACCCCCATCAAGATAATTCTCAATAAACCGGTGATCACGAAGTAAGTGTGCCGCTGCATCAAAGACTATAGCGTCGGTATGTAGATCAAAATTCGTCATTGGCTATTATTTCTGAACATCACGACAAAATGCAAATATTCTGTCATCAAATATTATTTTCTCTGATGTTTTTTGAATTTTAATGCTTAAGTGCAAACTCGGTGCCCCAATCTTCAAAATGGAACGATAAATAATGTTGCTGCCAAATTCCAAGACACAAACGTTCGCAGACTTTAAATTAACGACCGGGGTCGTGATGGCTAAACTCACCATTGCTTACGAGACTTATGGCGAGCTTGCACCAGACGGGAACAATGCCATTCTGGTCTGTCATGGTTACACAAACACGCCACATGCGGCAGGTGATGCCTTGGGATGGGGCTACAATCTGATTGGACCCGGCAAGGCCGTCAATACAGACAAGTATTTTGTCGTGTGTTCCAACATGATTGGTTCTGCATATGGAAGCTCTGGCCCCGGCGAGACCAATCCAGCGACCGGCAAACCCTATGGACCAGACTTTCCAAAATATACAATATTGGACATGATCGCAGCGCAACACGACCTTCTTGATCACCTGGAGATCGAGCAGTTAAAAGCCGTGATGGGGTATTCTTATGGTGGGCACCTCACATTCCTTTGGGGTGCTAAATACCCAGATCGCATGCGGGCTTTAATACCAATTGCCGGCGTTCTTAAACGAGAACACACACTCAAAGATATTGCCCGAATTCGCGCGCGGTTTGCAGACTGTGCCGGATGGAATGATGGACACTACTACGGCAACGAGGATTTAGCCGGAGGTGTTCGCGAAAAGATGGTCGAAGTTCGCATGGAAACATTAACAAAGTACGGCCTTGGGGATTATCTCAAAGCCACTAATGACGATGCAATAAAGCGTGATAAAATTATCCGAAATCTTGCTGAAAGCTGGTCTCATGAATTTGATGCGAACGCATTATCTATCCTTTATGAAGCCGGCATTGCGTCTTCCGCCGATGTATCAAAATTTAAGGCCCCTCTACTCAATGTTCTCGCATCAACGGATAGTGTTGTTGATGTCAAACTTGGCCAGCCAACAGTCGACGCACTGAAAGCGCATGGCGTGGATGCAGAATTTGTAGAAATCGATACGCCATACGGTCATACAGGACCGATGTTGGATGCACATAAATGGGCAGATAAGCTTGAGGCTTTTTTAGATAGAACGCCTTAAATTAAAATGGCACTCGAGGCGTTTAATCAACTCTCTGAAATAGCGCCTTTAATCCTGTCTTCTTATCTTTAAATCGTTTAACGAATTTAAAGCCGTAACGATCAAACAAGATAATCAGATTTTTTTCTGAAAAGAACTGGATGTGTTCAGTTGGGGCAAATTCACCCCACTCCAAAATATTTGCAGGACGCTTGTCTGATGAAAAATCAGAGGTCGTCACATATACGTACGCATCAGGCCGTGAGACTTTCTTGATAAGTTCCAGATAGGCGTCCAGCTAGCTCACGTGTTCAATGACTTCCGATGAATAGATGAAATCAAAGAAGTCAGAAAACTCTGAAATCGTGTCGTATGAATTCAGATAGAATTTACTTTTAGGGTAATTCGATTTTGCGAATGCAATGGAATTCGGGTTGATATCAAAGCCATATGAATCAGCACCTACTTGCCGAAGAGACTCCACAATAAATTCTGCACCTCATCCAATATCAAGGGCCTTCTTACCACCCTTCACATATTTCCGCAGGGAGAAAGTGCGCATGAAAGCACGTCGTTTCCTTGATGAGCTTTGTCCAATTGTTACACCCTCAGGCACTTCATAAAGTGTGTTTAAGTATGCTTGGTCAGGGTGAGGATGTGTAAAAACAAATTGGCAATCACTACATTGAGCATATTGCCATTCATCTACTCTAACATAATGTTGGGCTTTCTGCAGTTTACAAACTGGGCATTTTGATTTAAGGAATTCAGTCACAATTTAACTTTAAACATTCACCGTGTGTGAGTATGACATATAACCGCTTACTAGCAGTATAAGCGTATGTCATTCTTACAATTAGAAATCCAGAGCAAGTTTTCGATTTATGTTTTTGTAATTGCTAAAGTAATCACCTTAGCGGAAAGTCCCAATAACATTATTGAACTGTTCGCATTCAAATTTTATCAATAGAGAGTTTCTGATTTATGGATGAACTTCCCGATTGCCCGAAATGTCATTCAGATTGCGTGTACGAAGATGGCTTAATGTTGGTCTGCCCTGTGTGTGCGCATGAATGGTCGAAAGATCAAGTTGCTATCGATAGTGACGCCAAACCTGTCACGCGAGATTCCAACAGCAACATCTTAGAAGACGGTGACGATGTTGTTGTGATCAAAGACTTGAAAGTTAAAGGCTCGTCGTCGGTCGTTAAAGTTAGCACAAAAGTTAAGAATATCCGGCTTGTTGACGGGGACCACGATATCGATTGCAAGATTCCCGGCATTGGCCAAATGGGTTTAAAATCGATCTTCGTTAAAAAAGGCTAAGGCTTTCCACGAAAAAGGGCCGCCAACTGGCTACCCTCTCCCAAGATATATTGTTTATTACCTAGCGTAAGTCGAACCGATTAAGGTTCATAGCCTTCGTCCATGCCGCGACAAAGTCGTTCACAAAAGCTTGGCCTGAGTCATCACTCGCAAACACCTCCGCAAGTGCCCGAAGTTGAGAGTTCGATCCAAAGACCAAATCCACAACGGTTGCGGTCCACTTAACCTTACCCGTCACTTCATCCCGTCCTTCGAACACGTTCTCATTAGCCTCAGTTTTCTGCCACTTCGTGCCCATTTCTAGCAAATTGACAAAGAAGTCGTTACTGAGCGTCTCAGGCTTGTCTGTGAATACACCATGAGCTGTTCCACCCGCATTTGTATTCAGGACACGCAAGCCCCCCACAAGCACTGTCATCTAAGGTGCCGTCAGGGTTAGTAGTTGAGCGCGGTCCACCAGAAGGTCTGCGGCAGGTCTTCGAACTCCCTTTCCAAGGTAGTTACGAAATCCATCCGCTTTTGGCTCGAGGTAGGCCAACGAGTCGACTTCTGTTTGATCTTGAGACGCATCCGTTCGTCCTGCAGAGAATGGAACCGTGATATCATGGCTATCTTTGCCAATGGCTTCGACCACGCGCCAGTCGCCAAAAGAATGGCGTCAGAGGGATGTACGTGCGCGTTGGTGACGATCTGATGAACTTTGCCATCAACCTGCTCAAAGCCGACAACCTTTTCTCGAAGATGAACGCCCCCAGCGGCAAAGAATGCATTAAGCAGGGCTTTCGTTAAATCGAGTGGATCGCTGACTGCGACACAATCTGTCAGATAAGCCGCATGCTTAAAGATCGGCCCCAATGCTGGTTCCAAAACGCGCAGTCCACGAGCATCAAGATACTCAATATTGACGCCCTGGCGGCGACGTAACTCATGGGCAGACTTAGCCGCTTCGAACGACCGATCCGTCTCATAGACGTAAAGCTCACCCGTTTTCGTAAATAGGTGCTCCGCATCAGCGGCTTTTAAAAGCGGCGCAAAGCCATCAATGGCATGATTGAGAGTATTTGCAAGAATCTGCGTTATTCTTTCGACCTGACTAGACCTTGCCGCAGCCAAGAAACGGGCCAAGTACGGTAGAAGATGCAAAACGTAAGGCCAGCGAATGGCCAAAGGTTGATCAGAATTCAAGAGCATGTGTAGGATATCACGCAAGACACCCGGCGTCGCGACTGGAACGCATGCGCCGATCTGTATGATCCCAGCATTCCCATATGAACACCCCATGCCCGGATCATTCGGGTCAATAAGCGTCACACGATAGCCATGTAATTGAAGTCGAAGCGCGCAAGCAACACCGATGATACCGGCACCTACAATATGCAGTGATCGACCGTTACCCATTGTTGTTGGCTACTCCGTCAGCTTGAAGCT
>DGOK01000086.1 GCA_002389385.1 Rhodospirillaceae bacterium UBA4468 | reverse complement strand
AATTCAGCCCCCGAAGAGGGTGGCAAAAAACCGATAACGATTAAGAAGTACGCAAACCGCCGTCTGTACAACACAGAGACGTCGAGTTATGTGACTCTCGATACGCTGTCGCAAATGGTCAAAGACGACAAAGAGTTCAATGTCTTTGATGCCAAGACCGGCGAAGATATTACCCGCCAGGTCCTGACACATATCATCGTCGAAGAAGAATCTAAGGGAACAAACTTGCTCCCGATTAGCTTCTTACGTCACTTGATCAGCTTTTATGGCGATAGCCTGCAAGCGGTCGTGCCAAATTATCTTGAACACTCCATGGGGTCGTTTGCCCAGAATCAGGAACAAATGCGCGAGATGATGACAGGCACGTTTAGTGGCCTCGCACCGTTCGCACCGATGGAAGAGATTTCCAAAAAGAACATGGCTATGTTCGAGAACGCGATGAAGATGTTCACGCCGTTCTATGGTCAAGACGGTGAAGCATTAACTGAACCAAAACAACCCGCGCCCGCTTCAGAACCTGAAAGCGGCGACATTGACGATTTGCGTGAACAAATGCTTGAAATGCAGCGTCAGTTGGCAAAGCTTAGCGGCGACAAGTAACCCGTTACTTGATTTCGCGAACCAAACGAAAACTCAACCAATAGCTTTTCACAGCGCCTGGATTTTTCTGGCGGTTCGCTGAACGTGACATTCTGGAATAGTAATACCAAGAGCCGCCTCGTATAACCCGGAACTGACACTTACCATCTTCCCAGGCTTTCGAGCTTTTGGGTGCGCCTTGATAGTTTGGCTGCCAACAATCTTGCACCCACTCAAAGGCATTTCCGTGCATATCATATAAGCCCCAAGGATTTGGCTTAAAGCTGCCAATGGGTGCATTGCCAATCCCGGACCAGGGCGCGCCACACTCACGGCAATTAACCTCGTTGTCGCCAACAATATCACCAAACCAATAGTTGCCTTTAGAGCCTGCCCGCGCTGCGTATTCCCATTCGGCCTCGCTCGGCAATCGGTACGTTTGTCCCGTTGACTTGGATAGCCAATCAGCAAATCCCCGAACCATCTTGTGGCTGACATTAATCACAGGCATACGGTTTTTACCCCATTTGTGATCATGTGGTTCGTGAGTACACCCACCAGCATCAATACATGCCTGCCAATGCTCATGTGTGGTTTCGAAACGCCCAATCGCAAATGCTTTTCGGATACGCATGATGCGGGGCGGTTTCTCGCTTTTATGCTTCTTGGAACCCATCATAAAAATACCTGGCGGCACGACGACCATCTCAGGACAGGTCTCGCAATCTCGGAACATATCGCCTGGCTTTAGCTTTTGCCCCGGCTCGATCAATGGTGCCGCAGGAATAGCAACGGGCTCAATCCGCGGATACACACCCTGTGCATGGCCCATACCCGGCATGACCAGCATTGCGGCGGCAAAAATACAAAATGAAAGATGACGAAAATTCATGAACGAAGGGTCTCGCGAACATAGCTTTTGGTCAAGCCTCACGAAGCTTTTTTACAGCGCGATGAGCCACTTTTGAAACCAACGGCGAAACGTCGTCCGTCATTGCTTCGGCGATCTTTAATAAGGACGGGTCGTTTGAATTCCCCAAGGCGATCAGTGTATTGCGCACAAACCGGTCTCGGCCCGTCCGTTTGATCGGCGAGCCGCTAAAGAAAGCTCTAAACTCAGCATCATCCAATTGCGCTAAATCAGCCAACCGGGGCGCCGTCAATTCGACTTTGGGTCTAAATGCGGGCTCGTCCGTGGGCGAACCAAACTTGGTCCAAGGACAGGCCGCCAGACAATCATCACACCCATAAATATGATTCCCCATCGCGTCCATCAGCTCATCGTCGATATCTCCGGCGTGTTCGATCGTAAGATATGAAATACATCGCCGCGCATCCAATTCGTATGCTTTAGGGAACGCGTCTGTCGGACATGCACGCATGCATCGGTCGCAACTGCCGCAATGGTCGATCTCAGGACTGTCAGGCACGAGATCAAGATCGGTAAACAGCTCGCCCAAGAACAACCATGAGCCACTCTCACGGCTCACCAGATTGGTATGTTTGCCCTGCCAGCCAATACCGCCCCGCTGTGCCAATGGCTTTTCCATCACAGGCGCCGTATCGACAAACACCTTAATATCGGTGGCATAGGCCTCGACCATCCAGCGTCCGAGCTGTTTGAGGCGTTTTTTGACCGTGTCATGATAATCCCGGCCTTGTGCATACACACTGATCGCACCGCGTTCCGGATGCTCAAAGATCGCCGTTGGGTCTGTGCCAGGACCATAATTCATGCCCAATACAATGATTGTCTGTGCACCCGGCATTAAAGCTTTCGGATCACCGCGCCGCTTGTCATCCCGCGCCATCCACGCCATATCCCCGTGAAATCCAGCCTTGGTGAAGGTCTCAAGGGCCTTTTGATCGTTGGGGTCGGTTTCGGCACTGGCGAACCCGACAGACTCAAAGCCAAGCGACAACGCTTTCGCGCGGATCGCTTCTTTTATCTCTTGATGGTCAGGAGTCCTCGTCATTTTTACAGCATTATGCTAATGACCAGCGCAATCAATTAAAGAAATACGAGTAGACACGATGA
>DGOK01000104.1:1491-3051 GCA_002389385.1 Rhodospirillaceae bacterium UBA4468 | reverse complement strand
TCGTCAACAAGCATAATGTGGTTGCAGGCAAGTGCGAGTTCGAAACCACCGCCGGCACAGGCCCCTTTGATTGCGGCAACATATTTTTGGCCTGACTCAAATTCAGCGTTTTCAATTGCATTTCGTGTTTCATTAGTAAATTTACAGAAATTGACTTTGTGAGCGTGTGCTGCACCAGCTAGCATCCGGATATTTGCCCCAGCACAGAATACTTTATCCTTACCTGACTTGAGAACCACAACCCGAACCTCTGGGTGCTCAAACCGCATACGCTGAACAATGTCAGCTAGTTCGATGTCAACACCCAAATCATATGAGTTTAATTTCAGCTCATAGCCGTCAAACAGACCACCATTTTCATCGACATCCATGAAAAGCTGCGCCACATCATCGTTATATTCGACGCGCCAGTGACGGTATCGAGACGGATTAGTCTCAAAGTTGATTATGTCACTCATAAAAAAAATCTCCCCTAATATATTGAAAAGGCTAACCTACCTTAACCCGACCGTCAAACTTTTGATGCATTATGATGCTGTTTAATAAAAAATTAAGCATATTATCAGGGAATTTAAATCAGTTTGATGCTTTATATTTCATTTATTAAGGTGTTTAAGCAGTTTCATTTATCGGTGTTGTACTGAGGTCGGCAAAAACCAGTAATGGCCTCTAACGTTGTTCGAATGTAATATTGGCCATTTGAAATTGCTGGCTGGGGATAAGTTCGATTGACAATCGCCTATACAGACCAGCGAATCCTAACTATGCTACAAAGTTATGTTGAAAAATTCTCAAATTTCAACTGAAAAAACATACGAAAAACATATGAAGAATTTTGAAAAAACTGAAGCGTTTTGCAGTGCTTCTTGATAATCATTATGTTGCTTGGCCATCAAATTAATATCAACTGCACCGGTGTTTTGGGTTCTCAGGCCATTAATAGCAGAAGCCGCTGGAAGACGGGTGATAGCAGTAGAAAACCTTCAGAAATTCAATTTACATATTAGACAAATAATTACTTTGTTGGATAACACAGAACAATAGCCCCTCAAGCATTTGTCAATCTATCAATTAATCCGCCTAGCAAAATTGTTACATCTGAATTATCGATTTCCATAATTCTTATACAACCACCAGTAAAATTATTCATTGCGCAGCATAGTCCTCAAGCTGGCCTGCTGCTTTTGCGGATTCATTGGATTGGGGATTATGCAGTGTCGATAGCATGTAGCCTTGTGCAGAACTTGGCGATGGAACGCAAGGTCAGATCAGGCTGTTCCAAAAAGGGTGAGTGCCGGCAATCTTCCAATAATACTGTTTCCAAAGGGGCATAAAGTTGAGCCTTTAAAGCTTCAATCTGAGCGATGGTTCCATATTGATCCTCACGCCCTTGAATCGCCAGAACCGGAACCCGAATATAATCAATCACATCTGTAATATTCCATTCTTTAAAGTCTGCATGTAGCCAGCTGTCATTCCAACCATAAAAAGCGTTATCTGGATTGTTGTGATATTTGCTCATACGGGCTGAAAGGTTGGTGTTTTCATAAGCCACTTTGG
>DGOK01000104.1:0-1367 GCA_002389385.1 Rhodospirillaceae bacterium UBA4468 | reverse complement strand
ATTAATTGTGGGAGAGAGTCAACGGCTTCTCTTGTCATATAATCAAGTGGTCGGGGCAGGTCTGCTGGATCTGACTGGCCATAGCCAGCACGTGAATAAGCCATGACACCGAACCCGCTGGCCTTTGCTAGTTTTGCTGGAAAATCGCGCCAAAGCGCAACACATCCAAGCCCCTCATGAAGTAAAAGGATTGTCGGTGCTTGATCTGGGCTTGGCCCAAAACAGCTGTATTCCAATGATTTGCCGTTAGATTTTAGCTGAATGACCGGATCTTCTGACCAAATAAAATCTGACATTAGTTTTGCGACCGCAATTTAAAGCGTTGAATTTTGCCAGTTGCGGTTTTTGGCAATTCTTCCATCACCTCGATCCAGCGTGGATATTTCCATTTACCAACCTGTTCTTTCACATGGGTCTTTATGCTATTCTCCAGCCCATCAGAGCTAGCGCTATTTCGGAGCACGATATAGGCTTTTGGCTTTAATAATTTATCGTCATCAATCGCGGCAACTACGGCGGCTTCAAGGATAGCCGGGTGGGTTAAAAGAGCTTGTTCGACTTCAAAAGGTGATACCCAGATACCAGACACCTTGAACATGTCATCGGTGCGGCCACAATAGATATAGCGACCTTTTGCATTAATCTCATATTTGTCGCCTGTGCGGGTCCACCGGCCCTCAAAAGTGGCGCGGCTTTTTGCTCGTTGGTTCCAATAGCCTTCGGCTGCGGAGTCGCCGCACACCAAAAGTTCGCCTATTTCGCCAATCCCAACATCTCTATTGGCCTCATCTACAAGGCGCAATTCATAGCCCGGTACAGCCACCCCTGATGTGCCATAAACAACATCGCCTGGTCGGTTTGATAAAAAGATATGTAACATTTCGGTTGACCCAACCCCATCCAAAATCTCGGTACCAAATTTTTGCTCCCATTTTTTGCCAATTTCTTCAGGCAGGGCCTCGCCAGCTGAAATGCATAATCGTAGTTGATGTTCTGGCTTCCCCACCGGATCACAATGCACAAGCATTGCGCCAAACAGTGTTGGCACGCCGCAGAAGATTGTTGGGGCTGGGTTTCCAGCAAAAATCTCCATTACCGCAGGTGGAGTTGGGCGCCCATCAAACAAGATTGTGGTTGCGCCAACTGCCATTGGAAAGGTCATGGCATTGCCGAGACCATATGCAAAGAACAATTTTGCAGCGGAAAATACAACGTCACTTTGAATTAAGCCCAGGATTTTGGCGCCGTAGGTGTCTGATGTGGCTTGAAGGTTACTATGAACATGCCGAACACCTTTTGGCTGGCCGGTTGATCCGGATGAGTATAGCCAGAAGGCTGGCTCGTCAGCGCTAACCAACACAGCTTCC
>DGOK01000105.1 GCA_002389385.1 Rhodospirillaceae bacterium UBA4468 | reverse complement strand
GGATCTGAAGATTTCAGGGCCTCGTCTCGTCTCGAAATTTCTATGTATGCAGCTTACAGCATCTAATCTAACTAAATTGTCATTTAGGGGCCATTGACCATTCCCCACTATCAGTCTCGTACTTTGAAGTATTCGTTGCTGAATCCGCTCGCTATCAGGTCAAGCGATGCTTGTAAGACAAACTCTTTTACGCACCAGACAAAGGTCTGATACATAATATTAATCAGGGAGTTTTCTCGATGATCTCTAAATCAATGAGATCCAGCCAAAAGACAGCTGATGTGGCAAAGGCCTTCAATCGCCGTTCTGTGTTAAAAGGAACTGCCGCCATTGCAGGCGCCGCAATCGCGAGCCCCTTTGTTATTCGTGATGCTTTTGCGAAAAGCACCATTAATGCAATCGTCTGGACTAATTACCTGACGGATGATTTTCTCAAGAAGTTTGAGAAAGATACGAAGATCAAAGTGAATGTCACATCACTCGACTCGAACGAAGAACTTCTGAACAAAATGAAGGCATCAAGAGGGCGTGGCTTTGACCTCATCACCCCTACCCTGAACCGAAAGGGCCAATGGATTGACTTAGAATTATTGCAGCCCTGGGAAACGAACAAGATTAAAAATATCGCCAATGTTGAGCCTGCATTTGTTAAAGCATCAAAAGCCTGGACCTGGGACGGTGGGCAATATCATCTTCCACACATCTGGGGCACAGAAGCGATGTCGTGGCGCACTGACCTTTGGAGCACTGAATACGGTAAACTCTCGCTCGGCGATCTCTGGATCCCTGAAATGAAAGGTAAAATCCAAGGCCGTCCTCATTCAATGATGGCTGGCATCGGCCGCTATCTTGAAGGTGCTGGCAAACTGCCACCTTTCGTTAATGCCTACAAAGATGAAAACAATATGCGCAAAATTTGGGATGAGATTACTAAGTTTGCCGTCGAGCATAAGCCATGGATCAAACAATTCTGGAATGATCATGGCACACAAAAAACAGGCTTCATGCAAAATGGGGTTGTTCTGGGGCAAACTTGGGACGGCCCTGCAATTGAGCTATTTAAAGACGATAAACCCGTACAATTCATGGCCCCTAAAGAAGGTGCCTTTGCCTGGTTAGACGGCCTCTCCATGCCAATTGGCGCAGAGAACAAGGACGAGACCTACGAACTCGTCAATGCTATTTATACCATTGATGCTGCCGCTGATTCAGCCATTAAAACCGGCTACAATGGAACGATTAAAGGATACGCGGATAAACTGGATGTAAAATCAAAAGATGCCTTTAACAAGGCCTATCCTGGCGATGCGCTTGCAAATCTTTGGTGGTGGCCCGACGAGCCCGCATGGTACGCCTCGATCCGTACAGAGTATCGTGACAAGTTCATCGCTGCATAATTATAACCTATCCAAAAAGTGCGCAGCAGTCTTTGTTCTATTGATAGCGGCAACAACGTTACCTGCATCCGCACATGCAGATGATCCTTATGAAGAACTATTCTACGACTATGAGGTCGCCGGCTACTTCGGCTTAGTCGACAAATCTGTCTACACGGCCTTCGGATATAAGCGTGCCGTATTCGAAATTGTTTCCGGACAAACCGTCAAAGAACTTACCGAAGCACGTATCCGTGCCATGGCCGCTGCCGACCAGGAATACATGAACCAGGGATTAAGTGGTTTTAATTCGTGATGCCAAAATGAAGGTAAGGAAGACGTTCGGCGAATAGTGGCCGATTAACACCTTCACCTTGCAGCCCCAAATTTGAGGCCACAAGGTGAGGTAAATGACGGTTAGACTTTTGAGAGTGTTTTACGAAGCTTATCGACCATCTCATCAATGTGCTTTTCTTCGACGACAAACTGCGGGGCAAGAATGCCAGAATCACCGGTGAATTTCACATGCAGTCCATTCCAGAAAAGTTCTTTTTGCAACTTCGTACCAAGCGAACCAGGCGCACCCCGAGGTTTCACTTCAACCGCGGCCATAAGACCATAGCTCCGAATGTCCTTGATCGCCTCAATATCTTTGAGGCTGTGGACCGCATCGGCAAAGTAACCGGACATTTTATTCGCACGCTCGAACAAGCCTTCACGTTGGAAAATATCCTGCGTCACATTACCCGCTGCACACGCAGCAGGGTGCCCAGAGAAAGTATATCCATGGAAGAACTCAATCGCATCTTCTGGTGATGCATTTGTGATGGTTTCATAAATTTCATCTTTTACGGCAACAGCACCCATTGGCTGAGCACCGTTCGTGATCGCTTTGGCCATCGTCATGATATCTGGAGTGACACCAAAAGCATCAGCGGCAAAGCTATGACCCAAACGACCAAACCCTGTAATCACTTCATCAAAAACAAGCAAGATGCCGTGCTGATCACAAATTTCCCGAAGCCGCTCCAGGTAACCAACAGGTGGGACAATACATCCCGTTGAACCCGCAACCGGCTCAACAAATACAGCCGCAATCGTACTGCCACCATAGGTTTCACACATACGCGCCAAGTCTTCAGCCAACTCAACACCACGTTCAGGCTGCCCCGGAATAAACGCATTTTCTTCCATTAATGTGTGACGCATGCATACGACGTTTGGCATGACCCCAGAAAAGGTCTCACGGTTTTTCACCATGCCAGCCAAGCTGACGCCACCAATGTTCACACCATGGTAAGCGCGCTCACGCGACACGAAGCGGGTACGATGACCGTCACCCTTGGCCCGGTGATATGCCATGGCCATCTTCAATGCGGTATCAATCGATTCTGAACCAGAGTTCACAAAGAACACATGATTGATTGGCTCGGGTGTGATCCGTGCAATCCGGCTTGCCAGCTCGAATGAGCCCGGATGACCAACTTGAAATGGAGGGGCATAATCGTTGGTTAGAAGCTGATCCCGAACCGCATTCGCAATTTCAGGGCGACCATGCCCAAGCGGCGCACAAAACAATCCAGAACATCCATCAAGGACCGAGCCACCTTTGTGATCGATGTAGTACATACCTTCGGATTTAACGACAATTCGAGGGTCCGCTTTAAAGTCACGGTTGGCCGTGAACGGCATCCAATGCTGCTCAAGTGAGTTATTCGTATATTCCATAAGATCCTCCAGGGGGCGGGTAAATTAGATAGCCAAGACATAGCCACGCGTTAAATATTTAATAAATCAGTTTTTACATCGATAACACGACAATATTTAACAACACGTTAGACGTTTGACCTGGACCTGTAATAGGGCCAGATTCTAGCTTTACGCTGGACCACACGTGTTTTGTGCAAATTTGGTGGGGATACTTTTTTTTTGCGAGACGCCATTTTCCA
Source organism: Rhodospirillaceae bacterium UBA4468 (assembly GCA_002389385.1). Classification (GTDB taxonomy): domain Bacteria; phylum Pseudomonadota; class Alphaproteobacteria; order Rhodospirillales; family Casp-alpha2; genus UBA4479. The sequence continues at coordinate 16,020 of DGOK01000105.1, read as the reverse complement.
TTTAAAACGCAACGAGAATATCTCGTTACAAGCTCAGATACGCGAAACCCTTGTCAGCGCAATATTGGGCGGGCAACTCGGCGGTGGTGAACCTTTGCCTTCAAGTCGCCGCATGGCCGTCAATCTAGGCGTATCTCGGAACACTGTCGTGCTCGCCTATCAAGATCTTGTCGATGACGGTTACTTATTGGCGCAAGAACGCAGCGGGTATTACGTCAATGAAGATTTGGTCGGCTCCATGGCACAGCCAGAGACTTCAGATGATGAACGTTCTGAACGTGAACCCGACTGGGCCGCGCGCTTTCGCGTCCATCCCAGCAGGCAGGAAAACATTGAAAAAGCAATAGATTGGCCATCTTACCCTTACCCGTTTGTCTATGGGCAAGTTGACCAACAACTTTTTCCGTTAGCTGCATGGCGTGAATGCGCCCGCCAAGCCTTAGGCCGACGCGCGATGGATGCCTGGACAGGTGATCGTCTCATTCATGATGATCCGATGTTAATTGAGCAAATACGCACGCATATTCTACCGCGCCGTGGCATAACCGCACGTGCGGACGAAATTCTTGTGACGATGGGCGCACAAAACGCTCTCTATATTCTTGCCAGTCTTCTGTTTACCGAAAAGACCACTGTCGGCGTTGAAGACCCTGGCTATCCAGATATGCGCAACATTGCGCGCCTAAAAACTGATAAAGTGATCACAATCCCAGTTGATGAGCAGGGGCTCCCGGTAAATAAGAAAATTGATGGGTGCGACTATTTATATGTAACGCCGAGTCATCAGTTTCCAACGACAGCGACGATGCCACTGGAACGACGACAAGCCTTACTTGAGCGTGCCGCCATCAACGATACCGTTCTGATTGAAGATGATTACGAGTTTGAGACGAATTACGTCGGACGACAAACCCCTGCATTAAAATCAATGGATGAAGATGGTCGCGTGATTTATGTGGGCTCTTTGTCGAAGTCGCTGTTTCCCGGCCTTCGGTTGGGGTTCATGGTTGGGTCGAGACGCCTTATCGAGGAGGCGCGTGCGCTACGTCGCTTGATGTTGCGACACCCACCCACCGTCAATCAACGTCAGACAGCCCTGTTTCTAGCCCTTGGCCACCATGACGCATTAATCCATCGATTACACCGAGAGTTTCGTATTCGCTGGTCGGCGATGGATCAGGCATTGCAGCAACATCTTCCAGCATCTGCAACGAAACCAGGCTTTGGTGGCACGAGCTTTTGGGTCCGCGGTCCTGAAAATCTGGACGCGGAAGTTTTGGCAGAACAGGCTAAAGCCGAAGGTGTATTGATTGAACCAGGTCGCGTTCATTTTCTTGGGAAAAGACGACCGAGAAACTATTTTAGATTAGGATTCTCATCATTGCCAAGCGAGCGTATTGAGCCAGGCATCCGAATACTAAGCGGAATAATTAATGGCACAAAATAAGCTGAGACATTTTATAACGACAAAAATCAATGCACCTGTGGATCGTCATCCTCATCTTCATCAGGCCCAAGTGCATCGGGACATGGGCCTGCCTGATGCAGTATCATCCGCCATTGCCCATCTTCGAGAATAAAGCCGTTCGTTGCGACCAACGCACCCCCGGCTAATGCTTCAATGCATACAACCAAGGCCACATCACCTGACGCAATGACTTTAGCAGAATGCATATCAATGCTGGTTACACCAGCATCTGCAAGAATATGCTGCCAACTCATCATAATCTCTTCACGCTCCATAAGCGGTGGCGCGCCCGGATGTAAGCATGCACAGGGGTGTTCATGGGCCCAGAGTTTATCCATCGCATCGACGTCACCCGAAGCGAAAGCAGTATAAAAAGCTTCGTTCGCAAACAGGATAACTTCGTCTTCCGGTGTGTTGCTCATCCGTTGATTGCGCTTAGCTTCAGACCAGGTGAAATATCATCAGGATCAATCTGAATTTCGATCAATGCCATATGATCCCCCTTCAATGCCTCAGTCAGCGCACCTTCAAATTGTTCGGTTGTTTTGACGAGAAACCCTTTGCCACCATAGGCCTCACATATGGCAGGGAAATTTGGATTAACAATGTCTGTCCCGGAAATTCGTCCCGGGAAGCGCTTTTCCTGATGCACACGAATGGTACCGTACATGCTGTTATTCACTACAATGAACAGGACCTTTGCGCCGTATTGCATTGCGGTGCCAATTTCCTGGCAATTCATCTGGAAACATCCGTCACCCGAGAACGACACAACAACACGGTTGGAGTCTTTCAACTTTGCGGCAACCGCTGCAGGCAATCCGTATCCCATCGCACCTGAGGTTGGTGCCAACTGCGTACCAGGTTTCCGGAACCGGTAATAACGATGGACCCAGCCTGCATAGTTTCCAGCACCGTTCGTGATGATGGCGTCATCTGGTAAAGTATCACGGACAATTTCCATGACACGTCCCATGCTCACTGCACTATCAGATTCAGGTGGGGTCGTGAACGTCATGAAATCTGCGTGCGCCGCTTTGGCATCATCTGCCCAAGCTCGCGTCTCAATAACTGGCATTTCTGCGCAGGCTTGAAGGAATTTTGTGACATCTGCCTGGATTGGCAATTCAGCCGCAAACACCCGGTTCAATTCTTCACCGGAAGGATGAACGTGTATCAAGGACTGGGTTGGGTGCGGAGAACTCAATAGCTCGTAATCTGCAGTGGTCATCTCGCCCAAACGGGGGCCAATCACGACCAAAGGATCTGCTGTTTTCACCCGCTCAACCAATTTTGGATCCGCACCGATGCCGACGTGTCCCGCGTATAAAGGATGCAAGTTATCGAAGCTATCCTGACGACGAAATGCGCACGCGACAGGCAAGTCATTCGCTTCGGCAAATACCGTTAATGCCTCTGACGCTGCTGGAGACCAGCCGCCGCCACCGACCAGCACCAATGGACGCTTACCCTTAGCTAATCTGTCGCGGAATGCCTCAACATCCGATTCTGAAACACCTGGCTTGGCAATCGTCACAGGGCGTGTTTCTGGCGCATCGGCTTTGGTCGATAACATATCTTCAGGAAGTGACAAGACGACAGGACCCGGGCGACCCGCGACTGCCGTTTGAAACGCTCTACTCATATATTCAGGCACACGTGAGGTTTCGTTGATTTCAGCGACCCATTTCGCCATTTGGCCGAACATACGGCGATAATCAATCTCCTGGAACGCCTCACGGTCGGCTTGGTAAGCAGCTACCTGCCCAATAAGGACAATCATCGGCGTTGAGTCTTGAAAGCCAGTGTGCACACCAATTGATGCATTAGTTGCGCCCGGACCACGGGTCACAATAACGACACCTGGCTTACCCGTTAACTTACCATAAGCCTCAGCCATGTTGGCTGCACCGCCTTCTTGGCGACATACCGTCACGTGGATTTTGTTGGAAACATCATACAGCGCATCAAGAACAGCGAGATAGCTCTCTCCAGGCACGCAGAACACGCGATCAATACCATTGGCGACGAGCGCCTCCACAACCATCTGACCACCTGTACGCATTTCAATATTCCTTATTTTTAAAAATTCAGACGCCATATTCACGAACCTAGCCCGCGTTGTAAACTGTCACGTTAAAAGTTGGCCCCAGAATTGCTGTGTGGAGCCTGTAATGGGAGAACCGTGAGGTCAAAAGTGAGAATTGCCTGCAATTTAGGCAACTCAGATAAAAAATGATCACGGTTTATACACTAAGGTCGGACCAGAGGTTGGCTTGGAAGAGCTATTGGTTTCGAACTTTTTATATTGGAGGAGACCACATGTCGGTTATTTTTAACCGGGTTGGCGCAGCATTGCTGGGCCTATCCGTTATCGCTATTGCATCGCCTGCATCAGCTCAAGAACTTAATGGCGCAAATACTGCGTGGATATTAACGTCCACTGCGCTTGTACTTTTCATGACACTTCCGGGTCTGGCCCTATTTTACGGTGGTTTGGTTCAAGCCAAAAACGTGCTTTCAGTATTGATGCACTGCTTTGCAATCGCCTGCATGGCATCCATTCTCTGGATGGGTGTCGTCTATAGCCTCGCTTTCGATGAAGGCAATGCATGGATTGGTGGTCTCGGCAAAGTCATGCTTTCAGGTGTGAGCTTCGACTCAATGTCCGGTGATATTCCAGAAAGCGTCTTCTTCATGTTTCAGATGACCTTCGCCATCATCACACCAGCACTTATTGTTGGTGCGTATGTGGAACGCATTAAGTTCTCATCCATGATGATGATCAGTGTGCTTTGGATGATCTTCGTATACGCCCCCGTATGCCATTGGGTTTGGGGCGGCGGTTGGCTCGCTGAAATGGGTGTGATGGATTTTGCTGGTGGACTTGTTGTTCACGCGACAGCCGGTACGTCTGCACTTGTGATTGTTAAAATTCTTGGTGCACGCCAAGGATACCCAAAACACCTGCATCCACCGCACAGTCCAGGCATGACCATGATTGGTGCTGCGATGTTATGGGTTGGCTGGTTTGGCTTCAATGCCGGCAGCGCGCTTGCTGCTGATGGCAGTGCAGGCATGGCAATGACCGTAACCCATATTTCTGCTGCGACAGCATCGTTGGTCTGGATTGCCATTGAATGGATGAAGTTCGGCAAGCCGAGCCTTATTGGTGTTGTCACTGGGATGGTTGCAGGATTGGCAACAATCACACCAGCTTCTGGTTTTGTCGGACCTATCGGCGGATTATGCATTGGCCTGCTTGGCGGATTCATCTGCTACGGTGCTGTTGGGTTCGTAAAAAGCAAAATGAACCTTGATGACTCCCTAGACGTTTTCGCGGTGCACGGTGTTGGCGGCATTATTGGCACAATCGCAGCCGCATTCTTCGCACTTGAAAGCTTAGGCGGCGTTGGGCTCGGTGACGGCGTTACTGTGACAGACCAGATGACAGTCCAAGTCATCGGTGTTGTTGCGACAATTGCCTGGTCTGCGATTGCGACGCTTATCATTGTTTACATCACCAAAGCCATCTGTGGCTTGCGTGTTTCTGATGATGAAGCCGAAGAAGGGCTCGACCTTTCGTATCACGGCGAACGCGATTACAATTTCTAAACCGAAACGGAGGAGAGAAAGATGAAACTCATTATGGCAGTTATAAAGCCGTTTAAGCTCGATGCCGTTCGGAACGCGCTTACCGAACTTGGCATCGAAGGCATGACCGTTTCTGAGGTCAAAGGCTTCGGTCGCCAAAAAGGTCAGACCGAAATTTATCGCGGCGCTGAATACAATATCGAGTTTGTACCCAAAGTTCGTATCGAAATCGTTGTCGATGACGGTCGAGCTGAGCGAGTTGTCGAATCAATTCGATTATCCGCTGAAACAGGGAAGATCGGTGACGGAAAGATTTTCGTTCTCGACGTTTCTCAAGCGGTACGTATTCGAACGGGAGAAACGGGCGACGAAGCCCTATAGGCTTTCTATGCAAACAAAAACCGCCGCCGGTCATCTCTGATCAGCGGCGGTTTTTTGTATCTAGGGTAATGTTCAATCAGTGAAGCGGTTCAACTTTCGCTGCACAGTATTTAAATTCAGGAATTTTACCAATCGGATCGAGCTGTGGGTTGGTCAATTCGTTTGCCGACGCCTCAACATAGGCAAACGGAATAAACACTGTACCTGGTGACACCATATTATCCACACGCACAGCAATTTTAACTTCACCACGCCTAGTCGATACTTTCACCATATCACCTGGATTTATGCCGAATTTATCAATATCCTTCATGTTCATCTGAACGGTTGGCGATGGTTGCACCTGATCCAAAACATAAGATCGGCGGGTCATTGCACCGGTGTGCCAGTGCTCTAACTGACGGCCTGTAATCAGAATAAACGGGAACTTCTTATCTGGAACTTCGTTTGGTGCCCGAACACTCGCAGGCACGAACTTGCCCAGACCATCATTAGTTGGGAAACGATCCGCAAACACGATGTCATCACCAGGATGGTCAATAGCCGGACAAGGATACGTCACAGAGTTTTCATTTTCCAAACGGTCCCAAGTAATATTATTCAACGACGGCATCGCCTGCTTCATTTCAGTAAACACATCTTCAGGCTTACGGTACGTCCACTTAAGCCCCATGCCTTTTGCAATGGCTTGTGTGATCCACCAGTCTGGCTTTGCCTCGCCCGGTGCATCGAGCGCCTTCCGGCCCATTTGGACCTGACGGTTGGTATTGGAGACTGTGCCATCTTTTTCCGGCCATGCTGTGGCGGGCAGAACGACGTCAGCAAACATCGCCGTTTCTGTGAGGAAAATGTCCTGTACGACAAGATGATCGAGCTTGGCCAAGGCAGCACGTGCATGATTGGCATCAGGATCTGACATCGCCGGGTTTTCACCCATAATGTACATCCCCGTGATCTCGTCACTGTGAATAGCGTTTATAATCTCAACAACCGTTAAGCCCGGATTTGGATCAAGCTCAGCGCCCCAAAGCTTTTCAAACTTGGCGCGAATGTCCGTATCCCCAACCTTCATATAATCGGGCAACAACATCGGGATAAGACCCGCGTCAGACGCGCCCTGAACATTGTTCTGCCCACGCAATGGGTGCAATCCAGTGCCGGGACGCCCCGTCTGGCCTGTCATCAAGGCCAGCGAGATGAGGCATCTTGCGTTGTCAGTGCCGTGCGTATGCTGAGAAACGCCCATCCCCCAAAAGATGATCGAACGACCTGCTGTTGCATACTTGCGGGCAACGGTTCGAAGCTCGCCCGCATCAATACCACAAATTTCAGCCATCTTTTCAGGCGAGAAATCTTTGAGGTGCTTTTTAATATTCTTGAAGCCCTCGGTATGTGACTGGATGTATTGCTTGTCGTACAGATCCTCTTCGACAATCACATGCATAATGGCATTCAACATCGCGACGTCTGAGCCTGACTTAAACTGAAGCATATGCGTTGAATGTCGTTTAAGTCCCTGCCCACGAGGATCCATCACAATCAACTCGGCACCACGTTTTGCAGCTTGTTTGAAGTAAGTGGCCGCAACGGGATGGTTCTCTGTTGGATTGGCACCAATCACAATGATCACATCAGAATCTTTAACGGCCATGAAAGGTGCTGTAACCGCACCTGAACCAATCGTTTCCATCAATGCAGCAACAGACGACGCATGACAAAGCCGTGTACAATGATCAACGTTGTTAGAGCCAAAACCGGTACGAACCAGTTTCTGGAAAAGATACGCTTCTTCGTTTGAACATTTTGCAGAACCAAAACCAGCAAGTGCCTTTGGGCCCTTTTCTTTCCGAATAGTCTTCAGACCTTTGGCCGCAACCTTAAGCGCTTCATCCCATGTTGCCTCACGGAAGTTCTCCAAAGGCTTACTTGGATCCATGTTCAGCCCCTTGGGCTTGCCGGGAATACGGATCAACGGTTTGGTAAGGCGCTCTGGACTGGTGACATAATCAAAACCAAATCGACCTTTGACGCATAAACGATTTTCGTTCGACTTTCCGCCAGCACCTTCGACCCAAGCGATTTCATCACGGCCTGTTTTCTTGTTATTACGTATCTTGTAAGTGATTTGGCAACCAACACCACAATATGGGCAGACCGAGTTCACTTCACGGTCAGCAACACGACCACCCCGGCCCTTGTCATCAACAATCGTTTTCGGCATGAGCGCGCCCGTTGGGCATATCTGCACACATTCGCCACATGCAACGCAGCTGGATTGTCCCATAGGATCATCAAAATCAAAGACGATCTTTGAATCAGCGCCCCGTGACGCCATGCCAATAACATCATTCACCTGCACTTCACGGCATGCGCGTACACACAAGTTACAATGAATACATGCATCTAAATTGACGGCCATAGCCGAGTGGGAGATATCTGTTTTTGGTCGTTTGGATTTAGGGAATCGTGACGTCTTTACGTTCATCGCCTTCGTCCAACCGATGAAATCTGACTCACTATCGTGGGCGTCTTTCATCTTGGGCTGGTCTGCGAGTAAAAGCTCAATCACCATTTTGCGTGACGTCTTCGCGCGCTCAGACTGCGTGATAACATTCATGCCTGCAGTTGGCTGACGCACACATGAAGCCGCTAGAACTCGCTCACCCTCAACTTCAACCATACAGGCGCGACAATTTCCATCGGCCCGGTAACCTGGTTCGTCTTTCCAGCATAGATGCGGGATCGTTGTGCCTTGTCGTTTCGCTACCTGCCAAATGGATTCGCCCAGTTCAGCTATTACTTTTTTGCCATCTAGGTTGAAGGTGATTTTATCCGACATCAGGAAACATCCTTCTTGAAGTATTTTATTACCGATTTAATAGGGTTTGGTGCCGCCTGGCCAAGGCCACAAATTGATGCATCCGTCATCGCACCTGATAGTTGCCCAAGCAAGTTTGTATTCCACTTTTTCGCACTCATCAGCTTTACGGCTTTTTCACAGCCAACACGACACGGTGTGCACTGACCACAGCTTTCGTCTTCAAAGAACTTAAGCAAATTCACCGACACATCACGCATGTGATCTTTGTCTGATAAAATGACGACAGCGTGTGACCCCACAAACGACCCATACTTTTCAAGCTGGCCGAAATCTAATGGAAGATTGCCCATCTTGGCAGGCAGTATCCCGCCTGAAGGACCGCCTGGAAGATATCCTTTAAAGGTGTGGTCTCTTTCCATGCCACCGCAAAGTTCAATCAGCTCTTCGGCCGTTGCACCAGCTGCGGTTAGAACAACACCCGGTTTCTTCACACGTCCCGATACCGAGTATGAACGATTTCCCTTATGCCCTTCACGTCCTTCTTTAATGAACCAATCGGCCCCTTTGGCGAGAATTTCCGGCATCAAGTAAACAGTTTCAACGTTGTGAACTAACGTCGGGCGGCCAAACAAACCAACTTGAGCCACATAAGGCGGTCGGTGCCTTGGTAGGCCGCGTTTGCCTTCGATACTCTCAATCATCGCGCTTTCTTCACCACAGATATACGCACCTGCGCCACGACGAAGATGGACATACCCAGGTTTAATGATCTTCTTTTTTTCGAGAAGCGCTATTTCTTTGACGAGGATATTTCGGATCGCTGGATACTCATCACGAAGATAAATATAGACAGCATCAGCTTCTACGCCCCATGCACCAATTAACATACCTTCGAGGAATTGATGCGGCTTAGTTTGCAGGTATAATCGGTCTTTAAAAGTTCCAGGCTCACCTTCGTCTGCGTTGATACACATATAACGCGTGCCTTCGACAGCACGTACAAATTTCCATTTCTGGCCTGATGGAAAACCTGCACCACCGAGCCCGCGCAGCCCAGCTTCAAGCAATGTTTCAATAACGTCGTCTGGAGATTTCGCACCCTTTCGGAGCTTCTTCAGAACCTTGTAGCCGCCATCCTTCACATACGCATCGAAGGTTTGATACTTGGGCTTTTCCGGTTTTACATCTCGGGCTTTTGCCGCCTTGAGTAAATTCGAGACTGAGACATCACCCGTATAGTTTTTGCCAATAGCTGCGGCTGGTGCTTTGTCACATAAGCCCATACATGGCGCATGCTGCACACGAACATACTTTGGCGCTTTATCCTTTAAAGCCTTCATAATGTCTTGTGCGCCTGCCATCTCACAACTGAGCGAGTCACAAACTCGGATCGTGATTTCTGGGGGAGCATTCTCACCCTCCCGTACGACATCAAAATGATGATAGAAGGTCGCAACTTCGTAGACTTCGGCCTGGGCTAATTTCATTTCTTCCGCCAGCGCCGCCAAATGCTCTGCAGACAAATGTCCGAATTTATCTTGAATAAGATGTAAGTGCTCAATCAGCATTTCACTTGCGAGAGACTTACCTGTAAGGAGTTTCTGCACGTCTTTAAGTGCAGAAGGTACGACCTGACGCCCCTTAGGAAATGGACGCGCTTTCTTTCTCGACTTACCACCCGGACGCACAGGTTTGGTTTTCTTTTTAATTAAATGCGTGTCCATCGTTCAAATTACCTTATCAAGCGTTTCATTCTGGCTTTAGGTTGGATTAACACCTTTAAGTCAGATGTTTTCCAGCGACAAATCTTTCTAAATTGATCATTCCAGATACTTTGTCCTATTTACGACCTCATTTGATATATCACAATTATATTTGACTCTACTATAGAAATAACTTTAAATATTTTAAAGATCAAAGCGAAGAAAACCTGGACTTATCTGGTATACCATATACCACAAAAAAATTTCCAACAATGCAAAAAATCCCTATTTTCTGGGACTTTTCAGATAAAAATTTAGTGCAGCGCAGCATAATATTTCTATTTTATGGTATTGCTGAGGAAAATTAACTGGCATATGGTATACCAGATATAAAATGAAATTCAGCCTATACACTTATAGCTTTTCAGATAACCGACATACAAATTCTGGATAACGACAAAGCGAGAGATAGAATGGCGCAGGGCTTAAAGCTCAAGGCAGTAGGAACTAATTTCAGCCTCAAAGATCATATTTATGATGTCTTGAAGGATGGCATTACGAACATGAACATCTATGCTGCTGACGCCAATCTGAAACTCGAAGAACGAAAAATGGCCGATCAACTGGGCATTTCTCGTACGCCAATTCGAGAAGCTCTAGCGCGTCTTGAACAGGAAGGCTTTGTCGATATCCAGCCCCGCAAAGGCATCTTCATCAAACGCAAATCGCTCGTTGAAGTCCTCGAGATGGTCACCGTTTGGGCGGCATTAGAAAGCATGGCAGCACGGCTTGTAACAATTCATGCCACCGATGGCGACATAGGCTCGTTGCGTCGTATGGTTTCTGATTACACGAAAAAAGAAGCACGTGAACATATGGACGAATATTCAGATGCGAATATCCGCTTCCATAAACGTATTCTCGAGCTATCAGAATGTGCGATGTTAAAATCTATTGCCGACGACCTGTTCTTACACATGCGTGCAATCCGTGCCCGCACAATGGCTGAGGCCGACCGGGTTAACTTATCCGTTGATGACCACATGCATATTATTGAAGCGCTTGAAAAGCGGGACAGCGACCTCGCAAGCAAGCTGGTCCGCAAGCACACCATGCAGCTTCATGCACACATTCGCCAAAGTTGGCACGAATTCACCGATCCGCCGATGGACGTCCATGGCAATGCCATTGATGTCGCATCGGGATCAGAGCAAAAATCAACAGGCTGACGCCTGAATTATTCTATGGAGACCGATAACATGTCGTCGACTGCGACCGATAAATCAACTGAAGAAAACATTGGCGAGCTTACAGACGGGTTCCATCTCGTCATCGACGCGCTCAAGCTTAATGATGTTAAAACCATTTATAATGTGCCCGGCATTCCGATTACAGATCTGGGACGGTATATGCAGGCCGAAGGTCTACGTGTTTTATCATTCCGCCATGAACAGCATGCAGGATACGCTGCGGCGATCGCAGGCTACCTTACGAAGAAGCCCGGAATATGTATGACAGTTTCTGCGCCAGGTTTCCTGAATGGCCTGACCGCTTTGGCACATGCCACGACCAACTGTTTTCCGATGATCCTGATCAGTGGTTCATCTGAACGAGAGATCGTTGATCTGCAACAAGGCGACTACGAAGAAATGGACCAGCTCGCCATTGCTAAGCCACTTTGCAAAGCAGCTTTCCGTATTCTACATGCTGAAGATATCGGCATTGGCATTGCTCGCGCCATTCGCGCAGCAGTCTCTGGTCGTCCTGGCGGTGTCTATCTCGACTTGCCAGCCAAGCTTCTTGGTCAAACGATGGATGCTATCGCGGGTGAAAAGTCACTCGTCAAAGTTATCGACGCAGCGCCTGCACAGTTACCTGCCCCTAGTGCAGTCGAGCGGGCTCTCAACGTTATAAAAGGTGCCAAACGCCCGTTAATCATTCTTGGCAAAGGTGCTGCGTATGCACAGGCCGACGATGATATCCGGGCTTTTGTTGAAAAAAGCGGCATCCCTTATTTACCAATGAGCATGGCGAAAGGATTGTTGCCGGACACGCACCCACAATCAGCTGGGCCCGCACGATCCCTCGCCCTAAAGGAAGCCGACGTCGTCATCATGATAGGTGCACGCCTCAACTGGCTTTTATCCCACGGCAAAGGAAAAACCTGGGGCGATAAACCAAAGCAATTTGTGCAGATCGACATTGAACCTAAAGAGATGGACAGCAATGTCGAAATTGCAGCGCCTGTCGTTGGTGATATCGGCTCATGCGTTTCAGCATTCCTTGATGGCATGGGTAATGATTGGTCAACGCCTCCTAGCGAATGGACCGAAGCTATTTACGCCAAGAAGCAATCCAATATTGAACGTATGGCGCCGAAGCTTCAGAACAATAATGTCCCTATGGATTATCAAGGCGCGCTTGGCGCACTTCGTATTATTATTAATGAACGCCCTGATGCAATCCTAGTGAATGAAGGTGCAAATACCCTCGATTTCGCTCGAAGCATTATTGATATGCATAAACCCCGCAAACGCTTAGATGTCGGAACCTGGGGCGTTATGGGTATTGGCATGGGTCAAGCCATCGCCGCAGCTGTCGAAACAGGATGTCCAGTTCTAGCCGTCGAAGGTGACAGTGCGTTTGGATTTTCCGGCATGGAGATCGAAACCATCTGCCGCTACAACCTGCCAATTTGTGTTGTGGTCTTTAACAACGGCGGCATTTACCGCGGCACTGACGTTAATCCAACCGGCGGCGAAGATGTGGCACCGACCGTGTTTGTTAAAGATGCCCGTTACGACAAAATGATGGAAGCGTTTGGTGGCGTTGGCTATTACGTCACTTCACCAGATGACCTTAAACGCGCCGTAAACGAGGCAATGGATTTTGGAAAGCCCGCTCTTATCAATGCTGTGATCGACGAAAATGCCGGCACCGAGAGTGGCCGCATCGGCAATCTCAACCCGCAAAGCGTTGTGGCAAAGAAATGACATTACAAAAATAAATCAACTCCAATTCAAGAGGCGCAAAATGAAAGCACTCGAAGGTATCAAAATACTCGACTTCACCCACGTACAGTCAGGTCCAACCTGCACACAATTACTGGCTTGGTTTGGCGCGGATGTCATCAAGGTTGAACGCCCAGGCGTTGGCGATGCGACACGTAAACAGTTGGTCGATGTGCCTGGTGCAGACTCTCTTTATTTTACGATGCTCAACCACAATAAACGGTCGATCGAGCTGAACAGTAAGAACGAGACCGGCAAAGAAGTCCTCGAGCGCCTTATTAAAACCTGTGATGTGCTTGTCGAGAATTTTGCACCTGGTGCATTGGACCGGATGGGCTTTACCTGGGAGCGAATTCAAGAGCTCAATCCACGTATGATTATGGCCTCGATCAAGGGCTTTGGTCCTGGCAAATACGAGGACTGCAAAGTTTACGAAAATGTCGCGCAGTGTGCGGGCGGCTCCGCGTCTACGACAGGATTTGTCGATGGCATCCCTGTTGTGACGGGCGCGCAAATTGGCGATTCCGGCACTGGCTTACATCTGGCACTTGGCATCACAACAGCCCTGCTCCAGCGCGAAAAAACCGGTCGTGGTCAAAAAGTTATGGCGGCCATGCAGGACGGCGTCTTGAACCTTTGTCGCGTTAAGCTTCGTGATCAGCAGCGTCTGGATGCTGGCCCACTGACTGAGTATTCACAATTCGGCGAAGGCATTCCATTTGGCGAAGCAACGCCACGCGCTGGAAATGACTCAGGCGGAGGGCAGCCGGGTCGCATTCTAAAATGCAAAGGCTGGGAAACAGACCCTAACGCTTATACGTATTTCATTACGCAGGCAGCGATTTGGGAAAAGATTTGCGATGTCATTGGCGAGCCCGATTGGAAAACCAAAGAAGGTTACGCAACACCGCCTGAGCGCCTCGACAAGTTGAACGAGATTTTTGAACGCGTTGAAAAATGGACCATGACCAAAACCAAATTTGAAGTCATGGATGTGTGTAACCCTTTCGACATTCCGGTTGGCCCAATCCTCAGCATGAAGGAAATCGCGGAGGACCAGGGGTTAAGAGACACGGGGACTATCGTTGAAGTCGATCATCCTGAGCGTGGCGCATACTTGTCAGTAGGTTGCCCGATTAAATTGTCTGACTCACCCGTCGAGGTCGTCCGGTCGCCGCTACTTGGTGAACATACTGATGAAATTTTAACTTCGGTCCTAGGCTACGATGACAGCGATCTGGAACGTATTAAAGCGTCCGGTGCCGTCGGTGAAGCGAAATAATAACCACGCTTAAAAGCGGGTTTTGAAATATGCGTCGTTTATCGACGCTAGTGGGAGAATGAGAGATGCGCGTTATCGTTATGGGTCAGCAGGCATTCGGCCAGGCAGCCCTCGAGAAAATTCTTGAAGCAGGTCAGGATGAAGTCGTTGCCGTTTACACAGCCCCAGACAAAGAAGGTCGGCCAGTAGATCCTTTAAAGCAGGCTGCCCTTGATCACGGGCTTCCCCTTTATCAGCCATCCGACTTCAAAGATGAAGATGTATTGGCAGAAATGCGTGCGCTAAATGCAAATGTAATGATGATGGCGTACGTGATTGTGTTCGTACCTGAAGAAGCACGCAACATCCCAAAAATGGGTTCGATCTGCTTCCATCCTTCGCTGCTCCCGCTTCACCGTGGCCCAAGTTCAATTAACTGGCCTATCATCTGGGGTTCAACAAAATCTGGCCTTAGCTGGTTCTATCCAACGGATGGCTTGGATGAGGGTGAAATCCTGTTGCAAAAAGAAGTCGATATTGACCCTGATGACACGCTTGGTGATATTTACTTCAAAAAGGTATTCCCACTTGGTGTTGATTCTACGCTTGAAGTTCTTGACGCATTTCGCTCCGGAAATCTTATTAGAACGACACAGGACGAAACCAAAGCGACTTATGAAAGCTGGTGCCGTAAGAAAGATGCTGAGATCGATTGGTCTAAGCCCATCGCGGACGTCTACAACCTAATCCGCGGCACAAACCCACAACCGGGGGCTTGGACAACGTTAAATGGTGAAGAAGTAAAAGTTTACGATTGCGCCAAGCTAGATGGAACCGGCACACCGGGCGATGTCGCTAGCGTTGATGAGAACGGCGTTACTGTGCAAGCAGATGGCGGCCGTATTCTTATAAAACGAGTGCGTCCGGCGGGCGGTGGCAAAGTGACCTCTGCTGAGTGGGCTACAGATGCAGGCATTAACGCCGGGGATAAGTTGGGCAATTAAGCGCTCATTTTTTAGAAACGATTTAATCGAAAGTAATTAGCAATGGCAAAAACAGACATTCAAATTGCCCGCGAAGCAACGCCTCAACATATTAATGACATTGGCGCAAAGCTTGGCATTGGGACAGAACATCTACTTCCCTATGGGCATGACAAAGCAAAGATTTCTGCGGCGTTCATCAAAAGCCTTGAGGGTAAAAAAGACGGCAAACTCATTCTTGTGACGGCCATCAACCCAACACCTGCAGGCGAAGGCAAAACCACCACGACCGTTGGCCTCGGCGATGGACTTAACCGTATTGGTAAAAAAGCAGCCATTTGCATCCGTGAGGCTTCCCTCGGGCCGAACTTCGGCATGAAGGGTGGCGCAGCCGGTGGTGGCTATGCTCAAGTTATCCCAATGGAGGACATGAACCTTCATTTCACGGGTGACTTTCATGCGATTACGTCAGCGCACAATTTGCTCTCAGCGATGCTTGATAACCACGTCTATTGGGGCAATGGCCTCGACATTGATGTTCGCCGCATTGCTTGGAAGCGTGTATTGGACATGAATGATCGGGCACTTCGCCAGATTACAGCTTCACTTGGCGGTGTTGCCAACGGCTTCCCCCGTGAAGCAGGTTTTGATATCACTGTGGCATCTGAAGTCATGGCAATTCTTTGCCTCGCATCTGATTTGGCTGATCTGGAAAAACGCCTTGGCGACATGATCGTGGCGTATCGTCGCGATCGTTCTCCGGTCTACTGCCGCGACATTAAAGCAGAAGGCGCGATG